>JBJETW010000009.1:0-129744 GCA_051883515.1 Candidatus Onthoplasma sp.
TATGGAAGTTTGAGTTATTACACAGTGACAAAGTCTGGATACACATTTGTTGGCTGGAGCGAAAATAAAGATGCAACAGCAGAATGGACAAGTGGAGCTAAACAACCTACAGCAAACACAACTTGGTATGCAGTGTGGAACGGAACAGTGACTGAAGCAACTGAACAAATTCAAAATGATGGCGAAAGTTCAATTGTTGTCACAATGATGGCGAATGGTTCAACATTCAAAACAGAGACCCTCACATATTCACAACAAACACGATATAACAATCAATATGCAAGTCAAAATCATAGTTATGATTTGTCAGTGCATGCTGGTAGTGCAACAAGAGCAAATGAAACACTTTGGTATTCAACAGATGGTACAAACTATTCTGAAACTAAACCAACTTTAACATTAACTTATTCAAATTACGCTCCAACAAAAACTGGATATACATTCTCTGGTTGGGACACAACAGGAAACGATGTGGCTGATTGGACAAGTGGGACAAAAACATTCTCAACATCAACGACAATCACTGCATGTTGGAAAATCAAAACTTACACTGTGATTTGGCTTAATGCAGATGGAACAACTTTGAAGTCTGAAACTTTGGACTATGGCACAATGCCAAGTTATACTGGTTCAACTCCAACAAAGGCAGGAGACGGAAATGGTGAATATGAATTCACTGGCTGGTCACCTGAAATTGTCGTGGTGACTGAAGATGCTACATACACTGCACAATTCACTTATTATGAATATTTAACAGTAAATGTTTCATCAACAGGTGCTATAACAACGAGTGATAGTTCTTGGTCTGGAACTAACTCATTTGGAGTAAATATTAAAGTTGATGGCGTGGTTTCTGAAACAATTTCAGGAAATGGTTCTAAGAAAGTTCTTAATAAAGGAACAGTTTCTTACGAATTGTTCGCAAATGTCCTTACTGGAACAGTATCGGGACAATCGGTTTATCAACTTTTGGATATTGCTGATGAAAATGGAGATTCTGTTCTTGGATATACATTTGTGGATTCTGCAAACGCATTAAGTTATAAAATGCCAACATCTTCAAATAACTCAAATCTTGAATTGACATTCAATTATACACAAGGTTATGGATTGACTGTTTCAATTGAAGATAAAACGACTTCAGGAAGCATTGGTCAAAACAATATTTCCGTTATACAAAATGAAAACATTGTTGAATCAACTGATGGTTATATTGTTAAAGAAAGTTCAAGTGCTCAAATAAAACTTGACATGACAGAATTAACAGGTTATTTCTTCCCTGGATTCTTGATGACTTTGAATGATGGAACTGAGACTTCAGCAGAAATAACACCAATTTCTAATGATAATATCACGAGAGAAGATGATGTTGTTGAAGATGGAAGAACATATTATGTTTACACAATCACAAATGTATCAGAATTAAAACCAGTGTTCGCAGAAATTGTGACAGTCACATTGGGAGATAAACCAGCAGGATTGGAATACTTGACATTCACTCAAAGTGAAGGTGGATTCACAGTTGCTTGCGATTTAAATAGTGATTCTGTTAAATTGTATTGCGGAACATGGAAGATTGACACAAATCTCGAAGATGCATCTGCATTGGCAGGATATATGATTCTTAATGAATCAGCAGTTGAAATTTTCCAAGGTGAAGATGGCAATTACTATATCACGATAGCATAAAAAAAGAATTCCTAATTTAGGAATTCTTTTTTCTTCGTTCTTTAAAAAACGATTGAATTAAATTTTTGTTAACTTGTTCATATGTTGGGTCAAAAATGACTTGTGTTGAATGATTCATTGATTTATTTATCATATCAAATCTTGAAAATGCTCCATTCGTTTCATCTTTTACTGCGTATGTGACAGAGCGTATGCGTGCATTCATAATAGCGCCAGCGCACATGGGGCAAGGTTCAAGCGTGACATATAAATCACAGTCTTCCAAACGCCAAGATTTCAATTTTTTGCACGCTTTTTCAATTGCTAAAATTTCTGCATGATGTGTGGCAATTTGGTCTTTTTCACGAGTGTTGTGTGCACTGGAAATAATTTTGCCTTCTTTAACTATTACTGCTCCTATTGGAATTTCTTCTTTCGATTCTGCTTTGTAGCCTTGCATTGTAGCCCTTTTCATCGCGTCCATAATCTATTAATCCTACCTTGTTGATAATATTTTGCACGTTTGGGGTGACAAAGTCAATGTTTTTTGAATATTCTTTTGCTTTTTCAAGTGCGAGCACAGGGACATCTTTATTCCTCAAATAAATTTCTGGCAAGTTTTCAATGCCGATAGGGTGACTTAAACTTTCGTCGCCGACTTCAATCGTATACGCTGGTATTGTTAGTTTTTGTATGCACCAATCTTTATATCCTCCTGTTGAGTTTTCTGTTTTGATGAGAGGATATCCTGTCAACTCGCTGAGAGATTCTCCAATCATTTGGTCTCTTGAAAGATTTTGTTCACTTTCTCCTTCAAATCCATAATAAATGACATTTCCTTTTGTGTGATAAGAAATTGTTAAAAGTGGTTTTGTTTTTAGAGTAAAATTAATGAGATTATTCACTTCTCGTTCGCTGTTTGGATAAAATCCTACGAAATCTTCCGTGGCTGGACAAAACACATTTTGAGCACCTTTTCCCCAATTTGCATCAAAATTGGTGTTAAGGTCAACAAGATTTATGTTTGCTTTATATTGTGAAAAATCAGTTGAACCATTGTTTGCGAGTGTTAGATATTGCCTTGTGATTTCACAATTTACGCTGTCAATTCCATCGAGTACAATTTCTGCGCCGTCTGGATTGGTTAAAAAAATGAAATAAATTCCGCCTGATTCAACCAGATTGTTGTTGAAAATGTTTCTTGCTTGCTCCACCAAAAGGAGACTTGTTATGTATTCACGAGCATGAATTCCCGCTTGAATTAAAATTTGAGTTCCTGTGTAATCTCCGACATGTGTTGCCCAAATTTCTTTTCCTAAAGTCGATTTACCAATTGAAAAAACGTCCAATCCTTCTTCTTGAAGTTGGAGAATCTGATTTATAAGTTCTTGATATGTCATAATCACCTCTTATTTGTGATATGATACATTGTTAAGAATTGTGAATGAACGATACAATTGTTCCAAAAAAATCACGCGCATGAGTTGATGCGGAAAAGTCAAACGAGAAAACGACCATCGTTGTTTGCAAATGCTTTTAATTTCTTGATGTAATCCGTTTGACGCACCAATAATAAATGAAATTTCGCTTGTGGATAGTGACAAGCTTTTTATTTTTTCCGCGATTTCCATGCTGGACAACTGTTGACCATCAATATCTAAACAAATTGGATAACCTTTGATTTGTTTTTTGATTTCCTCAGCATCTTTCAGAAGTGCATTTTGTATGTCAGAAGGGTGGTTGGACTTGCAAACATTTTCTTTAAGTTCAATTATTTCAATATTTGCAAATCGTGAGATACGTTTTTTGTATTCAGCGATTGCGTCTTTAAGATAATTTTCTTTTATGTCCCCTAAAACAATAAGACGAATTTTTATCATAAAATCCCCCAAATAAATGTCATAATTGTGATTGTGCTTCCTAAAACCACGCTACAAATCATAAATACAGAGTCAACAAATGATATTTTTGTGTTGGCCGTTAAAATTTTTGGAGATTGTTTGTCTTTTAAAATTTTTGTAAGTTGTGCTAAGTACAATTCCGCTTGCTCTGGTGGAAGATTTTTCAAGTTTAAGTGTTTTGCTGTGGAGTGGACATTCATTTTTATCCGTTCCCTATAAATCTTTCGAGTGATTAAAATGTATAGATAAATTAACAATAAAATTGAAATTGAACTTATGAATATGAAAATTAAAGTGTTAGAAAAGATTATATTTACAATTTTCATAATCCCTGGCAACAATTTGTCCACTGGCAAACAGTTAAAGAAGTTGTTCATGAAATGGATTATCATTGAAGGAATGATGCTGTCGGCGACCAATGTTGTGTATCCCATAAGTCCGCCCAAAATTGCAGTGTAGAAAAATTTGTTGATATTCATGTGTGTGAAGCCAAACAGAATTGAAGAAATCAATAAAGCGTATCTTGGATTTGTGAGTTTTTTGTTAGCATGCAACATAATTCCTCTAAACAAAAATTCTTCACATATTCCAGGCAAAATTGCAGAAAAGAAAAATTCAAACATCAAATCAGAACCGACATTTGCTTGTATTGAACTTAGACTTTCAAATCCAAACAATGAGATAACTGTTTGAGATGCTACCGCCACAAAAAAGTTTAAAATTGTTAAAATAACGCCGAGAATTAAAGTTAATATAAGGATTTTCCCATTTATTTTTTTAAAACCGCAATCCACAAAAGTTTGTTTGATATTTTTCGAGATAAAAAGTGTATATAATAACAAAGGGATTGCAAACATTGTCATTATTTGCACCAAGAACGACGCCAATGCATCATTTGTTATGATTTGCATATATTCAAGCAAAAAAATAACGGCAATGGAAGTCATTGCAATAAAGAATATTAAATTTAACTTGAATAATTTGCTGTTTTTCATATCACATAAAGAAATTTATATAAATCCAAATTCCACTTAGAATCAAAAATGCCAAAACTGTCCCAATAATAACAGGAAGGGTGAATTTTTGCTTTTTGCTTTTTTTGTTTTGTTTTATTATAACAGAAATGATGAAAATTAAGTAAGCAATTGCTAAGATAATTCCAAAAATCTTGTATATTAAACTCGAAGAATATAAACTTACATTGAAATAATTTAATGTTAAAGCAAGCAGGTTATTGCACGCGTGAAGGGTGATACAATATATTATGTTGTCTGTCAATGACATTATGACCCCAAGCAACAAAGCGAACAAGAAAGGATAAATTGTTTGATGAATTGAGAAGTGAAAAAGTGAAAAGAAAATGCTTGTCACAAAAATTGCAAATGCTTGTCCATATTTTGACAATTTTCTTTGAATTAAACCTCTAAACATCAACTCTTCGCAAACAGCAGGGAGTAAAACAAACGAAATGAGAGATATTGCAAATGTTGTTGGATTTAGTTCATATGGGAAAGGGGTTGGATTAAAACCAATCTCAGTGAACCAAACTTGTGTTATTGCTTGAATTGGATATAAACTAAAAAAAGTTGCTATTCCAATAATCAAAGTTAAACCGACAAAAGATAATTTTGGTTTTTTAAAAACTTTATCTTTATTTAAAATTTGGAAAAATATGAAAATCAGCAACAAAAAAACATCAAGAATTGCAGTTGATAACAAATATTTTAAAGCTTGATTAATACTTTCCATAAATTTATTATACTATAACAAATTTAATTTTCAAACAAAAAATTCCGATTTTTTAAATTTCGCTATTTTTCAGACTCGTTCTGAGATTTTGTTTTTTCTTGTTTTTTTGTTAGTTTTTTTTCAAGTTTAAACAAAAAAATCAAATCCAATATCACAACATTTATTAAAATTATCCAATCAACTGCCGTGAGTGCTGACCAGTCCACAAGTTCACTTCCAAGGAAACAAAACATTCCGATTTCCACAATATGATAAACGATTGTGACAAGCATAAGGTACCAATATTTCATTTTTGTCATACCCGCTACCAAACATAATGCTTCGTCGGGGAATCCAGGAAGAATGTAAAAGAAGGGGAGAAGAATTTTGCTCTTTGTGTCGACAGCGATTTGCGCTAATTCAAAATCTTTTTTGCCAACTAATTTTTTTGCTAATTTTTCTCCAAATTTGTCGCCAATGACAAATAATATTGTTGAAGCAAAAACAATATCCAACATAGAGACAACAAATGTCCAAATTGGTCCGAAAATTGCTATTCCAAGTAGAATTAAAGAGGTGTTTAAAAGAGGGACAAAACACAACAAGACCAAACAAATTAGTTGAATTAAAAAATAAGTTAAAAGTCCCCATTGTTTTGTGCTTAGTATAACAGATTTTAAGTTTTCAAAATTTGTTATGCCAAGACCTTTCAAAACAAAGAATATACACACAGAAATAACGGCGAACAATAGAATCACCGCACAGATTTTTAGCCATTTTTTCATAGTGCATTATATGTTTAGATATAAAAATTTGTAAGAAAAAACTTTATGCGTTTTGCACAAAGTCGATGTATGCTTCCATGATTGCGTCGGCAACTTGATTTGGTGTTAAATTTTTGCTTGAAATAATAAAATCATAATTTTTTGAATTTAAGTTGTCGATTTTATATATTTTTTTATATCTTTTATTTTCCGTTTTCCATCTGTTTTTTAGTGTGTGGATTGCATGACGTAGGTTTTTTGCCTGTTCTGTTTCTCTTTTTGAATTTAAAAGTCTTTCGCCTGCCGTTTTCCAATCGATGTCAATAAACACTTTGAACGATTTTGGAACAAAATGCCATGCAAGACGAGAGTCAATTAAAATGTCTTCGTTTGCTTTTTTTCGCCCAAGTTCAGCAATTTGATTGTCAATTTCATAATCAATTTTTGTGACATCTTCATTTTGCTGAAATTCTAAAATGCTATCATATCCATTCTTTTTTGCGAGCGAACGGAACATGTCCCCTGTGCAAACATATTCGAAATTATGTTCACTGCAAATAAGTTTTGAAACAGTTCCTTTTCCACTGCATGGTTTTCCGGTTATTGTTATAATCATAAATTCTCCCGTCGAGTGTTATGTTTCTTCAAGACTTTCATAATAATCGATTTGATTTTGAAGATTTGTGATTTCAGTTTGTTGTTGTTGAATTGTCTTGTTGTTTTTGTTGATTTGAACAAGTTGAAAGCCAAGGACAACAACCAGCAAAATCAGCACAGCAAAAGCAATAAAGAAAATAAACTTAAGTTGTTTTGAGATTTGCATTTTCTTTTCCTCTCTTCTTTTTGTTTTTGTTATTGTAGCACAGATTCATAAAAAATACAACTGATTTTTTAAAGGAAAGTTTTGACCAAAAAATGCCAATTAACACTGCCAAAACGAGAGTTAACGAAAAACAGCCAAAGTTAAATAAAATCAAAAAAATTATAAAAATAATTGCAAAAAAAGCGTAAAAAACAGTGTCAAAAATTATTTTTTTTATAATTTTTCCAAAATTTATTGAAAAAATAACTGCAAAAAACGAATAAATTAAATAAAAATTTATTCCGAGAAAAATAAATATTAAAAAACAATTTATTTGATTTTGTGTGGAAAAAATCATTTAAAAATCTTCCTAAAAATATTTTCCTTTTTATTTCCTTCAACAAACTTAATTGAATTTATGTTCCCTGAAATTTGCGCACATGTGGTTTCTTGATTCAATGTTTGCAATTCCAAGTTTGAACCAATCACCATAACACCGCCAAAATTTGTGTCTAGTTGAATTAAGTCGCTTTTTAAACTGATTAATTTGTTTGTGCCAGAAATGGTCAATTCACTTCTATTTTTCAAAATAATTGTTTGTTCTTTTTTTTCACTTAAATTATTTTCCATTTTAATCCCTTTTTTTTATTTATATTTATTTTCAATTTTTTTTATGTTTACATTTGACAAATTATTGCATTTTCTTTTATAATGGTTTTAATAAAAATAGTGCATTAAATATTTTATTTCATTTAGGTTAAATTAATTAGGGGAAAACGATGAAAAAAATATGTTCTTCAATTTTGATAGTTTTGTCTATGCTATGTTGCATGATTTTTTCTGCGTGCAAACCAAACTATTCAAAGTTGGAAATGAGTTTTTTTTGTGATGGGAAACAAGTTTCTGAAATCGAACTCATAAAAGAAACAGATGACACCAAACAAATTTCAATTCGTTTTTCCGGAATAAAAGAAAAAGACATCGGTCAAGTTGTTGTTTATGCAACTGACAATCTTGCGAGCGTGACAGATTATGTTTATAGTGGCGACATTTTATATGTCACGGTTGTTGCAAATCAAGCAAGTTCAAAAGTTGGGAAACTTGTTGCAACCCACATCGCGTCAAACAAATCATTTTCAGTTGATTTAAAAGTTCAACAAAAAGCGTCTGACGTAAGAGTTTTGGAAACTGACTGTTTTGTTGCAATTCCAGATTCTGGAGAGAATGACACAAAATTGGATTTGTTGAAACTTTATCAACCAGTTCATGGAACGGACGCAATGTATTTTGGTGTCGTAAAAAATGAAGGAGTGACAAATGTTTCAACAATTTCTGACACAACCGAAATTGGAGCGAGTGGTTTTAAAGTAAATTCAAAAGTGACAGATGGTGCAACATTAAAAATTTATCCAATAGCGTATCTTGAAAATTACGACGGAATTTTCTCTGACGATTGGAAAACAAAATACGCAAACGACGAAAGCAAGTATGTGACAATCCATTTTGTTAAAAACTTAAGTGATGAAAACATTGTGCTTTCAACTGACCCTGCTCATGAAGGGACATTAAATACATATACTGATGCAACAAAAAAAGCGGAAACTTTTTATCTTCTTGCAAATAATACAAGCACAATAACGGAAGGCACTGGCGCAGATGAATACACATATTCATTGAATGGTTTAAACATAACTGCAGGGGCAAAACTTTCTAATACAGATTATGGGTGGGAAGACAATTATAATCTTGAAGTGGAAATTGTTCCAAATGTGGCAAGTCCAAGCGACAAAGACGCGTTTGAGGTGATAATAACTGGAAATAGCATTTCAATTGTTGCAATAACAAAAACACAAAATCCAGTTGAGATAAAAATTTGTTATGTTCCAAAATATGTGGGTGAACTTGAAACGATTTCAACAAGCATAAAGGTCAAAGGTGAAGAGCACCCTTCGAATGTGCAAGTGACAATGGAAGGCAAAGTGCTTGACGTGAATGCAAATGTTCATAACGAAGACATATTCAGTTTGTATAACGGAACAAGAACTAATGCCATATTTAAATTTGAACCTTATTCAGCAAATGGTCTTGATGTGTTTAGTGAATTCAAGACTATGCAAATTGTGTTAGATGCTGATGTGTTGAACAAATCAAACTTGATTTATACAAAAGATGGGACGGAACTTACAGACACTGACAAATCTAATATTGGAACTGCAAGGTCAACTTTAAATTTCTTAAATTTGAAGTTTTATTATAATGACGAAACAAAAAAATGCATATCTGAACGCTTCACTAGTGAAAAAATCTTTGATAATGTTTCAGTTTTCAAACAAATTTACGTGTCTTATTCTGTTGATTATGACGTAGTCACACAAAATGCAATGAGTTTTGAAATTCAAAGTGTGTACAATGGAACTGCAAAGTATTTGCAAAATTCAATTCTCACTCGCTCGGTCACAATGAATTTGACCGGACAAATTGGAATAAGAAGTTCAGAAATTCATTTTTACACATATGTTGACTCAAAAACAGAGGAACAATCAAACTTTAATGGGACTGCATATTTAGATAAGAATAAGGAATCTCAAACTCTCTTGTTTAGGCCAGAAGATTTAAAAAATGGAACAACAATAATTAATTCAGCAAAATTTAATGTCGAAGTAAAACCAAAATTCACTCCAACAACAGGAAATTTGCTAAAACTTTCATTATGGTCTATAACTGGGACGAGTTCTAACGATAAAGATTCGTTGGAATTTGACTATAACGCAACAGAATATGGCGAATCTATTAAATACATAAAGTTGATTTATAATGGGGATACGGAAGTCGGTGAGTATGAAATCACACTCACTCAAACTGGCTCAAATTACACAACCAGCGTGACCGTTTTTGTGTATAAAAATTTAGATGCAAGCGATTTTACTCCGAATCTAGCAAAAAATGATTTGTTGTTTGAAAATAAAAACGATGATGAATACATTTATTCTGATTATGAAACAGACTATATCATTCCAGAAGGAAGTCAAATTGAATGCGAATTTAAAATTAATGAAGAATTGATAAAATCAGGAATCGTTTTATCTGAAACTCCGCTGTCAATCAGTGTGACGCATTCGAATGGGGAAAGTGCCATTTCTTATGCTAGTTGGAGTTTAAGTGGACAAACATTTAATGTCAACTTCAATAAAAGTCTTGTTAACGAGTCTGATTATATAACAGTGCAAATTAAAGCAAATTACAAAAAATATTCACTAACAGGGCAAGACTCAGATAGTGAACAACTAGAAATTTATAGCAAAACATTTTTTGTGTATAATCGCATCACAAGTGCAGACTTAAAAATTGCCGTGCAAAAAGGGTTGAGTGCTGGCGCAGAAAAAGTTGTTGCTCCTTCAATTGATGTTTATGCTTACAATCAAGTTGGAGCATACGAAAAAGACAACGCAAATTTAAACTTTTCACTTTCTGTAAATAACCAAAGCATCGACAATTGGTTGTATTTCCAAGAATTTGAAGACGGCGGATATATTAAATGGGAAATTGTTGGAGATGATAGTTTACCAACATACACTGACACAAACAAATTGACTAAAAACTTTGAGTTGATAAATGGGCAAGTAAAAACAATTGTTGTTTATGCAACCGTGAAACAATTTGGTGTGGAAATTTCAACATTTATGACAGTGTATGTAAAAAAACCTGTAATCACAAATTCCGTTTCGGTGTCATTTGACGAAGGTGTTGTGAATTATGATGACGAGAATGAAGCATACATCAACTTAAAAATTGGACAAGAAATTTCATTTAGCGTGGAAAATAGCGCTGGAACGAATATTGTTTCAAATCCAAACTATATTGCAAAAGTTGTTTCTGAAAATGGAGAAATTTTAAACGGCAATTTTGATTTAACTGATGGGAAAATAAAACTTAATGAAATTCCAAGCGTAAACTCATATTTGTTAGTGTTTGCAAAAGATGCACTTAGAGAAAAAATTGACGCAACGACCTATGGTTTTGATTATCCAGAAAACTTTTTGATGAACGGCTATAAAAACGCATATGCAAATATTAAAATTGTTTGTTCAAGTGGAACAGAAGAAAATCCTTTCTTAATCAAAAATGCGGACGATTTTTGGGAAATTGCAGAGAATGAAAACCTTCAAAAAGAAGGAGTGTATTTCAAACTAACAAAAGATGTAGACCTTTCAAGGACAACGAAAGGAATCAATACAATTTCAAATTTTGCTGGCACAATTTATGCAGAGTCTTCTCAATTAAGGTTGACAGGAATTCAATTGACAAACAACATGCCAAACTTGTTTGGAAAATTGTCTGGAACAATTAAAAACGTCACTTTTGAAGTGAATTATAGCGTTAAAGATAAAAATAATGTTGGACTGATTGCGGAAAACTATGGGAATCTAGAAGATGTCAGCGTGGTGGTTTCAGGTTCGGTTGAAAATGCGGTGGTGTTCGGTGGTTTGGTGGCAAAAAACTATGGTGAGATTAAATATACAACGAACACTTTAATCGGAGTTAGTGGAACGATAACATTCAGTGGGACAAATGAAATCATTGCCGGTGGCTTGGTTGGAATAAACGGAACAACAACGGTGGCCGATTCAGAAACGGAATTAGAAACAACATATAATGGAACAATTTTCGGTCAACCAATTCCACAAACAACATTGGGCGCAACAAGTGGAGATGTCACATTCGCAGTGACAATCCAAGACCAAGGTTATACTTCAACCATTTCAATAATATGTACAAACACTAATTCTACTATCGGTGGCATAGTTGGACAAAATAATGTTAAATTAATCAAAGATGATGAAAACAATGATATTTATGCGGTTCATGATTTAATTTCGCACGCAACGATAAGTGGCGGAAACAATGTCGGCGGAGTGATTGGCAAAAATACAGGCAGTGTGTCAAATCTTGTTTCAAGTGCAGAGATAAAAGCGAATGATAATGTCGGTGGAATTGTTGGTGTTAACAGCGGAAAAATTTACAATGCTAGATATCAAATTCTTGAAGCAGAACAAATCCAAGGAAACACAAACGTTGGTGGAATTGTAGGGCTTTCAACTGAGGGAGAAATATCTTTCTGCTCAGTTATGAGTTATCGCTTTAAATATGATACAGATAGCACAGATTTTAATTCTCAATTCACAACTCCTGACATTGTCGGTAAAGATCCTGACATTGTCGGTAAAGATTATGTTGCGGGAATTGTGGGTAAAATTGAGATTAATAATCAAGAAACTCAACAAACAGAACAGGTTTCTGTTGATTGTATAGTTTCATATTGCAGTGTCAATGCGTATATATCCGCAACAAGCAATATTTCAGCAATTGCAAACACAACTGAAGCCATCGTCAATAATGTTTATTTCATAGGTAAATTGTCAGATGAGAATGCATATTACACATTAAGTGAAACATATAGTGGAACAGGATATTTTATTACACCAACGAAACCTGCAAGTGGTTCAATAACTGGTAATAATTGGGGTCAAGATGATGACATAAATGGTGGAAACAGTTTCATAACATTAGATACTGGGAAAACAAAACCGATTTTTGATGTTCAGCCAACGAGTTTGACTGCCACAGTGAAAGAAGATTCAACTCATAAATTAAGTACGACTACACTATGGTTTGATTATTATGATTTCCATAATGCATCAACACCTTCAGATGTTGTTTCAAAATTAAATGAAAATAATAATGAATTTGAAATTCTTGATTTGTTATCATTTACTTACGAACCAAGTGGAATTTCAAGTTTGAACGTTAGAGTTTCGTCAAACAATGAAAGTGTTGTGTCTGTTTCAAATGACGGAAAATTGCACATAAATGGCGTGGGGCACGCAACTTTAACATTCTCTGCCGTTTTGGACGAAAGTGTAAAGTGTTCAGTCGATGTTTATGTTAAACTTCCAGTTGGAACAATATCTGTTGCGAATTCAATTCAAATTGCAAAAGATATGTCAAAACAACTCGTCGTTGAGTCTTCTGGGAAAATGCAATCTGATGATGGAAAATATTATTCATATGCAACCACTCAAGATTTCGGTTTGACATTAACCATTCCTGCCAAAGCGGGTGATTTTATAAAAATCAATGGAAAATCTATCAGTGAAGGAACAATCACAATAAACGAAGGTGAAAAAGTCGTTATAACAGCAATCAAATCTGGTTTTGATGGGAAAATTACGCTCACTCCTTTCCAAACTTTGAATGGTGTATCATTGTCAAGCAGTGAAAATAAAAGAGAAGTTCAAGTAAAAACTTCAGTGGGCGCAACAAAAATTGAATTCAACTCGAACGGCGGAATTGTTTATCCAACAACTTCAATTCCTATTTCAGCAACAATTTACACAGACACTCAATTGATTAAAACAGACGATGCTGACGAATCAAAAAATTATAATCATATCAATGTCAATGTTTCATTGATTGGTGAAGATGTGGAATCTCAAGAATTAACAAAAAACACAGATTATCAATTGATAATGTTGAGTCATTCATATTCAAACGAAAAACAATATGTATCATTTGAATTTAAATTTTTGGACGATACAATTGCAAATCTTAAAAAAGCAGACAGCAAAATCACGTTAAAGTTTGAAATTATTGTTGATTCAAACAATGATGGCAAGGCAGACATAAATTTAGAAGGAAATTATGTTGAATATACTCTTCTTCCAGCTCAAATTCAAAAACTTGAAATGAAAAACTACATTAAAGTTGGTGAAAATTGGGAAAATAAAAATGTTTTGGAACAAGCAACAGCAACAAACGCAAACACTGGAAGAATTGTTTTGGACATTGTGCCAAACATTGGATACTATGACTACATTGAAATTGAAGATATAACAGGTGGAGACACAATTTATTTCGAACAATATAAGGCGTTTGATGGACACACGGTTGAAAACAAAATTGAACTTGAGAACGGAAATGGAATTCGACTAAAAAAACTCGAAAGTTCAATTTCAAGAATTTATGTTGCAACAGCAATAGACCGAGACAGCGACAGCAGGTCACACATTGTTCAAGCAAGGGCATATGTTTTGGTAAACGGTGTTGCTCAAGAAATCACGTCAGCACGAAGCGAAATTGAGATATTGACGAAAATGCTTCCAAATGTGACGGTTGCTCTTCTAAAACCAGACAACACAAATGCCGTGGTGGTCAGTGCAAATAATTCGACAACCGAAAGTTCAGCATATGTCGCAAAAGATTCTGTATTAACATTTAAGGTGTCAACTGAATTCACCACAGAACTCACTCAATCTGCGACGGCTGGAAAATTTAGTGACATTGTAAACGGTTATCAAACTCTTGATTTGTCAGGAATTGATTCTGGAACAAAAATTACGGCAGAATGGACTGCAAAAAATCAAGTTGCAGGTTTGGAAGTTGAACAATCAGTAAGGTTAGATTTGACGGTTATTGATTTCATGGTTTATGGAATCACAATGTCTCCAACAGTGGACGGCAAGTCAATTTATGGAAATATTGGCAAAGATACTGAGATTAAAGCAATCTTTGGTGACAACGATGTTGTTGATAAGACAAGCAATAATGATTCAGACACTTTATTAACAAGCATTAATAGTGAATTACTCAATTATATCACTTTTGTAGATGGCAATGGCAATGATGTTGGTATCAAAACTCCTAAAACAATAGATGACAAAGAAATCGTCATCAAAATTCAAGCCAACGATAATAAGATCATTTTAAGTTTTGATGATGACGGAAAGGCAACAATCAAAGTTGAAAACGGATATGACAAAAACATAAAACTTAAAGTTGCATTTAATTTAAAACTCAACGGCAACAAATTAGAATTGACAACAGATGAAACAGATATAACAGTCGAAAAAACATTCAATCTTGACTTTAACCTTGTCACATCTGCTGTTGAACCAACAGTTATCACAAGCGAAGAAGATTTCTTACAAATGGAATCAAATGATTATGGCTATTACATTTTGGGAACTGATTTAACATTTAACAATTATGTTCCAATTGATGTGAAAGTTGCAGAATTTGATGGAAACGGACGAAAAATCACAATAAATAGTTTTGATACAACAAAATTTGAAGAAGAGAATATCGTTGCAGGACTATTCAAACAAGTGTACGAAGGGATGATTGTTAAAAACTTGGAAATTGTTTATATCCTTGGTGGCGGTGCTAATTATATTGACTTAACAAGTGGCGCGCTTGCAAATTATTCATCTTTGACATTTGCAGGATTGACGCCAACAAATAGTGGAATTATCACAAATTGTTATGTAAGCGGAAATGTAAGTTTAACAGCAAGTGCAATTTACAAAAATTTAACATCAAGAGACATAGATTTTGTTGTGGCAGGATTGGTTGGCACAAACGAAACAACAGGATATATCACAAATTGTGAATCTGAATTGGATATCTATGCACAAGCGAACATCGCTGGATTTGTATATTCAAATTTGGGAACAATTGCAAGTTGTGATGTATATGACGTGAGAATTGACGCGTATAACTACAGCGGTTATGATGTGGAAGTTAAGGTGGCAGGTTTTGTTGTCAACAATAGTGGTTCAATACGCATGTCTTATATGGAAAGCGGGAAAACAGACAAATCAACAACAAATTCAGTCAATGAGTCAGCAGGATTTGTTTTCTCAAATACAGGGACAATTGAAAATTGCTATTCTTATATTGACAAAGTGGGAAATAACAACAGCAAGTATTCAGGTTTTGTGTTTGAAAATTCTGGAACAATTACGACATCTTATTCATATGTAAACAATTCTCAACTGAAGACAGTCGACGCAAGATTTGCGTTCGCAACAACAGGACTTAGGCATTGCTTGTCTTTTGTGTCAAACAAACTTGACGCAACAAGCACATATCCTGATAAACTCACATACGAGTTAGACATCTATCGTGGGGATAAGGCAGTATACGAAAAACTAGGATTTACTTTTGGAGACAATGAAACAGCAGTGTGGATAAAAACAAGTGGAAACACATATCCACAACTTGTGTCAACAATGACAAAAGTGAGATACTTTGAAAACAAAGTACCTGATGGCGGACTCATTTCAGACAATAAGTATAAAAACTATTATGGACTGAATGACATTTATGCAGTGGAACTTGACAAGCCAGACCCAATCACAGGATACACATATAAATATGTTGTGAACTATTCAACTCTTGGAACAAAAGAAAATCCTTTCTTGTTGCATAATTATATGCGAACATCACTAGACGGCGAGGACATCACAAGCGTGTCGACATGGGAAGAATATTTCTCAAATGATAAATTGCAATACACGGCAGGATATTATCGAGTGATTTCAGACATTGATAATATTGGTACAAATCCTTCGTCAAGCAAGTTGGAGTTCAGAGGAAATATTCAAGGAAATGGAATGACAATTGAAGACTTCTTGCTAACTTCAAAGGCAGAACAAAATTCGATGGGATTATTCGCAAAACTCAGTGGAATTAATGCAAGTAGTGTGGAAAACACAATCAGCAATTTAATTCTAAAACCTGCGGCAATCAATGCAACACAAACGCAAGCGGTTGGTGCTTTGGCAGGAATTAGTGAGAATTTCAATTTATATAACATCAAAGTTGAAATGACAACGACTTTAACAGGAAGAAATGCTGTTGGTGGATTGGTTGGATTGGTTATTGGAGACTTCAACATTGACAACATTAGCAGTAATGTTAGTGTAAACAATTCATTTATCGTAAGTTTGTATCAGTATGATATTTACAATTCAAAGGCAGTAAGGAAGACTGTAAACGACAATTTGGATAGTGTCTACTACGCGGGTTCAGTGTTTGGAATTGTGGACGGATATGATAGTGTTGAATTTGGTTTAGCTGAAAGAAACATTAATTCAGGATACTTCAAAATTAACAATGTTAAAGTGGAAGGAGCAATCACAGTTTACGCAACAACAAGCGGTGGAGCGTTTGGATTTGTTGGCGAACGTGTTCATGCAACAAATGTGAATGTCAACTTGCAAGGAGCAAATATTGCGGGAATTCAATATTCTGGTGCAGTTGTCGGAGAAAATCGAGGAGTTATTGATGGCGTTAGTGCCAAATTTGATAGCACATCATTTGCCGATTCATACTATGTTTCAGCAGGAATTGTTGGATTTAACCTTGGAGGATTGATTAACAATGCAACAAGCGACGGCACAATTAAATTTAACTCTTCAAAGTCTGTTGTGGCAGGAATTGTCGGAAGAAATGTCGCAGGAGTTATAAACAATTCAACATTTAATGGTGACTTGTTGGGGTATGTTGTTGGTGGAATTATCGCGCAAGATTATTCTATCGACACTCTAATAAATGCAAGTGCTGGTTCAGGTTGTTTGACAGAAAGTTCAAAAAATATTGTCACTATTTTAGGACAAGTGACTTATGTAGATTTTGAAAATTATTCAGGACTTTCAATTTCAGGTAGCACTCTAACAAATTTGATGACAAACAGAACAGAATTCTACACTTATTCAAGCGAAGAAAAGGAAGGCGAAGCACCAAAACTCAAAGTGAACGGCAAGAAATTGCTTGGACTTATGGTTGGACTTTGCGACGATTCAAGTTGTGCACGAATCGACGGTAATTTCAGCATCGCAATTGAAGGTGCTATTGAAAAAGGAATTGTTAAATTTGAAAAAGTCGGAAGTAAATCTACATACTACTTCCATGGAAAAGGTGACGCGTCAACGACAACATCCGATTTAACAAGTGCAATGTTTAACACAGACGAAGTTGAAAATGGAGAGAGCTATGAACTATATGAGATTACTGGTTCAGGAATAGCGTTTGACCTTGCGTTCATTGTGGGAAATAATTCAAGTGTTAACTTCGGCGTTTGGGGCGGAAACTACACCTTTAATAATCTGTTATTATTAACTGAATAATCACTTGACAATTGACGTGAATGTGATAAAATTTAGTCAATGAAAATAGATTACAACAAGATTATGCATGAAGAAATAAGCAGTTTTGGCGAAAAACCAAGACTGCTTTTGCATTGTTGTTGTGCGCCATGTTCAAGTGCAGTTATTGAGCGTATAAAAGAATTTTTTGATATAACATATTTATATTATAATCCAAATATTTATCCGCTTGAAGAGTATAATCACAGGCAGAAAGAGTTTGAAAAATTGGGCATAAAAGTTGTTGCCATTCCATACGACCACCAAAGATTTTTGTCGGTCACGAAAGGGCATGAAACAGACGCGGAAGGTGGGGCGAGATGTCAAATTTGCATTGCAGAAAGATTGAATTTTGCTTTTTCTTATGCGGTTGAAAATAATTTTGATGTGGTGACGACCACATTGTCAATAAGTCCGCACAAAGATGCCGAATTCATAAATCAACTTGGCGAACAACTTGAAAAAAAGTTTGGCATAAAATATTTGCATGCAGATTTCAAAAAAGAGAATGGGTATTTGCGTTCAATTCAAATTTGCAAGGAAAAGGGAATTTATCGACAAGAATATTGCGGTTGTGAATTCGCAATGAAACAAGAAAATAAAAAAGAAAGTTGAGTTTAAACAACTCACTTTTTTTATTCATATATATTGTTATGTTTAACAAGTTTATAATTTCCAAAAAAAATTTAATAGATAATTTAAATTTGATAAAATCTCACACAAACAACAAAAAAATTTGTGCAATGGTCAAAGCAAATGCCTATGGAGTTGGTGATATTGAAGTTGTCAAAATATTAAATGGTCATGTGGATTTTTTTGGTGTTTCAAACTTATATGAAGCAAAAAGAATTTCAAAATACACAACTTCAAAAATTCTGATTGTTGGAGCACTTGAAAAACGGGAAATAGACACAAGGTTTTCATACACTTGTTCGAATCTTGACGACGTTATTTTTTTAAAAAATAAAAAAAAGAAAATAAATATCCACTTAAAAGTCAACTCTGGAATGAACAGATTTGGGTTTTCAGAAGAATTTGAATTTATAAAAGCGCTTGAAGAAATAAAAGACAGCGAATTAAATTTGGAAGGTATTTTTACTCACTTTGCAACAAATGATAGTTTTGTTGACTCACAAAACAAAAAATTTATTCAATTTGTAAATTTAGTTAAAAAATATAATTTTTCACCAATTATTCATGCGGATAATAGCGTGACAAGTGAAAGGAAACTCCATGACTACGACATGGTTAGAATTGGGTTTAATTTATATAATAATTCGAAAAAAGGTTTTAAACAAGTTGTGGAAATAAAAAGTCAGATTGTGGAAATTCAGCATGTGAAAAAGGGCGATTTGGTTGGTTATGCAAAACGATTTATTGCAAATAAAGACATGGAAATCGGGATTGTCCCAATTGGATATGCTGACGGATTTGACATGAGAAACATAAATTTCAACTTAATTTTAAATGGAAAAGTTTGCAAAGTCTTAAACATTTGTATGGATTGTTTCATGATTGATATAACAAACAAAGGAATAAAAAAAGGAAGTGAATTGTCCATTTGCAACAAATTCAATTCCTTAAAACGCTATGCTGATTATTCTCACACGCACGAGTATGAAGTTATGACAAAATTTTCACAACTGAGAGCAAAACGAATTGTATACTAATCTTTTCCTTTGATGGCAAAGATAAATAAAACGAGTCTCAATAATGACAAAACTGAAGTTATAAGGGCGGCCACATAAGTCCATGCAGCAGCATTTAGAACCTCTTTCATTTTGTTCGCTTCTTCCAAATCCATTTCACCCGTTGAGGTGAGCATTTTGTATGCTCGCTTGCTTGCGTTTAATTCAATTGGAAGAGTTATCAAACAAAACACAGTATCAAGGGCGTAGAAACCAAGTGCAATATATATAAGGATATCTGCGCCGGTCACTGAAAATGCAATTTCAAGAATTAAGCCAATGATAATCAATGGCCAAACAAACCAACCTAAGACATTCATAACAGGCACAAGGAAATTTCTAAGTTTAATTGGACCATATCCTTGTTTATGCTGGAAAACATGTCCAATTTCGTGAGCAGTCACGCCGACAGCAGAAATTGTTGCTTGGTCGTACACGCTTTGAGAAAGTGAAATTGTGTCTGTTTTTGGATTATAATTATCAGTCAACTCGCCAGCGATTGGTTGAATTTTTGTGTTCATGCAACCACCAGCGTCAAGCATATATCTTGCAACTTTTTGTGCGGGCATGCCATGTTTGGTTTGCTCATTTTTATATTTATCAAAAGTTGTTTTAACTCTCGTTTGTGCCCAAATTCCTAAAATTATTCCAGGAATCATAACAAAGCCGAGAATATAATAAAGGTAATATAAAGAAAACATATTTTCTCCTTATTTCAAATTTTATTATATTATAAATATTTTGTCAATTAAATATGATAGCGATAAATAATTTAATAATATTTTCAATTATTTATAAAATAATTTTTAAAAATAAAATTTAATTCAATAAAAAATAACAAAAATTAAAAAAATATTAAAAACATTATAAAAAATTTTTAAAAATAAATTTAAAAAATATGAAAAAATATTAGTAATTAATTATTCTTTGTGTTATAATAACATTGTAAATTAATGTCGAAAATAATTCAAAGGGGAAATTATGGATATAGTATTTGAAAAGATTTATGACTTCTTTATTTCACTTCAAAAGTTTAATTTAAATTATAGCAAAATATTTATTGCTGCTATAAGTGTATTTTTGTTTACAACAATTTGCATATTGATTTCAACATCTCGTGCTTATGAGTCTAGACTTATTAAAGCGATTGATTCATTAAACAATTATTTTATTGAAAATCCTCAAATCAATGAGGAAAATTTGGTTGCGTTCAATAAGAAAATGAAGTCTAAAAAGATTCCAGCAAAACTCAGAAAACATTGGCAACAATTTGTTTTATATAGAGAAGACAAAGCAAGTCACTACATGTCTTTTGAAAATTGTGTTTCAAGTCCACTTAGAAACAGCACATTTAAACGTGATATAACAATTTTAAATATAATTACATATATCATTTTCTTTGCTTCAGTTTTGTTGAACATTTTCTATACATATGAATCGAGCGATTTGAATATTATTCTTCAAAATGTTTTATTAGGGCCAATTTTAATTTTAATTTTGAATTATATAATAACAATTTTCCTAACATTTAGACACAATGCAATTGTGAGTGATTTATATCAAAATTATCAATACTTTGAAATTAATATCGACAAGGCAACTGAAACTTTACCTGAATATGTAGACTACGAAATTTTATTCAGCAAACAAGAAATCAAAAGAGGAATTCCAATTCTTTACACATATCTTCAAAAAAGAGCTGAAGAAGAAAAACGCGAACTCGAAAGAGCAAGACTCAAAAATGTTGAACACGAGAGATACAATTTTGACGAAGCGGGAATTGATGGCTCATTAGTTTTGGAAAGAGCTATGCAAGAAGCGGAAAACTACATTGCTGAAAGAAAGAAATTCAATCAAGACACTGAGCAAATCAACTCTGACATAAACGCTGAAGACCAGCAATATAGAGAAATCACAAAAGAATATAACAGACAGATGCAAGTCAGCCGTGAAACATTTGCAAATTTCAAACAACAACTTGAAGAATCTGAATCAACAATTGAAATTAACTACTTAAAGAAACAACAACAACAAGAACTTGACAGACAAAGAAATTTGGAAAAAGAATTTGACACGGCAACCGAGCGTCATAAAAAGATTATTGAAGGGTTCCATAATGAACTTGACGAAATTGACAAATTCCGTGAACAAAGCAGACAAGCTTTGGAAAGTGCTATGATGAGCGAATTTGCAACATATAGCGAAAAAGTTTTGGAACAAGTTAAAAAAGCGGTTGAAGAAAGAGAAAAATCAAAAATTGATGCAATTAATGCTGACATGAAAAAGTTGGAAGAAAAACTTGCATCAAAAGATGAAGAATTGTCAAAAGCGTATTCAAAAGCAGAACAACTCTCAACTCAGTTAGAGCAAGAGAAACAAAACAATCAAATTCAAAATCAAGAATTTGTTGATTCTCAAATTGAAAACCCAGTTGAAGACATGGAGCAATACGAAAATTTTAATCAACCAACAAATGAAATACAAAATCAATTTGAAGAAGTAAATGATTACAACGAAGAGCCATATTATTCTGAACAACCTGAGGAAAATTTTGCGGTTCAAGACGAAGAGAATAAACAAAGCGAAGTTCAAGATTTAACTGATGAAAATCAAATTGAAGAACGCTACATTGATTCAGCAATTGAAGCATCAAATGAATTAGACGCTCCAATTATAGAACAAGATAGTCAACAAGAAAGCCAAGTTGGTGAAACAGGGGAATCGCCAATTGACTCCATCATTCAAGAAGAAAGCGTTGCGGTTGCAGAAAAACCTAAGAAAAAAGCAGGAAGACCACGAAAAAATGTTTCAGGCGAAGTGAAAACAGCAAAGAAACGTGGCAGACCTAAAAAGGTTAAAGAAGAAATAGAAACTCCATCAAAAAAGAAACGCGGAAGACCTAAAAAAGAGCAAAAAGAGATAGTTGCAGAAAAGAAACATCCAGGTCGTCCAAGAAAAGTGGATTCAACGAAAGTTCAAGTTGTTGAACCAAAGAAAAAACGTGGTCGTCCAAGAAAAGTAGATATAAGCAAAGAAGAAGTCGTTGAGTCAAAGAAAAAGCGTGGCAGACCAAAGAAAAATCAAGACACATTAAACAATAATGTGACAGTAAAAACTGAAAAATCTGCCAAAATAAGCTCAACAGGCAAAAAGAAACGTGGCAGACCGGCGAAAAATAAACCAGTTGAAGAAAAAGTGGAAACAGCCAAACCAAAGAAACGCGGAAGACCTAAAAAAGTTAAAACCCAAGAAAACGAAAGTGTAGAGAACGTAAAGACACCATCAAAGAAAAGAGGTCGTCCAAGAAAATCAACTGGCGAATCTGAAAACCCACAGCAACCAGGTCAATCAACAGAAGAAATTGATTCATACTTAAAGAAAATTGACGAAGAGATTGCAAAAGAAAATGTCAAGTTCGAAAAAGCTAAAAAAGCTCTTGAAAAAAAGACAAAAATAAGGAATAAAAAAACAAAAAAGTCATCTAAATAGATGACTTTTTGTTGTTATTTAGTGTTAACATCAATGAATTTCATAAACTATGCATTTAATGCTTTTAAAACTTCATCAATATCTATTTCATGCACTTGACATGCTTCTTCAAGCGTTTCCATTTGAGAACATGGACAATATAAGCAATGCATGCCGAATGACATTAAAATTTCTTCAGCATTTTCATGATTTTCTAAGATATAACCGAGTGTGTCAGTTTTTTTGAATTTTAATTTTTTCATATTTTCTCCTTTCAAATTTTTTGACATATGCTACATTTAATATTATACCCCAAAAAAGATATTAATGCAAGAGATTTTGTATTTTAGAGCAATCTGCACAAACTAAAACAACTGCTTTTCACGAATAATTTTTATTGTTGACATATAAAAATGAAAATAGTATAATCAAAACAATGATAAAAGCCCTTTTAAATAAACTTTTTATGGTCTTATATTATATCGTTGGTGCAATGATTCTGGAATTGGTCACATTCCACATTCTTGGGTTAGGAGTTGCACCTGATTATTTCTTTATGAATTTTGCTATATTGTTTTTTGGAGCAATTTTAGTTTTTGCCATTCCAAATTATACTGCGCAATATGTGGTTTATTCTGTTTTATTGGTTATTCAAGCAATTTTTATGTATGTAAATTATTCGTTGATAACAATATATGGAGACTTGTTTTCGATTGAGATGTTGCATCTTGTTGGAGAGGCAAATGCGGCAATAACAGCAAATTTTGTGTATTTTTCAGTAATTTTACAGTTAATTTCGGTGGTTTTATCAATTCTTATTATTGGCGGAATAATGCTACGACACTGTAAAAAAGAAAAAATAAATATAAAACAACATTTTTCAGTTTTTAATGTGATAATATTAATTGCGTGTGAAAGTTTTTCTTTGGGTTATGTGGTCGACAAAAGGCATGAAATCAGTGACTATAAGTCAATGTATGTGACAAGTGATGCATTTTTAATGAACACATCAATAATGAAAACATCAAGTTATAAAAAATTTGGTACATTTGGATATTTTACCAATCTAGTATTTAATAAGTTTAGCGATTTTAACGCTTCTCAAATTGATGCGACACTTTCATATTTTAATTCAGGAAAGATAATAAACGAAACAAATCTTGCAAAAGTTTCAGATGGAGAAACTGAAAAAGAAATCAATATGTTTGGAGCTGCCAACAGAACTTCTGGAGATGTTGAGACGAAACAAGAAAATGTTATTGTCGTAATGATGGAATCGCTTGAATGGTTTTGCTTTGGAGATGGGACTTATGACCCAACCTTAGAAAACTTATCTAGCTCAACGGCACAGGTTTTGATGCCAAATATGTTCTCTTTAATAAGTTCTGACAGGACAATGAGTGCACAAAACTTTTTTGCAAAATCAAAGACAAATTATTCTGAAGCATTTGGAATTTTGGGATATTATCCGATTGGCGGAGCACTTGCAGAAACTGCAGGTGAGAACTATGATAAATCAAGCAATGCGTTTGGATATTCTATGCCAAATATTTTAGATGAAAAAGGATATAACACAACATACATTCATTCGCACAATTCTTCGTTTTATGATAGAAATTTAACTCATAATAACATTGGTTTTGCAAATTTTTATTCACGTGAAAACTTAACTGATGCTGATGGAAATCGAATTTATTCTGGTGGTGAAATTGAATGGGCTCATTGGGACGGAGAAGGTGAATTTGCAAAAAAATCAATTGACAAAATAATTCCTTATGATGAAACGAGCACAGAAAATCAACCATTTTATACATTCTATTTGACGGTGTCAACGCATGGTGGGTATGAATATAGCGAAACCGAACTAGACAGCATGAGATATCGTGACTTTGTTATGTTTGGGCCAGACCTTTGCGAAAAGGTAAATATTACATTTGATGGAAAAACAACATGGGTTTATAAACTTAAAGGTGAAGTCAAAGCTGAATGTAATTTTGACGAAGACAATTCAAAATATGTTTTAAAAAATGATTCAACCTATTCTTATTCTGATTGGTACAAAAATGTATTAAAAAATTATAGTAGTGATGACGAATTAATCAATATGCTAATATACTATCAAAGCGCCGCATGTGGACTTGATGAGGCAATTGGTGTGATTGTTGACACATTAAAAACGAAAGGGATTTATGACAACACAACTTTGATGCTATATTCCGACCATTATAGTTATTATAATTTGTTGTCCAACAGAATAAAGAATAAGCCACTCACTGAAATTGGTGATATTGAATTGAACACAATTCCAATGATTATTTCTAGTAAATGTTTGGAAGAATATTATAATCTTGAATTCAATGTAAAGAGAAATGGAATTTACTATTATGATAGATTCTGTTCGGCTTATGATGTTATTCCAACCTTGTTGGATATGTTGGGAATTCCTTTTAACGAAAATTTATATGTTGGACATTCACTTTTCAGGGCAACTGACTACACCTATCAAATTGGAACGCAAACAAAGGAAATGGTCATATATTATTCGAATACTGGCGGATTATTCTCAAAAGATTTGTATACGTATGATTTCTCTAAATTTATAAAACAAAATTATATGGCAGACGAAAATACGATTGAAGTTTTCAAATCTGAAGCAATAAATATCCTTCAAAAGATAAATTATCTTCAAATTTTAAATACTTATAAATTGTATAGTAGACTGAAATAAATTTTTGGAAATTAACAAAAAAGTGTTGACAATGAGTAAATTATTTTATATAATAAACTTGTTTTCAACATAAGCCTTGATAGCTCAATGGTGGAGCAACCGGCTGTTAACCGGTAGGTTGTAGGTTCGAGCCCTACTCGGGGCGCCAGCGAAATCCCTAGCATAGGGATTTTTTGTTATGCTTTTGAAGGGCGAGAACCTAGAGATGGGGACCCCACAAACCGAAGGGTTTGAAGGGGGAAAGGAGAAACCGAGCGTCAAGCGAAAGTGCAAGCGTAAGCGAGCACAAGCAAGACGAGCGAGCGTTTGGACGCCGAGCCCTACTCGGGGCGCCAGCGAAATCCCTAGTATAGGGATTTTTTTAATCGTGTAAATTTGAAAAAGAAAAAAAATATCAAAGTCAAATTTAACAAATGAAAATTTTGCTTTGTTATTGATTTTTTATTGTGTTTATGATATAATTACAAATGAAAAACATGAGGTGTTTATGGTTAAGGTCATTTCACAAGAAAAATTGTACAACAAAAATGAGTCAATTGGAATCGGTTTTGAAAATTTTTATATTAAAGATGTGCATTTGAATGATGCAAACAAAACGTATATTGATAAAGTGTTTTTAAAGGATTTAAATTATTTAGTTGACAATGATATTCACAAAGTCACATCTCTTGATGACTTTGAAAACAACAAAAACAACATCTATTATAAAAGTGATAAGTTTACTACAAACATAAGAGTAAATTTGAATTTTCCTGTGGAAATTTTTTATAATGAGAATCAAAAATCAGACACGATATCATTTGAGATTCAAGATGGCAAGGCGGGTTATATAAATGGAAGTATGCTTGCAACGGGGAAAGAGACTCACAACTATGCCATAAATGATTTTTCCGAAAAAAATAATTATTTGACGTTAATTTTGGAAGGTGACAATAACCTTGTTTCGTATATAAAAAAGAGTGACATTTTGGTGTCTGACCCAACAAATCCTGCGTTTGGGTCAATAAGTTTGGAAAAATTTATTGAGAAAAATGGCATTAGGAATATCCAAGATAAAATCCAAAATTTAAATTTAACTGTTAATGGCAGAAAAGTTGAATCAATTGATGTTTCTTCAGAAATTGAAGAAAAAGGAATAGCAACGAAAGAATACATTGATTTTGCAACTCAACAAAAAGTTTTGAGAGCAGAAATTGACCAAACGATAGACGGAAAAGAATTTAAGTGTGGCGAAAATATCACTGCTGAAGATGTCAACAAAAGATTTGTGACATTAAATTACTCGCAAGATAGAGTTGAAGTTCAAGATGAAAGACCATTTAGAGCTGGCAAGACTAGACAAGCAAAATTCAACACAGCAACAGCATATCAGTCAAATTTAAATGGCGAGAAATTGAAAGTTAGAACTATCCTTGCAGGCGGATATGAACAAGTTAGTTTCATCGACAAAAACAAAGTTAACATTGAAGGTTTTGATAGACTCAATGAAGAAGAAAAGAGAAAAGCGTTGCTAAATTGCGTTGGAAAAGAAATTGAAATTAAAGAAGGCGACTTTACATTAAAAACTCTTCCTTTGACATTTGAAGAAGCTACAACTTTTTATGATGTTGTGGAAAGAATGATTCCATTGGACAACAAAACCGATAAAGTGATGGAAGACAATTCTTATTTAAAACTTGAAAACGGGAAATATGTTAGCGAAAAAAATGTGGAACCAAATTGTTTTAATTTGGCAAAAGATAATGACAAGGCTGACGCATATTTAATTTGCGTTGATAACAAAATTCAAATTGTTGACCTTGATTTTAAAAAGAAGTACGCATTTGGTGAAAACAAAATAAAATTCGGTGGAAAAGTGTTTGAGTGCGTTCCACTTGTGAGAGTTGCTTCGTCAAATTGCCAAATAATTCAAACAAAAAATGAAACTACAAAAGAAATGCACGATTGCAAATTGTTGATAAATTCAAAATTTGTTAATGGAGTTTTTGAAAAAGACGAAACACTAGTTGACAATTTTTCAGAACAAAAACAATCAGCGATTGACGAATTTACAGAAAACTATAAAAATGGAAGTTATACTCCAGATGGAATATTTGTTGATGGGGAATTCAAAAAATTTGACAATCGTCATGCAAGATATTCGCGTTCAAGCTCATTCAAAGTTGAAGATATTGCTGAAAAAGATTTGGGTTATCAATCTCTTGATTGCCACCCTTTAACATTAGAAGTTAAAGATGGGAAACTAAAACAAATTAAAGGTGGACCAAAAGTTAAATACTTAAAGCAGACAAAAGAAATTGTCGGTGGTATTGCAAAACTTATGTTGTTTGGATATGTGGGACTTTTAACAACTCCACCAGGTTGGTTGATAGCAGTTGCTTTCCCAGCAGCAATAGGAGTTATTGGAGTGGCAGGTGTTGCCGGCATGGTTGCAACACCAATTGTTAATTCTGTTCGTTGGTTGACATCGAAAATTTCAAGAAAATTAAAAGATAAAAATGAAATTGAACATAAAGAATTTAAAAAGTCAATCGACAAAAAACTAAAGCGACTATATGCTCAAGGTTTGGAAGCGGAAGTTAGCAAAGAACAAATTTTAAATGAGTATGAAAACATCATTAAAGATGCAGACATGTTAGCGGATAGGTCAACAAACATTTCATTTAAGGTTGACGAAAATGGAAATGTTAAAGAAGTCAATTCTGACAATGCAACGCTCGTCTTGAAATATAAACAAGCAGTAAAAAGTGATTATAAAAAGCTTTCAACTCTAACAAATAAAAAGAACAGGTTGGAAAAACTGCTTTCTGATACAAATTCATCAACCAAAAAAGAAAAAATACAAAAAGAACTTGATAGTCTCAACACTGAAATTTCAGTTGTTCAAAAAGGAATCAAAGAAATTTCAGACTCATTCCAACAAAATGCTGTCACTTATGCTCAAGACGAAGAGTATAAAGATTATGTTCAAAGAATAAATGAGACAAAAGATGTTTTGATTTTCAAACACGACATGAGAGAAACGGACAATCAAGTGGAATTTTTGAAAGATGTGTTTAGTGAACTTGCGTCAGAAAATTCATTAGGATTAGAGAAATTAAACTCATTCTTAGGGACTGATTTTGTCAATTCTGAAGAACTCTTAAACAACATTCCTGCAAATTATGAGATTTTGGCAGGATTAAATAGTCCTGAAAAGAAGGTTATTGCGGAATCAATTTTAAAATCTGAAAATTCAGAAAATTCTTCAAACAAAAAAGACGAAATAAATTCAATTCATTTTGCAGAAGTTTGTGGACAAATTATTAATTATGTAAATAGTGTTTCTTATGACGTAAAATCAGGCAAGACCCAGTTTGACAAAGAAGGTAAATTTGGAATTTTGTCAGACTTTATCAAACAAGATGACAAAGTTTTAAAAGTTGTTGTTGAACAAGCAATAAACAAAATCAAAAATAATGAAAAAGTTGTTTTAAATATTGCCGAAGGAATTGTGGAATTGAATGAAGAACATGATGAAGAAATGACTGAAATTAAGAAAGATGATGTATCTAAAGATAATAAACAAGAAATTAATTCGAAATATTTGAAACAAACGGAAGAAAAAATTTCTTCAAATGAAATAGAGAAAGCTTCAAAACTTGAAGAGAGTAGTGTAAATGCTACACCTTATATTGAAACTGATAATGTAAATTCAGAAAAAGAAAACAAAAAGCACAAATTAAGTTTAGAAGAAAGAATTAATAAATCAATTATAAATTCTAAAAAAGCTTTGGCAAATTTTAAATCAAAGAAAAATAAAAACACAAAAGCATATTATTCATCACTTGTTCGTTTATACAAAGCATATGTTGCATATAATGAAGTATATGAGCCAAATGGTGAACTCAATGATGATTGGAAAGAAAAGAAAACTCTTCTTGAAGACATGAGAAATATTGTAATAGACACTCATAAACTTATGAAAAAAGCGGTTTCAGATTGGAGCAAACATAAATCACCAGACTATGTTGATGAAAAACTTGCAAAAAGTATCAGGAAAGCGGTAAATGACTGCGATGCACAAGCTTTTGATTTTGGCGCAATTGATGGCGAAGAATTTCAAAAATAATTGACAAAGAATTTATAAAATGATAAAATCATAATATCCTATAAGCAAAGTGGCGATTTGCTTGGAAGTGTTAAAATGACACTCGCTTAAACTTGGCGAAATAAGTAATTAAGGTGGGATTTATCCAATTAGGGTGGAACCGCGGTTGATTGTCAATCGTCCCTTGTCCATGATTTTTTTGGGCAAGGGTTTTTCTTTTGAGTTTTAAAATTTTTTGAGTATTATTAAAAAATTTCCAACAAAATAAAAAAATAAGCACAAAAAATCAAAAAAATTGCAAAAATTTATTAAAAATCATAAAAATATAAGCAAAAAGGAGAAAGTATGGATAAAAATTTAACAATGGACAAATTAATTGCACTTTGCAAAAACAGAGGATTTATTTTTGCGGGAAGTGAAATTTATGACGGATTGGCAAACACATGGGATTATGGTCCGCTTGGAGTTGAACTTAAAAATAATATAAAAAAATCTTGGTGGCAAAAATTCGTCACTGAAAACAAATATAATGTTGGTCTTGACAGTGCCATTTTAATGAATCCAAGAGTGTGGAAAGCTAGCGGGCATTTGGGTGGATTTTCTGACCCTTTGATGGATTGCAAATCTTGCAAATCACGACACAGAGCAGACAAATTGATTGAAGATTATGTGAAGGACAACAATCTTGATATCAATATTCAAGGTTGGGAAACCGACAATGACAAAATGGAAAAGTTTATTTTTGACAACAAAGTTCCATGTCCAATTTGTGGAAAACACGACTTTACACCAATCAGAAAATTTAACCTTATGTTCAAAACATTCCAAGGAGTCACAGAAGAAACAGCTTCAACAATTTATTTACGACCTGAAACAGCACAAGGAATTTTTGTCAATTTCAAAAATATTCTTCGAACAACAAGAAGCAAAATGCCAATGGGAGTTGGGCAAATTGGAAAATCATTTAGAAATGAAATCACCCCAGGAAATTTTATTTTCAGAATGCGTGAATTTGAGCAAATGGAACTTGAATTTTTCTGTGAACCTGGTTCGGATTTAGAGTGGTTTAACTATTGGAGAAATTTCTGCAAAAACTGGTTGCTTTCAATGGGAATAAAAGAAGAAAATTTGCGTTTGCGTGACCACTCAAAAGAAGAATTATGTTTCTATTCAAAAGCAACAACAGACTTTGAATATTTGTTTCCATTCGGTTGGGGCGAACTTTGGGGAGTTGCAGACAGAACAGATTATGATTTAAATCAACACGCAAAAGAATCAAAAGAGAGTTTGGAATATCTTGACCCAATCACAAATCAAAAATATGTCCCATATGTTATTGAACCTTCTCTTGGGGTTGACAGAATGTTTTTGGCTACCATGTGCGATGCATACAATGAAGAAGATTTGGGAGATGGTGACATAAGAGTCGTTTTGAAACTTGCTCCACATCTTGCTCCTTATAAGGTTGCAGTTTTGCCTTTATCAAAAAAGTTGAGCGATAAAGCAGACGAAATTTATAGTAAATTATTAAAGAAATTCCCTTGCACATATGATGAGTCGGGCTCAATCGGAAAGAGATATAGAAGACAAGATGAAATCGGAACACCATTCTGCGTGACAATTGATTTTGACACATTGGAAGACGAATCTGTGACAATCAGAGATAGAGACACTATGGAACAAATTCGTTTGCCAATCAGCGAATTGGAAAACTATATTGCTGAAAAAATTAAATTTTAATTTAAAAAAATGATAATGGTTTATTTTCAAGAAAATATACAAAAAATAAAAAACACTAATTAATTAGTGTTTTTTTTGATAAAATCGATATGAATGTGAACAATTATTTATAATGTTCTTGTTTTTGAGTTTTTGATTTCGTCCAATATTGAATTATAGTAGTTTTCTTTTTGTGTAAACTCATCATTTATTTTTTCTTGCTCATGTTCAAGTGAACGACATTTATTGTAATATACACGTCTTGCTGCAGATTTTTTGTTATTACAAATTTGTTGCGCAATTGAATCATAATCTGGATATAACTCTCTCAAAAACTCACGCCATTCTGTAGAATAATTTATTGTATTTTTGTTCATAAACATTCTTTCATCTATAAGAAATTCTAAGTTTGACACAAAAACTGGCAAATAATCTTTGTATGATTGATTTTTAACAACCAAAATTGTTTTTTCATTAAAATCATTTATTGTGGCAGGTTCTTCATTCTCCATGGAGATAGAATATTTACTTCCTGTCCAATAATATCCCTTAGTTTTCAAAAATTCACTTATGTTTTTTAATGTAAAGATATTGTTGATTTGTTTTTTCATGTTTTTCCTTCGCTTTTTTTAATTATATCACCAATTTTTTTCTTGTCAAGATGTGAAAATGTAATAAACAAAAAACCACTCATTGTGAGTGTTTTTTATATTTTTTTATTGAAATTTTGCAATTTTTTTTATTTTACGTTTACGCATGCAATGATGTTGACAGAGACTTCCTTTATGAGTTGCAATGTGATAACATAATCTCCGACGCTTTTTATTGTTTCAAAATCTTTGATTTGATTTTTTTCAATTTTTATGCCATCAGCGTTTAAAGCATTCAAAATTTCCTGCTTTGTGATTGAACCAAAAGCTTTTCCGTTTGCGCCAACACTTAATGAAAAATAATATTTTTTGTTTTTGATTTGGTCTGCAATTGCTTGATAATTTTTCACAAGTTCAGAGTGGTGGAATGCTTTTGCTTCCATTTGACCTTTGTGATCGTTTAATGTGCTGGCATTTGCTTGTTTTGCGATGCTTTGTTTGATTAAGACATTGCTTGCATAATTTGGATTTACGTCAATAATGTCTCCAGTTTTACCTTTTCCTTTTAAATCTTTCAATAAAATTACTTTCATTTTATACCTCTAAATTATTATCATTTTCGTTTTCAATTGATGCGTTGCATTCTTCAATAAATTTTTGAGACCATTTATTAAAGTGCTCAATAATGTGTCTTGAAATTGGAGTGTTAAATTGGCTTAGTGAGCAATTTATTGCCTGATTTGATAAATCTTTGAATGCTTCAATGGCATATTTTAAATCTTCCTTTTCCAAGTCGTCGTTTCTTAAAGTATTGATTAAATCAACCACATCACTTCTAAGTTCGCTTGGAACAATCATGGCATTAAAACTATTTATTACTTCAAAATATGTTTTAGCACTAATTCTCATACTTACTACCTCCTAAATTATGTTAGCATAATTTCAAAATGATGTCAATTTTATAAAAAGGTATAAAATTTTAACTTATGCGAAAAATAGAATTATGGATACAGTATGTAGAAAATATAGTTGCATGTATAACGAAAACGCGAAATGTTCAAGGTCGCATCTTCAAGTTTCAAAAAATGCAGATTGCTTTGATATAAAAATTGACAAACAAAAGCAAGTTGAAGATGTTTCACGAGACATGTTTTGCCACGAACCGGAAATTGCTCCATATCATCATTGCAGAAGAATGGATATTGCATGTGATAGCAAAGAATGCATTTTTTGGGAAAATGGACAATGTTTTTCAAATGGAATTTTTGTTGGAAGTGAAAAAAAAGATGCCCCTTGCAATAGTTTTGTGCCAAGATAATAATAAGTGATTTTCGTTGACAAAAATACAAGTGCATGATAAAATAAAGACATGAATATTAAAGTTTTAGCATTGCTATTATTGTGATTGTGCCAGAAATGGCACCCTGTTTGGTTGTGCTGAAATTGTTATAAAATTTGACAGCATGACCACTGTCAATTTTTTATTATTAATTTGAGTTGTCTCAAAACATATAGGAGAAGTATATGAAAGAATATAATTTTAGCGAAATTGAAAAAAAATGGCAAAAATATTGGATTGATAACAATAGTTTTAAAGCGGAAAATGGTGGTGACAAAAAACCCTATTACATACTTGTTGAATTTCCATATCCATCTGGTGCAGGATTGCATGTTGGACATGTCAGAAGTTATACAGCTCAAGATGCACTTGCAAGAATGAAAAGAATGCAAGGTTATAATGTTCTTTATCCAATGGGTTGGGACGCGTTTGGTGCACCTGCTGAACAATACGCAATAAAGAACCATATTCACCCAAAACAAGCGGTAAAAGAGAATATTAAAACTTTTAAGTCGCAAATGATGAATTTGGGATTCTCGTTCGATTGGTCAAGAGAATTTTCAACAACCGACCCTGAATATTACAAATGGACTCAATGGCAGTTTTTGCAATTTTATAAACATGGAATGGCATATAAAGCTTCTGTTCCAGTAAACTGGTGTCCAAATTGCAAGACAGTTCTTTCAAATGAAGATGCTGCGGGCGGTGTGTGCGAAAGATGTGGAAAAAAAGTTATCCAAAAAGAAAAATCTCAATGGATGCTCAGAATGAGCGACTATTCAGAAGATTTGTTGAAAGGTTTGAACGATACCAATTTTGCAGAAAAAGTGAAACTTGCTCAAATCAACTGGATTGGAAAATCCACCGGCGTTGAACTTGATGTTAATATTGAAGGTGGCGGACAATTTTCTATTTTTACAACGTGCATTGAGACGATTTATGGAATAACATTTTTCGTTATTGCGCCAGATGGCAAACTAATTAAAGAACTCATGCCAAGAGTAAAAAACAAAGAAGAAGTTCAAAATTATATTGATGAGACCGCAAAAAAATCCAATTTGGATAGAACAATAAACACAAAGACAAAAACTGGTTGCAGACTGGAAGGACTTATGGCCATCAACCCTGTTAATGGCAAAAAAGTTCCAATTTTCCTTGGAGATTTTGTGTTGGGAGACTATGGGACAGGTGCAGTTATGGCAGTTCCAAGTCATGACCAAAGAGACTTTGAGTATGCAAAAGAACATAATCTAGAAATGATTCAAGTTATTTCTGGGGCAAGTGTTAGTGAACATGCTTTTGAAAAACAAGATTATCTTGGAAAAGGTTGCGTGCTCATAAACAGCGAAGAATTTAATGGCTTAACGGTTGAACAAGCAAAAGAAGCAATAACTGATAAACTTGAAAAGATGGGAATTGCAAGACGTGTAAACAACTATAAAATGAGAGATTGGATTTTTTCAAGACAAAGATTTTGGGGTGAACCAATTCCAATGATATATTGCGATAAATGCGGATGGGTCCCAATGGACGAAAAAGATTTGCCATTACTTCTTCCTGATATCGCAGAATATGAACCAACAGACAATGGAGAAAGTCCACTCGCCAAAATCACTGATTGGGTAAACACGACGTGTCCAAAATGTGGTGGAAAGGCGAAACGAGAAACAGACACAATGCCAAACTGGGCAGGTTCAAGTTGGTATTTCTTGCGCTTTATGGATGCACACAACGACAAAGAGTTTGCTTCAATGGAAGCAATGAAATATTGGAATAAGGTGGACTGGTATAACGGCGGAATGGAGCATGCGGCAAGACATTTGTTGTATGCAAGATTTTGGGTGCAATTCCTTTATAACATTGGACTTGTGCCAAATAAAGAGATGATTTGGACAAGAGTAAGCCATGGAATGGTGCTCGGTTCAAATAATGAAAAAATGTCAAAATCACGCGGAAATGTTGTAAATCCAGACGATATTGTAAGAGAGTATGGTGCTGACACTTTACGTGTTTATGAAATGTTTATGGGAGACTATCAACAAGACGTTCCTTGGAGCACTGAGTCTCTTAAAGGTTGTAAGAGATTTTTGGATAGAATTGTAAAACTTTCAAACAAACTCAACCAAAATGACGGATATAGCAAAGACCTTGAAATTTTGCAAAACAAGACAATTAAAAAAGTTGAGAACGATTTGTCAACAATGGCATATAACACCGCTGTTTCCTCACTTATGATTTTAACAAACGCAATGGACGAAAAAGAAAGCATAACAAAACAAGATTATAAATTGTTGTTGACATTGTTAAATCCAATTGCTCCGCACATAACCGAAGAGTTAAATGCGGAATTAAAAGAAAAACCAATTTGCGAATCAATGTGGCCAAAGTACGATGAATCTAAAACTGTGGAAGCAGAAATTGAAATTCCGATTCAGGTGAATGGAAAATTGAGAGGTAAGATTGTTGTGAACAAAGATGCCACTCAAGATGAAATCAAAGAGAGTGCAGTTGAAGAAGTAAAAGATTTTATCACTTCCGAAATCAAAAAAATAATTTATGTTCCAGGAAGAATATTTAATATCGTAGTTTAAACAAAAGACCTTTAATTAAGGTTTTTTTGTTTTTTAAGTTTTTTAAGTAAAATATTTGAAAAATGCATCAAATTTTTTTTAAAAAATAAATTTTTTCATTTTAATGTAAAACAAAATTGCGTATTGACAAATCTTAGATTCTAGATTAGAATTAAATTAATGAATTTTTCTTATGAGAAAGCGTTGTTGGGGTATATGGGGAAAATCACACAAAACAAAGTGATAAATTTTTTGTGTCGAAAGCATGTCCACAACAAAAATGATATTAAACAAAAAAATCAAATTTGTTATAGGGCGAGCAATATTCATGGGAAAATTGATGAGTTTGTGAAAGAAAATTTCACAATTTCAAAAAGCAAAAAAATTTACTTTAATGTTGATTTGTTGTCAAAAATTAATCTTCAAGAATTTGAAAACATTTTAAAATTTTTGACAAATACCGATATTGTTTTTGAAGTTGAATATGGGATTAAATTAAAAAACGCGGATATTGAAAAATTAAAACAATTTGAAACTTTGGCAAATCAGTATGGATTAAGTTTTTATTTTGACGAAGATGGCGTGAATTATAATCTTGACGATGTGATTAAAGTAAACGACCTTTTAAATTCAATGCAAGATGAAATTGAAAATTCAAAAATCTTTTGTTTACAGCAAAGAAAAGAAAGGAAATTATCAAACGCAGAAAAATATATTTACGCTTATAAATTCGTCACACAATTTCATTATCATGAAGAAGAGAATACTGAACCTTCACATTTATCAAGAAATTTGACATCAATTGTTAAAAATGATTTTAAATATTTTGTGTGTCTTGGTCAGGCGAAAATGTTAAAAGCATTGTTGGATAGGTTAAACATTCCTTGCATTTTGGCAAACGAAAAAGTTATTGATGAGACAACAAAAAATTTTCCAAATGAAATCAATCACACAAATTGCAGGGTATATATAAAAGATAAAATCCACGAAATTGATGGAATATACAAAAGTGACCCATCATGGGATTCAAAAGATAAAAAGTTAATAAATCATAAAACAGCAGAAACAAAAGACATTTCTTCTCTATTATACGCATTTATAACACTTTCTCAAGATAGACTAATTCCAGAATCAAATGCAATAGACACAAAAGAATATGGGAAAAACTTTTATCCAGACATAAAAGAATTGATGATTAAAATAAACAAAAACTTTATCTATTCACACGAAAATATAACGACAAACGAATTGATTGAAAAATATAAGTATTATGCAAAGAAATATGTTAACATTTTAAGAAATGTAAATAGAGAAAACAATGCGGTTGAACAAGCATATACATTTTGTGGGTTTTTAAATTTGTTGGTTAGACATGGTGAAGACAAGGCGACAGAAATGATTACATCAAATTTGCGACTCAGTCTTCCAGTGGATTATAAAGTTTTGGTAAAAGAAATAAAAACTTCTTTTAATGAAGTGGAAATGAAAAAAATCCTTTTACGTGAATTTAAATTGAAATGTGAAAATCAATATCATGAAATGATGGACCACTCAATCAAATTGCTAACAATGAAAAGGGTTTGTCGAAATGTTATCTCTGCCATGAAACAAAATAATAATGAAATGGCAAATGATTTTCACGATGAATTTAAAGCGTCAAAATATATGGCGGGAATGCAATGGAATAATGAAATGACATTGTTCGCGTGTGACAATATGTTTGCACAAAGTTTTTTCAAGATGGAAGAGAATGAACAAAAACAATTTTTGAAAAAATTAAATCATGAACATGTTGTAAATGTTTTGCAAAATAATCCAGTTTATTTCTAAAAAAAGACTAATTTAATAGTCTTTTTTTATATTTTTTAATAAATTTTTTTAAATTTTTATTTAAATTAAACATTTTTAAATTAATTATTCCATGACCAATTTTCAATTTCTGGCATGTCAACTCCATACTGACGGATATAATCTTTGTGGAATTTTAATTTTTTCTCCATCTCTTTTGTGATTTCTTTTACTTTTTCTTTTGGTAAGTCTAAATATTTTATTGCTTTCAAAACCTGATGGAAGCGGTCTGTTTTATTTAAAACGCGCATGTCAAATGATGTCGTTATCGTACCTTCTTCAAAGTAGCCAGAAACGTGTAAATTTTGATTATGTCGTGAATATGTCAACATGTGTATCAATTGTGGATAACCGTGGAAATTGAAAATGATTGGTTTGTCTTTCGTAAAAATTTTGTCATATTCAGCGTCGGTCAATCCGTGTGGGTGAGATGTGTTAGGAACGAGTTTCATCAAGTCAACAACGTTTACAAATCTAACATTTAAATCTGGCAAATATTTTTTAAGTAAAGTTATCGTTGCAAGCGATTCAACTGTTGCAGTGTCTCCGCAACAAGCGACAACAAGGTCGGGATTTTTTGTGTTATTCATTCCTGCCCACGTCCATTCGCCAACACCTTTCGCACAATGCTCTTTTGCTTCATCCATGTTTAACCATTGATAACTTGGGTGCTTTGATGCAATGATAACATTCACATAATTTTTGCTTTTTGCGCAATGGTCATAACAAGACAACAAACAATTTGCGTCAGCCGGCAAATAAATTCGCACCACATCTGCTTTTTTGTTTGCCATGTGGTCCAAGAATCCTGGGTCTTGATGTGTGAAACCGTTATGGTCTTGTTGCCAAACATTGCTTGTCAAAATTAAATTTAGCGATGAAATTGGTTTTCTAAAAGGAACTTCGTTGCAAACTTTCAACCATTTAGCGTGTTGAGCAACCATGCTGTCCACAACGCGAATAAATGCTTCATAACTGTCAAACATTCCATGTCTACCTGTCAAAAGATATCCTTCAAGCATTCCTTCACACATGTGTTCAGAAAGGAAAGAATCCATAATTCTTCCATCGTGAGATAATTTATCGTCTGTTGGCAAAATATTTAGGTTAAAATCACGATTTTCAATGTCAAACACTTTATATAATCTGTTGCTCATTGCTTCGTCTGGACTAAAAATGCGATAATTTTTATTTTTTGCGTTGAGTGAGTAAACACTCTTAATATAGTCGCTCAATACGAGCATGTCTTGTGCCTTTACTGTTCCATGACCTGAAAATTTAACTTTGAATTTGTCAATTGAAGGTGTTTTTAGTTCTTTTAAAAGTTTTCCACCATTCGCATATGGGGAAGCAGACAAGCGCATGTCTCCAATTGGGGCAATTTTTGCAATTTCTTCTTTTAATTTATAATTTTCATCAAACAAATCGTCAGGATTATAACTTTTTAACCAATCTTCCAAAATTTGAATATGCTCAGGTTCGGTCATCGAAACAGGAACTTGATGCGCTCTGAATGAACCTTCAACATTTTTCCCATCAACTTGTTTTGGACCTGTCCAACCTTTTGGAGTTCGTAAAATTATCATTGGCCATCTTGGCAAAAAATCTTTTCCGCTTCTTGCTTCAGATTGAATTTGTTTTATGCTTTCAATCGCTTTGTCCATTGCTTTTGCCATTTTCTTATGCATTTTCATTGGGTCGTCCCCTTCAACAAAAATAGGGGAATATCCATAGCCTAAAAATAAATTTTCCAAATCTTTGTGTGGCATACGTGACAAAATTGTTGGATTGCTAATTTTGTAGCCATTTAAATGTAAAATTGGCAAAACTGCGCCATCATTTTTTGCGTTGATAAACTTAAATCCATGCCAAGAAGTTGCAAGTGGTCCAGTTTCAGCTTCGCCATCACCAACAATTGTTGTCACAATAAGGTTAGGGTTATCCAGCACGGCACCAAATGCGTGGGCGAGAGAATAGCCAAGTTCACCACCTTCATTGATTGAACCAGGAGTTTCAGGGACACAATGTGAACCAATTCCACCAGGGAATGAGAATTGTTTGCAAAGTCTAGTCATTCCTTGTTTGTTTTGACCTATTTCTGGATAAATTTCGCTATATGTTCCTTCAAGATATGAATTTGCAACCAAAAAATTTCCACCATGGCCTGGACCTGAAATCAAAATCATGTCAAGGTCATATTTATTAATTACTCGATTGCAGTGTGCATAGATAAAATTTTGTCCTGGGACAGTTCCCCAGTGCCCAACAAGTTTTTTCTTTATGTCGTCAGAGCATAGTTTGTGGTCTCTAAGCAATGGATTTTGCAATAGATATAATTGTGCAGCAGAAAGATAGTTTGCTGCGTTCCAATATTTGTTTAAATTTTCAAAATATTCGTTTGAAAAGAAATTATTTTTCATTTTAACCTCTTATGTCTCTATTTATTATGATAATAAAAACCAAAAAAAAACACAAAAGAATTTGTACATTTTTGAAATTTAAAAAATAAAAAAGTTCCAAACAAATGTAATGTTTGAAACTAAAACTTATAAATTTTGTCAATTATTATAAAGTGCTTTTTACCATTCCGCCATCAACATTGATTGCTACGCCAGTGATATAATGGGCAGGTTCACTAGACAAGAATACTATAGCATTCGCAATTTCTTCTGGCTTTGCATATCTTCCCATTGGGATATTTGTCTTTGCAAACCAATCAATTGCTTCATTTTTTTTCATTCCTGTTGCTCCTGCGAGTTGGTCGCCGAGTTGTCCTTTTTCATGCCATAATGGAGTGTCGACTGGGCCAGGGCAAACTGCGTTGACATTCACATTGAATGGAGCACAATAAGATGAATAGTCTTTTGTAATCATAATGTCTGCAGCTTTAATAGCGTCATAGCTTATTAGACCACCAGGTTGTTTTCCGAAAATTGAAGCAGTGTTAACAACGCTTCCCCAACCATTCTTTTTAAAGTAAGGAATGCACAAATTGATGAGACGTACAGGAGCATACATCATAAGTTCAGAATGTTGTCTGAAGACTTCTTCTGGGAAAGTTTCCATGTCTCCCATTTTTGCTGTTCCTGCATTGTTAACCAAAATGTCAATTTTCTTGAATTTTTTTGCAACATTTTTTATAAATGTGGCACATTCGTCTGCTTTTGTTATGTCAACTTTTTCAACATATACTTCTGCACCTTTCAATTCTTTTTTAAGTGCTTTTAATCCTTCCAAGTTGATGTCTGCCAAAGCGAGTTTTGCTCCTTCTTCAGCGTAGGCATAAGCAGTTGCTCTTCCAATTCCTGACGCAGCGCCAGTGATGATAACCACGCGATTATTTAATCCTAATTTCATATAACCCCCTAAAAAATTATTATGTAATAAATCTATCATTTTGACAAAATTTAGTCAAGCAAATATGAATCTAATGTAGTATTTACAGGATAATTTATAACTTTACAGAAAGTCGTGACAATTAAAATTGGTATTTATAGAAAAGAACAAATTTTTACAAAATTAATCTTCAAAACTTTCATTTAATGTTGACATTAAATATTTTTTTTGATATAATTCACTTGTTCGATGTTTAAATGGAGAGTTACTCAAGAGGTCGAAGAGGCGTCCCTGCTAAGGATGTAGGCGTAGAAATGCGCGCGAGGGTTCAAATCCCTCACTCTCCGCCAAAACATCAAACTAGATGTTGATGAAGAGAGTAGGCATGAATGGCGTTGCTTTAGTGAGAAAAGGACAGTGTAAACTTTTCCAACACACATGTTGAAGGACACTTCTGAATCTGTAATTTAATAATAAGTGGTTGTTTTCAACAAATTAGGTGGCACCGCGGTGGAGATATCTATCGTCCTAATGCATAATTGCATTGGGATTTTTTTATTAAATTTTGTTTTGAATAAACAATTGGAAATCGGAAAACACTTTTATACTTTTAATAAAAAAATTTAAAAAAATGTGCAAATTTATTGAAAAAAACTAAAAATTATGTTGTTTTATTAAAAAAAAATTGTAAAATTGGAGGAAAAATGATTACAGAAATAAAAAATTTACAACCAGGAAGAGTTGAATTTCACGGAATGGTGGACACAATTCGAGACAAGAAAAACATGCAATTTGTTATTCTTAAAGATTTTTCAGGGAAAATTCAATTGTTCGTTGACAAGGTGAAATATCCTGAAATTGGTGAAAAATTTTCAAAAATGGTTCCAGGTTTCACAGTCAAAGTCAAGGGCGAATTGGTGTTGAGTGAATATGTGAAAATGGGCGGAAGAGAGGTTGTTGTTGACGATGTTGAAATCACAAGCAACGCAGAACCAAATCCAATTGCAGAAGATTCAACTATTGATTACCGACTTGACTATCGTTGGCTTGACCTAAGAACAGACAAAAATTTATTGATGTTCAAAGTTCAAACGTGTTTTACAAACGCAATGAGAGAATTTTTGCTTGATAACGATTTTGTTGAAATTCATTCTCCAAAACTTATCGCAACGGCAAGCGAAAGTGGTGCAGAAGTTTTTCAAGTGAAATATTTTGACACATTTGCTTATCTTGCTCAATCTCCACAATTCTATAAACAAATGGCAATGGCTGGTGGTCTTGGAAGGATTTTTGAATGCGGTCCAGTGTTTAGAGCTGAAAAATCACATTCAAGAAAGCACACAACTGAATTCACCGGATTTGATTTGGAATTTTCAAATATTGACGGCGTGGAAGACGTAATGCATGTTGAAGAAGATTTGTTGACATATGCTTTGGAAAAAGTTAGCGAAAAATATGGAGAAGAAATTAAACAATTGTTTGGGATTGACGTTGTTGTTCCAAGTTTGCCGTTCCCAAGAATGAAACTTGCTGATGTGTATAAAGAATTGGAAGAAAGATATGGATACACTTGTCCAAAAGAAGAACAAGACGATTTGACCACGGAAGCGGAAAAATTATGCAAACAATTGTCTCATGATAAATTTAATCATGAGTTTATATTCATAACAGATTATGGCGCAAGAAAACGCGCTTTCTATCACATGAGAAAAGATGGAATCCCACAAGGATATGATTTAATTTGGAAAGGTGTTGAAGTCACAACAGGTGCGCAACGCGAACATAGATATGACGTTTTGTGTCAACAAGCAAAAGAAAAAGGGTTAGATGAAGACGTTAAGTTCTATCTCCAATTCTTCAAATATGGTTGTCCACCACATGGCGGATTTGGGCTCGGTCTTGACAGAATAACAATGAATTTGCTTGAACTTGAAAATTTGAAAGAAGCAATGTTCTTGTTTAGAGGGCCAGAGAGATTGACTCCATAAACGACACAATACTTGACAATTTTATAGAAAATTGAATAATATTGGTGCTGATTTTATTAAATATTTAAATTTTTGAAAAATTTGTTGACTTGAAATTAATGAAAAGTTATAATTAATAACAGAATGGAGAACTTATGAAAGCATATATCATCGTGGTTGTTATTGCAAGTGTGCTTATAGTTCTCATAAACTCCATTTTTACAAGTTTCGGTTTTGGTTGGGTCCTGCTTTGGACGCTGGCTGGACTTGTGGGTTTGTATGTTTTAGATACAATACTTGCAGGAATTGTAATGATTGTTCCTCGCAAAATATACAATCCTTTTTCGAAACGCGCGAAAGTGTTTAAGTTTGAAAAGAAATTTTATGAAAAGATTGGAATAAGAAAATGGAAAGATAAAATTCCAATTGGGAAAGGTCCGCTCGGGAATGGCAGAAGAAAAGATAAAGTGACAGAAATCAACAACATAAACTATCTAGCGATGTTCATGATGGATAGTTATAGAGCGGAAATCATGCACGCTGTTCAAGCGGTGGTTGCATTGGCGCTTTTGGTAGTTTATCCATTTAATTTATTGTCAATCTCTATTCCGATTGTGGTTGTTCACACTGTCTTGCAAGTGTTGCCAATTCTGGTTCAACGATACAATCGTCCACGTCTGATGGTTGCATTTGAAAGGGCAAAAAGAAGTGACAATCAGTACAGCAAAGAAATGGACAATTCAAAGATTTTCAAACAAATTATGAACGCGGTTAAATAAAATTTACAAAGTTATAAAAGACCGAAACAAGACATATAATGTAATAAAAAATAAGGAGGGAAATATGGTTAAATTTATGGACAATCTCCCATTATGGGCAAAAATTATTCTTGCTCTTCCTGGTTTGGACCTTATTTGGGCAATATATCGTTTGGTTAAAGGTATCACAAAAAACAAGGTATCTGCAATCATCGGAGGTATTGTTTGGATATTGTTAGGCTGGGCAATTTTATGGTTGATTGATTTAATTTGCATTTTAATCTACAAAAAACCAGTTGTTTTAGCGTAGAAATAAAAAAAAGAAGAAATTAATTTTTCTTCTTTTTTTCTTTTTCTTCAATGGGTTTCCAGGTCGCTTCAATCAATCTGCTTGCCCTAAAATAACTTACATTAGGGCATATTTTTCTGTGAATTATAATTCCTCTTCCTGCTGAAATAAATCCAATTATGTCATCTCCATACATTGGGTGACAACAATTTGCAAATTTCAAAAGAATGTTGTTCAATCCTTTTAAGGCAATTTGTTTTTCAGTTGGCGCCGCAAGAGAGACATTTGGAGAACGAGGAATGTTTTCATTTTCTTGTTTGATTTGTTTTTGGAAAGACTGAGCCAATTTCCCGGCAATATAGTTGGCAGAAATTGCGTTTGTTCCAATGTTGGCATAAAGTTCGTCAACTTCTGTCATATTATAATTTTGCAAGATTTCGTTCATGTTTTTTGTGCTGGTCAACTTTGAAACAGAATAACCCTTGTCTTTTATCGCCGTTTCCAACATGGCTTTACCAAGTTTGATGTTTTCCTCTTTCATTGTTTTCTTGAAAAAGGTGTTAATTTTGCTCTTTGCTTCGTTCGTTTTGCAAAATTTAAGCCAATCTCGTGAAGGTCCCTTTGAATTTGGATTTGTGATTATTTCCACAACGTCACCATTATGTAGTTCGCTGTTTGTTTGAACCATTTTTCCGTTGACTTTTGCGCCCACACATTTGTTTCCGACTTCGCTGTGTATGCAATATGCAAAATCAATCGGAGTCGATCCGCTTGGGAGATAAACGACTTTCCCTTTTGGTGATTGAACGAAAATTTCATTGTTGTAAATATCCTGACTTAGTGAAGAAGCCAAATCGTCAATTGAGATGTTTTCGTCTTCAATCATTTGTCTAAGCCATGCCAATCGGATATCCAAGTTGTCTTGTTTAGAGCGCTTTTCTTTATAAATCCAATGTGCGGCAATTCCGTACTCTGCATATTGGTGCATTTCTTCTGTTCTAATTTGAACTTCAACAGGGAAACCTTCAAATTTTAGTGTGGTGTGTAATGATTGATAGCCGTTGGGTTTTGGTGTTGAAATATAATCCTTAAATCTGTCTTTATATGGTTCAACAATAGAGTGAATTTTTCCAACAAGGGCGTAGCAATCTGAAACCGAGTGAACAATTGCACGCACAGCAATCAAGTCATAGATGTTATCGAGTGTGTGGTCTTGGAGTTTTTTGTATATGCTGTAAATATGTTTTTTTCTGCCATAAACTTTACCCTTGATTGACAATTCTTCCATGCAGTTTTCCACGAGTTTTTTAAGTCTTTCAACAATTGGTTGACGTTTGTGATATCTATTGTCCACTTCTTGCTGAATTTTGTTGTAAGTTTCAGGGTCTGAAATTTTAAATGCACCATCTTCTAGTTCGGTTTTGATTCCAGAAAGACCAAGACGTGCAGAAAGTGGAGCAAACAGAGTGAAAATTGAGTTCGACAGAGCGATTTGTTCATCTTTTGATTTGTTTTCTACATTCCTTAAATCAGCAACCACAACTGCAATTTTTAGCATAATCGTTCGAATGTCTTTTGTGATTGCGAAAAACATTTTTCTAAGATTTTCCGCTTCAACTTGTTGTTGAGAGTAGTTAATATTATCCAGTTTTTTAAGCACTTCTAGAGTGGTTATTGTTTCAGGATATTTTTCCTTGATTTCTTCTGCTGAAATTAAATTATTTTTTAACGCGAGATAAATTAAACCTTCAAGTTTTTTATCATCACTCAAATTCATTTGGTCGATGACGTGCAAAAAATCATCAACTAATTTAGGTTGAGTTTGCTCCAAATTTTTTTTCATTTCAGAAATTTTCTTTTCCATGTAAGGATAATAACACATTCTGAAAAAATTTTCAACACTAAGAATAAAATTTGATTTGTTTTTCAATTTTTAAATCACAACAATGCAATATTTTGTCGAAGGGAAAAAATAATACGTTTTTGATATGTTCTATTCCGGACGGACAAGCAATAAATTATTGTATGCATAGACTGAGTGTAGAAAAAGCAATTGAGGCGGTCAAATCTTCGCGCCAAGGATTAAAAGTTGACCAAGCTTTTGAAAGATTAAAACAAAATGGGAAAAATGAGATTGAAAAACAGAAAAAACAAGGATTTTTTAAAGTATTTTTCAAACAATTTTTAAATATAATGGTTGGAATTTTGCTTGTTTCAGCAGTTATTTCAATCAGTTTAGCAATAATCAAAAAAGAATATTCAGACCTTTTTGAAGGGTTTGTTATTTTATTTATTGTTATTATGAATGCTTTGATTGGTGTTTTTCAAGAAAACAAAGCGCAAGCATGTCTAGACGACTTGCAAAAATATAATAAAACAACGGTTAAAGTTTTAAGGTCAAACGCAGTTTTAAATGTCGACAGCACAGAACTTGTTGTTGGTGATATAGTGTTTTTGAAAGCGGGGAATATTGTTAGCGCGGATTTAAGGCTTGTTGAATCAAACAATTTAACCTGCGACGAAAGTTCATTAACTGGAGAAAGTGTGCCAGTTGAAAAAAATGCAGACCTAATATTTAGTGAAAAGACACCGCTAGCAGATAGAAAAAACATGTTATATTCAGGAAGCATGATAACCACAGGAACAGCGGTGGGTCTGGTTGTTGCCACTGGCAGAAACACTGAAATTGGGAAAATTGCAAATATAATTTTCAATTCAAAAAAAGAGCAAACTCCTCTTCAAAAATCGATTTCAAAAATTGGGAAAATCATAACTTGGACAGTCCTTGCCGTTTGTGCTGCAATTCTTGTTATTGAACTTATATCCGGACATGGCGTATTTAATGCAATCATGATATCAGTTGCATTGGCGGTTGCTGCAATTCCAGAAAGTTTGCCGGCGGTAATCACAATTATCATGGCATTGGGCGTCCAACAACTGGCGAAAAGGAAATGTATAATCAAACATTTACATGCGGTTGAGACGTTGGGCAGTTGCCAAATAATATGCACTGACAAAACAGGGACATTAACAATGAACAAAATGGGCGTTGTTCGTGCTATTGATGGGTCCGGAAATAATGCGAGCGATGAAATGCTAAAATGTATGTTTGTTTGCAATAAAACTAAATGTGAAAACGGGAAATTGATTGGTGAACCGACCGAAACGGCACTGTTTGAATATGCAAATAAAAAATGCCAATTCAAATCAAAGTTAATTCACGAAATACCTTTCAACAGCGAAAGAAAAATGATGACGGTAATTGTCAGCGAAAATGGCATAAAAAGTTATTCAAAGGGAGCGCCAGAAAGGATAATAGACAGGTGCGACAAAGTTTTGATTGATGGCAAAATTCAGCCAATGACCACTGAATTAAAAAATAAAATTAAGCAACAAAACGATCAAATGAGCGATTCCGCTTTGCGCGTTATTGGATTTGCAGAAAAGACATACACTTCTTTTAACATAAATGAAGATATGGAAAAAGGAATGACATTTTTGGGTCTTGCGGGAATGATTGATGGTCTTCGTCCAGAAGTAAAAGGTTCGATAAAAAAATGTTTCGAAGCAGGATTAAAACCGATTATGATAACTGGTGACCACAAACGTACTGCGCTTGCAATTGCAAAAGAATTGGGCATTGCAAAAACTGAAAAAGAAGTGATAACAGGTGAAGAAATTGACAAAATGACAGAAAAACAATTTCAGGAAAATTGCAACCATTATAGTGTGTTTGCTCGTGTCAGCCCAGAACATAAAGTTAAAATTGTTAAAGCGCTTAAAGGACTTAACAAAATTGTTGCAATGACAGGAGATGGTGTTAATGATGCTCCAAGTTTAAAAATTGCAGATATAGGTGTAGGTATGGGTAAAAATGGCACAGATGTTGTAAAAAATGTTGCGGACATGCTTATAACTGATGACAATTTTTCTTCTATTGTGGTTGCGGTTGAAGAAGGAAGAAAGGTTTATTCAAACATTCAAAAAGCACTTCAATTTTTGATTTCAACAAATTGTGTTGAAGTTTTTGGAATGCTGATATCTCTTTTGTTTTTTCCAAAATATACATTCCTTCTGCCTGCGCAAATGTTATTTATAAATTTGGTGACTGACAGTCTTCCTGCGTTTGCTCTGGGTTTGGAAAAAGTTGAAACGGAGACGATGAAATCACCGCCAAGAAATCCGAAAGCGGGATTATTTTCAGGGAACACTGGGCGTGGAATTATTTATCAAGCAATTCTTCAAACGGTGTTAGTCATTAGTGTTTTTGCAATCGGTATATTTTGTTATTCACCAGAAGTTGCAAGTACAATGGTGTTTTTCACAATCATATTTATGCAAACTTTACATAGCATAAATTGCAAAACAAATGGAAGTTTATTTGACAAAAATTTGTTTGACAACAAAACATTCAATTTGTGTTTTATTTTGACCATGGCAATCAATTTGATTGTGGCTTGCATTCCACCATTGTATAAATTATTTGGATTGGAAATTCTTAATTTTTCACAGTGGTTAACTGTAATAATTTTCTCAATTTCAATTTTGCCACTTTGTGAAATATGTAAATTATTATTTAATAAAAAAACAAAAAAATTTTAAAAATAATTAACAAATAAAGAAAAAATAATAAAAAAATCAATAAAATGCCGAAATTTTAAGAATTTTTTGTAAATTTTTAATTTAATAAAAGTTGTAAAAAATCAATTAAATTAATCATTTTAAAAACAAATTTAGAAAAAATCCTGAATAAAATTTTTGATGTAGACAATAATACAAACAAGGAGGGCATATGAGCGTTAACAACAAGAAAATTTTGTCCATAATTGTCTACTACACATTGGCTGGTTTAACATTGCTATTTTCAGGATTCTTTATATTCTGCTTAATCGCAAAAGACGTGGCACTTTGGGCAAAAATTGTATATTTTGTTTGGATAGGTTTTGTTATTGGAGAAATCATATTCGACATCATATGCACAAGTGCGGGGGAAGCGAAACAAATTTCAGGACTCATCGCATATGTGTTAAGTTTGTTGGCTGTTGCTATGGCGGTGGTTCTTTATATCATAAACGCCGGAAAAACAGGTCTTGCAACTGACTACTTTAACTTGTTCATTTCAATCTCATTGGTATCCCTTTTCACAACAGGTTTCATGATTGGTACATGGGTTGTTGGGGAAGGGTTGGTTGAACACACAAGCGCTGAAAAGAAAATTCAACAAAGAAAACCAAACAACACATAAAGTAAAAAATTTCCCCCAAACGGGGATTTTTTTATGCGTCAAATTTTTATGTTTAAGAAGCAAATAATATGTTATACATATTAATTTAACCAAAAACCATCAAAAAGTTTACAAATTATCCGAAAATCGTTTGTTTTAGACAAAACTTTTTGATATTATAATACTAACAGCAAAGTACGCTCATTGATAAAATTCTCTATCAAGTAGATTATATATGTAGAAAAGCAAAGCATTTTATTAATATCAAATTTCTCAAATATATAAAAGAATTTGTCTAGGGGTAAAAAATGACAAAGAATTCAACAATCAAGAGAATATTAATTATGGTGACGACAATTCTTTCAATCACCATGTTTTCTTTGCTTGCAGTTGTTGCAGTGAGTTCAACAGTGCTAGACTCTCATCGAGAAAATAACATTTCTCGCGCCGCAACCACCACCTACGACTTTGCAAACGGAGCACTTACATCTACGTCCACCAACTACACAAGCAACACAAATTTTACTATAAGCGGTGTGGCTGGATTAAAAAATTTTGCTTTTTCAGTATCTAATGGATGTTCATTTGAAGGCAAGACTGTGAGTCTTTCAAACGATATTGATTGCACTGGTGAAAATATACCTGTAATTGGAGCATGTAAAGAGAATGAAACTTATTATGAAAGGTATAAGGTCACTAATGGTCCTTATGGTTGGTTTAACGGAACATTTAATGGACAAAATTATTCATTATCAAACATTACTTCTAAAATTTGGTGTGCTAATATTTTAGCGGTAGCGCCTTTGGGATTTTTTAGTGAAGTATGTGACGGAATCGTAAAAAATTTGAGATTCTATAAATACACTTTAGATTATGATGGTAATATACAGGATGCAGATTATGTCGCTCCATTAATTGGGAAAGTACGTGGCGATATCATAATAGATAATATTTGGATAGATGGTTTTACATTTCAAGGGAAAGGTGTTGATTCAATTTCAAGTTTAATATGCGATTCATATGTTGAGTACGATAAACCTAATTTATTGTTATCAATAAGTAATGTTTTAATCAATGATATAACAATATCAACGGGATATGATCGGTACTATATCATAGGGCCATCTTCAATTGGATCAGAAGACGCTGATTTAAAGTGGACAGCAGAAGCGAAGTTTTCAAATTGTGTTATTTTAGCTGACGGAGAAATTTCAGTTTTAACTGATTCAGGGAATGATAGTATATCTTATTCAGCAATTAATATTTTTCAAAATTCTTATGATTTAAGTAAACTTGGAGAAGAATATTGGTGGCAAAATGATAATTATAATAACGGCAGACCATGTTTGAAAAAATTTATTGAATTTAACACGATATATTTTAAAGTAAACGATTCGAATCTTGGCAGTGTTTCTATTTCACAAATTGAATTGCCAAAATATAGTGATATGAGCAAATCAGAAAATCTTTCTATTTCTGCAAATAATTCCAATGGATGTGTCTATGCATTTACTTCTACAAATGTCATAGCAAAAGCGATATCCAAATCTGGCGGAGAATTTAAAGAATGGACATATAATGCGAACACAAACACTTACACCGCGACATTTACAAGAAAACCGGTCAATGTTGTATTTAACCCAGTGCAGGTGACAGAGTCAGGAAATAATGCTCCGGGAATTTCAAATCCTTCATCGATACCTTTGGTCATTCAAATTCAATATGGCACAACTCTTTCAATTGAATATAGTCCGAATCTTAAGGAAATATCATTTAGATATTTAACAGGTGGTGTTGGATCATCAGAAACCTACACTATATATGGATATGGTTGGTATTTTTCTGGTTTAGGATACAGTGGAACTGAATCAAATGTTAAAAATCTTACTTCAGGTTCAACAACTTTAACACTAACAACAGACATAAGTTTTGAACCAACATATTCATACAAACTTTATGAAGTGACATTCCAAACATCTGGCTTTGCAAACAGCAATTATGTTAAACCTAAGTCTAGCAATAGTGCATACACCTTTAATCTTGAATATGGCACAACAATTAAGCAAACAATCACAGGAGATGTACAAGCTAATTTGGAATTTAACGATGGCACAGAAGATAGAACGATAACTTATACAATCACAGATGGACAATATTATATTTCAGGAGTAAATTATTCTGTAGGTTCAGCAAGTGGAGATAAATATACAGTAAAAAGCGATGTGACGATATCTCCGAATGTAAACAAAAGAACGACCACAATGCCACAAATAACTTTTAAAGTTTTGCCAAACTCTACATTAAAAAATGTAAATACTGGTCAAAATATATCGTCAGATTACTCATATTCGTTTATATCAGGTTCAACATTAAGATATAATAACAACACGTCAAACAAAAAAATAACATTAAAGTTCATTAATTCAGGTGTGGTTTATGCGACATTTGAATATGATTTAAGTGGAAGTTTGTCTAATCCAAAATTCACATTAGGTTCAACCGAATACGCTGTTCAAAATACTGATACTGATATTGTTATTACGACTTCGGCGACATTAACACCAAAGTACACGTATGAAGTGACGATTAAGAAGAATACGTTGGTTGGAATGACTGCCGATGAAAAAATCGGAATTGACTATGGCTCAGCAGTGACAATAACATTCAGCACAACTGATATTGATTCAAAAAGTTATGATGTTGTGACAATAACTTATTATAACAACGGGCAAGCAAACACAAAGACTTACACGATAAATAACAATGTGTATTTCATCAAAACAGTGACAGTTGATGGCACAATTTGCAAGAGAGAGAACAAGAAAACCACAATAAATTTTGGTGCAAAAAATTTATCAATTTACATAACAACAGCACAAAAAACCTATAATGCTGTGTTTAATTAAAGGTTAAAATCGGTTGGGAAGATTAAACTTCTTTGTTGAAAAAAATTTGCGGTTGTGAATAAATTTGGCACTCAATTCAATTTAAATATGTAAAATTTTGAATTCAGTCGAAAAAAAGAGCATTATCATTTGATATTGTTCTTTTTTGTTGTTTCAAAAGCGGATTAAATAATTTTGCTATGGGAAAATCTTGAAATTTTTATAGTGAATAACCGCCGTCAATTGTGATAATTTGTCCGGTTATGAAATTGGCGTCTTCGCTTGAAAGAAATTTAACCAAGCTTGCAACATCTTCAGGTTTTCCGATTCTTGAAATAGGAGTGTTTTTTACGATTTCTTCAATTGTGGATTTGTCTAAATTTTTGTTCATTTTTGTGTCAATGAGTCCGGGGCAAATTGCATTAACTGTGATGTTTGATGGCCCAAGTTCTTTTGCTAGCGACAAAGTCAAATTGTTGATTGCTCCTTTTGTTAGGGAATATAAACTTTCCATGCTTGCGCCCACATTTCCCCACATTGAAGAAATGTTGATGATTTTTCCATTTTGTTCGTGAATCATGTGTTTTGATACGATGGCGGAGGTTAAGACATATGATTTCAAATTGTTGTCAATAACCTTGTAAAAGTCTTTTTCAGTTGTGTCTTGAATTTGTTGAAAATGAGAAATTCCGCAAGCATTAATCAAAACATCAATCTTTTTTTGTGTTTTTATTGCATTGTCAACCATATTTTTTATTTCTTTTTCTTTTGTTAAATCACATTGAAAAATTTGAACTGGGCAGATTTTTTCCAATTCTTGTTTAAGTTTTTTTATATTTCTTTCACTTTTGTTATATATTAAAATTAAATTTGTTTCAGAATTGGCAAGTTTTTTTGCAATTGCAGAACCGATTCCGCCACTTGCGCCAGTAATTAATATTGTTTTCATGTTTTTATTATAATTGACATAAAATTTTTTTGCAAGTTTTTATGTTTGATACTTAAATTTTTTATTGAGTATGTTCGAGAATTTTAAATATTTTATATTTAATGGAGCGTTGTTGTTTTAAAATTGCATTGACTTTGTTTGTGTTTTGATTTATAATATTAGCATGAAAAAAGCAATCAAGTGGATATTAATTATTATTTTGGTGGCTGGTGCAGTTGCAGGAACAGCATTCTTATTTTTTAAGAACATCAAAAAATGGACAACAAAAACTGCGTCAATTGAAAATTTTGTTTACGCGGAAAGCAAAGAAAATTTTGACACAAATTTAGAAGATTTTTCTTCTGCATTGGAAACGGACGTGTCTGACAGTCGCTTTGAGCGTCTTGTTTCAACGAACGAAAAATTGAACGAAATGATGGAAACTCTTGGAGAATATTTTATCGTTTCTGATGGAAAAATTTCAAGCAACGAAATTGCTGGTCAAATTTCAAATGTGGAAAGTGCTCGCGCTTACGCTCAAAGCACAATTAGTCAATTCAACACAAAAAAGCAAGAAAAGGGTGACCTTTTCCCACAAAAATTGGGAGCAAATGACGTTTATGTCGCTGTGTCGAGATATTTAGCTCAATACGCATTGTTAATAAAGCAAGTTGATTTTAAAATTGCTGATTTTGGAGTGGACACTAAAATTGATGCGAAATTTGCTGTTATTGAAGTTTATGCAAATGTAGTTATAAATTCATTTTCTAGTTTCAAAGAAACGCAATACACTGAAATTTTAAATAGCGAAACAATTGATGCTTTGACGTTGGTTAAAATTGAAAATGGAAATTTTGTCACAAGCGGTGGTGAAATGTTCACGACAGATTGCATAAGTTTTGTGGAGTTTTATTCAAAGTGTGACAAGCAAGAATTTGCAAAATCATTCTTAACACTCAAAACAACTTGTTCTAATCTTTCTGATTGTGACACGGATTTAAAAAAAGCTGTGCATTATTTTGTTTTGATTTGTGGGGTGTAGCATGAAAAAATTTATTTCAAGTTTAGTTTTGTTGATTCTCATATTTTCTGGAATGGGGGTTATGCAAGCGTGCAAAAAAGAGCAACATTATAGCATGGCAAATTTTCAAACCGATTTTGAAAAATTGGCAGAAGACAGAATGAATGTTGACATTGAAGACGGAAAGTTGACAATCAACTATTCAAACAGTATCGGTTCAGGACAAACGTTGCAAAATCTTGTTGACTCAGCAACAGGAAAGTATAAAAATTTGAAATCTTATCAATATGTTTTGGACAACTCTTTGAGTTTTGTTTATGAGCACATTGAATTGGCTTCAACAGATTCAGTGACAGACGATGGCACGAAAAAAGACAAAATAAAATCAGACATTAATGAAATTGCGTCTGTGCTTAACTCTTTGACTGAAAATGTTGGCATGTTGTCTGATATGATATCTCTTGATAGCGAAGAATCATTGACAAGTGCTAGATACAACGCGTTGTTGAACAGTTTTTCTAGACTTTGTGTTGCTACCACAAATCTTTCAATGGATTTGTCTAATATCTTGTTAATCAATCCAAATCCATATGCAAAATCAACTCTTGATGTTGATCTTCTTGTCGGAAATTTAAATTCAAGAATTAGTTATCAAAAATCTATATTAACTCAAAATTATATTGAGATGTATTTAAACGATGCGGAACTATCAAAGTCTGTTGCAAATGGAGAAAAATCTGTTGATTTGACAAAATATGATTATAAATCAAATTTAGAAGCGATAAATTATCATGTTGATGTGCAAAATGGGATTATAAAGGCAAATTCAAGCACGGATTTTGAAAGCAAAATCAAGTCCGCGTATGCAATGCAAGTTGCTCTTGTTAATGACTTGAACAAATATTTAAATGCTTGTAATTCCATAAATTATTCAAACGTAAAGTCGAGTGAGCAAAATTCAAATAGAGAAGAACAATGCTTGACAATAATTGAAAATCAACAAGCGTTGTTAAGTGAATACAATGCAATTTTGGTGGATATTTTGGGCATTGTAATGTAAAAGGGGAAAAATTTTTTATGACACAACAAGAATTAACTGAATTGGCAGATTTGTTGTATCCAAATGTGGTGGATACAACTTTCTATTTTAATAAATATAAACCACGAAATGTAAATGGTGAAGTGACAAGACTTGCGCCAAGTCCAACAGGATATCTTCACATCGGACAACTTTATCAAGCGTTAATTCACAAAATGCTTGCAAAAATCACAAACGGCATTTTTTACTTGCGTCTTGAAGATACCGATGCAAAAAGAGAAGTGGAGAATGCGGGGCAAATCGCGTATGATATGCTTGTTAGATTTGGCTTAAAACCAGATGAAGGATATTGCGGAGAAGCGAAAGAAATTGGAGAATATGGTCCATATGTCCAATCAAAAAGAACAGAAATTTACAACTCTTTTGCACACGAACTTGTAAAAAACGGAATGGCATTTCCATGCTTTTGTGAAGTGTCTAATGGGAAAGAAGACATTTTGAAAAAACGAGAAGAAGAACTTGAAGAAAGTTCAGATTTGGAAGTAAAAGACGCGTGCAGAGATTTAAGTTTTGAAGAAATCAAAGAGAAACTGAAAGAAGGGAAAAAATTCGCATTGAGATTGCGTTCAAATGGCGATTTTTCAAAAACACATTTGGTTGAAGATTTGATAAAAGGGAAAAAGGAAGTTAGAGAAAATGCAAAAGATGACGTGTTGATTAAATCTAATGGAATCCCTGTTTATTCGTTTGCTCACATTGTTGACGACACGTTGATGGGAACAACAACTGTAATAAGGGGGCAGGAGTGGTACCAATCTTTGCCAGTACATTTGCAACTGAGTGAAGCGTTTAACCTAAAACCATTTAAGTATGCACATACGCCAAGCATATGCGTGAATGACGAAAATGGAAACAAACGAAAAATAAGCAAAAGAAAAGATAAATTTGCAGATGTCAGATTTTTCTTAAAAACTGGATATCCAACTAACGCAGTGATTGAATATTTGTTGAATTTGATTAACAGCGATTTTGAGATATGGAGAAAAAACAATCCAAATCTAAGTTATTTTGATTTTCCGTTTGACATCAAAAAAATTGGGGTCACAAATCCACTTTTTGACTTTGCAAAATTGAATGATATTTCAAAAACAATAATTTCACGCATGAGTGCAGAAGAAGTTTTTGAAAATGCGTTAAACTGGGCAAAAGAATGGGACACAAACTCTGAAAGCATTTTTAACACAAACAAAAACAATCTTATTAAAATGTTCTCAATTGGACGCGGTGGAGACAGACCAAGAAAAGATATAACATTTTATTCTGAAATATTGAGTCTTTATGATTATATTTTACCTAATTTTAATTCTACTTTTGAACGAGTTGATTTGGGGAATGTGGAGAAAAACAATTTGTTAGCATTCTTAAATGATTATATGACAACATATCATGAGATGGAAGATAATTCAATTTGGTTTAATGAATTGAAAGAAAAAGCCAGCAAATATGGTTTTGTGGACAATAAAACTTATAAAGCAAATCCAGAAAGCTATGCGGGGAGCATAAGCGATGTTGCGAAGTTTGTGCGTTTGGCAATAACAGGCAGGGAAGATAGTCCAGATTTATATTCAATAATGAAAATTTTGGGCGAAGAAGAATGTAAATTGAGACTCAAAAAATTCCTTAACGCAATAAACAATTAAATTGAAATAAATTATAAAAAAATTAAAAATATTAAATTTTATTAATTTTCATTTAAAAAATTGGAATTTCTTGTGAGAAAAAACAAAATTTTTGTTGGACATAATCAACATAATTTGATAATATATAACTGATTTATAAAAGGATATAATATGGGATTGTTTTCATACTTGTTTGCATCAGACAACAAAAGAAGTTTGATGAAAATTGAAAAAATTGTAAAATTGATAGAAGATAAAGCGGACTATTATGCAAAAATGAGCGATGATGAACTCAGTGGACAAACTCCGATTTTGAAAGATAGACTTAAAAATGGCGAAACATTAAATGATATTTTGCCAGACGCTTTTGCCGTGGTTAGAGAAGCATCAACACGTGTGCTTGGACAACGTCATTTCCATGTTCAACTTATTGGTGGAGTTGTGCTTCACCAAGGTCGTATTGCCGAAATGAAAACAGGTGAAGGAAAAACTTTGACAGCAACAACAGCAGTTTATTTGAACGCATTGACAGGAAAAAATGTTCATGTCATCACAGTAAACGAATACCTTGCAACATCTCAAGCAGAGATGATGGGAAAGTTGTATAGATTCTTGGGACTTACAATTGGTGTCACTCTTTCAAATCAATCGCCAGAAGAAAAACACAAAGCGTACGAATGTGATATCACATACGGAACCAACAACGAATTTGGCTTTGATTATCTAAGAGATAACATGCAAGTTGAAAAGAAATACAAAGTTCAACGCGGACACAATTTCTGTATTGTGGACGAAGTTGACTCAATTTTGATTGATGAAGCAAGAACTCCATTGATTATTTCAGGTGTCGGTGGGAAAATCAGCGAATTATATCAAGTTGCAGATAATTTTGCAAAGAGATTGGAACAAACTGATGTTGACATTGACCAAAAAACTAAGCAAATTCGCTTGACTGAAACTGGTGTTGAAAAAGCGGAAAAATACTTCAAACTTGAAAACCTTTCAGATATAGCAAATCTTGAAATTAACCATCATATCAACAATGCTTTGCGTGCAAATTTCATCATGAAAAGAGACATCAACTATATTATTAAGAATGATGAAGTTTTGATTGTTGATGAATTCACTGGACGTGTGATGGAAGGCAGAAGATATTCAGACGGATTGCACCAAGCAATTGAAGCAAAAGAGCATGTAAAAATCAAAGATGAAAACAAAACTCTTGCAACAATCACATTGCAAAATTATTTCAAATTGTATGACAAACTCAGCGGAATGACAGGAACAGCAAAAACAGAAGAGAGTGAATTTAACAAAATTTATAATCTTGATGTTGTGACAATTCCAACAAACAAACCAGTGCAAAGAGTTGACGAACAAGACATGATTTTCTTCACGGAAGATGCAAAATATAAGGCAATTGTTGAAGAAATTAAAGAAAAATATGAAAAAGGGCAACCAATTTTGGTGGGAACTGCGTCTGTTGAAAAATCAGAAAGAATCAGCAAAGATATCAAAAAACTTGGAATTCCTCACAATTTGTTGAATGCTAAAAATCACGAATTGGAAAGTCAAATCGTGGCGCAATCAGGAAGAGTAAAGAGTGTGACAATTGCAACAAACATGGCAGGACGTGGAACGGATATTTTGCTTGGCGGAAATCCTGAATTCCTCGCAAAACAAAAACTCCTTAATGAAAATGTTGAACCTGCAGTGCTTGAAAAAATCACTTCATACAATGTAAATCTCACAGACGAAGAAAAGGTTTTAAAAGACAAATACGATAAATATTATGCAGATTTCAAAGCAATAACTGACGAAGAAAAGAAAAAGGTTATTGAACTTGGCGGACTTCATATTTTGGGAACAGAAAGACATGAATCAAGACGTATTGACAATCAGTTGCGTGGTCGTGCCGGACGTCAAGGCGACCCAGGTTCAAGCATATTCTTTATCTCACTTGAAGACGACCTTCCACAACGCTTTGGCGAAGATAGAATGAAAAATTGGTTTTCACTTGCGTTTAGAGGGAACGAGGATATGCCTTTGCAATCTAAAATGCTCACTCATTTCTTTGAAACAGCACAAAAACGTGTTGAAGCAATGAACTTTAATGTTAGAAAGCACGTTGTTGAATATGACGATGTTCTTAACAAGCAAAGACAAATAATTTATTCAGAAAGAGATAAAGTTCTTGATGGAGTAGACATTCACCCACAAATTCTTGAAATGTTGAAAGAGTATGTGTTTGAGTTGTGTTCAACATATCTTGACGAATCAAAACCAAGTTATGAATGGGATTTGGAACCTTTAAACAAAGCACTTGAAGATAAAATTCTAGAAAAAGGAACAAATCTTGTGACGAAAGAACTTGTTGAAGATATGGATTTGAAGTCAGCAAGTCAAACGATTTATGAAAAATTGCTAGAAATCTATGACGCAAAAGTCAACGAAGTCAAAAAGATTGGTTTGGATTTCTCAATCATTGAAAGAAACACACTTCTTAGAGTGGTTGATAAATTCTGGACAGACCACATTGACGCAATGAACACTTTAAGAAGTGAAATTGGAGTTTTGGGTTATGGACAAAAAGACCCTGTTGTGGCATACAAAAACGAAGGTTTTGAGATGTTTGACAGAATGATAAGTGAAATCAGAGAATACACAGCATCATATTTGTTCAGAGCAAAGATAAAGATTAACGTTGTGCCATCTGCGCCAAAAGGTCCAGTTGCGATGGGAAATGTCAACAAAAGCGAAAACATGAGTGCAAGAAGCAATTCTTCACATATAGGAAGAAACGATTTGTGCCCATGTGGAAGCGGAAAGAAATACAAAAACTGTTGCATGCTTAAAGAAACAAAATAAAACAATAGGAGTCACAAAGGTGATTCCTTTTTGTTTTTATCTACTTAAACTTAATGATAAAATTTTTAATATTGAGCATACTAAATGCATGGAAAAATCTAAAAAAAAAGAAATTAAGAAAATAGAAAAATTTAAACGTAAAAATAAAATTGGTTTGTGTCTTAGCGGTGGTGGGACAAGAGGTTTTGCGTTTGTTGGAGCGTTCAAAGCGTTTGAAGAAAATGGGATTGAGTTTGACGCTGTGTCTGGTTGCAGTGTTGGCAGTCTTTTTGCTGCACTATATGCATCAAAAATGAAAAGTGATGAAATTGTTGAAAAAACAAAAAATTTTAAAAATAAAGATTTCAGAAACTCAAAATTGGGTTTTTTGCCATCAAAAATGGATAATATGATAGAAAATTTAGAAAATCTTTTACCTATTAAACAAATTGGGGATTTAAAAATTCCATATTATGCAGTGGCGGTGGATTTAAGAACTGGCAGAGAAATTGATTTTTCTTCGGGGACATTATCTTCAATAATTGCCGGCAGTTGCTCGATTCCGGGCGTGTTTTTCCCAGTTAAGTATAAGAAAATGGTTTTGATTGATGGTGGCGTTGCCAACAATGTCCCTGTTGATATTTTGAGAGATGAAGGTTGTGATTATGTTGTGACAATAGATTGCAATTCAACGCGTGGCGGAGGAACAAAAAGTGATAATTTGATTATTCAGTTTACAACCAGTGTGGGAATAATGATGGCAAACAATTCAAAGAAAGGTTTGGAATTAAGTGATATTGTGATATCTCCAGACATGAAAGAATTTTCATCTTTAAAATTGGAAGGAAAAGAAAAAATGATAAAAGAAGGATATAGGGCGACCACGGAAATGATGCCAGAGATAAAGAAATTATTTATGGGTAAATATAAGAAGAAAATGTGAAAATTTTACATAAAAAAACAAAATTCGCACAAAATAATAGTGCAAGATGAAAACTCACGAAAGTGACGATAGTCTTGCCAAAAGAGATAGCTCTATGCTCCAAAAAAGGTGTAATATTCGATTTCACAAAAAGTTAATTGACGAAAAAAATCGTCCATAAAACCGGTGAATAATCCTAGATAATTTATGCCTTCGAGCGTAAAAAGCGTCTCTTTTTTTGGGGGTAGCGAGAAGGCAGATGGAGCGAAGCGGAATATGACGAGGGCGTAAAAAGCGTCTCTTTTTTTGTGAGCGAGAAGGCAGATGGAGCGAAGCGGAATATGACGAGGGCGTAAAAAGCGTCTCTTTTTTTGGGGTAGCGAGAAGGCAGATGGAGCGAAGCGGAATATGACGAGAGCAGAATGTTATTTTTAAAATATGATGGAAAAATTTAAATTCTTGATTTTTCAATATTGACATTGAGAAATTTTTGTGATATTATCATCAAGAATAGAAGGTGAAAAGTTATGGTGTATGAAGAGAAATTAAAAAAATTAAATGAAAGTCAAAAAGTTTTGGAAAGAATTAAAAGTTGGTCATCAAATAAAGATGTTTCTGAATGGACAGATGATGAAGTTGTGAAATTTTTAATCGAGAATAGAACTTTTATAGAAAATTTAGATTTGAGTTTGATTTCTGATGGAATTGCTAAAGAAACAATAAAAGATATCGGTAAATTGCAAAAAGCTTTACAAAATGGCAGGTATAAGTTTTCTGCTTTGAAAAAATTGATTTGTGAAATCTTCCAAGGTATATTTTCTGAAAATTTGATAATAGAAAGATATAAAAAGTTTTAAAACACAGAGAATCTGTGTTTTTTCTTTTCACTATAATCATTCAGTTTAAAATTATAACATCTATTTGTTTAAAAAATCTCAAATAACAATTTGATAACAAAAAAAACATTCCCAAACGGAAATGTTTTTTTGATATGCATATTATCTCTTTGAGAATTGAGGAGCTTTACGAGCTTTGTGAAGACCGTATTTTTTACGTTCTTTCTTTCTTGCATCTCTTGTCACGAAACCTGCTTTTTTGAGTTCTTCTCTAAGTTCAGGTCTAAATTCAATCAATGCTCTTGTGATTCCGTGTCTCAAAGCACCTGCTTGGCCAGCTTTTCCGCCACCATAGATGTTTGCTTCAACATCAACACTTTCACCTGTTTCAGTGAGAACCAAAGGTTGTTTTGCAAGAGTGATAAGAGTGTCAAGGTCAAAATATTCATTAATATCTTGTCCATTTACTATGATTTTCCCTGTTCCTGTTGTTATGCGTACGCGAGCAACTGAGCATTTTCTTTTTCCTGTTCCTTGAAATTGTTGAACTTTTGCAGTTTTCTTTGTTGCTTTTTTAACAACTTTCTTTTCTGTTGCTTCTGTCATTAGATTTTACCTCCGTTCCAAACTTCTGGTTTTTGTGCTTGATTGTTGTGTTCTGCACCTTTGTAGATGTGAACATGAGTTGCCATTTTTCTTCCAAGACTATTTTTTGGAAGCATACCTTTGATTGCTCTCAAAAGTGCAACATCGCTTTGTTCAGCCATCATTTTCTTATATTGAATTTCTTTAAGTCCAGATTGATATCCTGAATAACGTTTGAAATATTTTTGTTCTTCTTTTTTACCTGTTAAAACAAGTTTGTCGCTATTTAAAATAATAACATTGTCTCCGCAGTCAACGTTTGGAGTGAAAGTTGGTTTGTGTTTTCCGCGAAGGATTGAAGCAGCTTCAGCAGCAACACGACCAAGAACTTTTCCATCAGCGTCAATGATATACCATTTCTTTTCAACTGTGGACTCTTTTGCCATAATAGTTTTCATTTTTTTCTCCTTAAAATTTTTTGTGACCTTATTTCGCGTTCGGTCAGATGTCAAAGCGAAATGTCCCGTGTGGCAGGAAAAATCGCTCCAACGAGCAATACGTGTTAATTATAAGAAAATCTTTAAGTTTTGTCAATAGATTTTCAAAACATTTAAATAAAATTAATCTTGGTATTCGACGTTTAATAAGTAAAGAAATTCAGGTTTTGCGGTTGATGTTGCTTTGAAAGTGTTAAATAAGGTTGATTTTAGTTCTTTCAAGTCAAATTTACCTTCGCCAACCTTGAGCATTGTGCCAACAATATTTCTGACCATTTTGTATAGAAATCCGTTGCCGGTCACTGAGAAAATCAAATAATTTCCACTGTGATATAATTTTGCTGAATAAATTGTTCTAATGGTCGTTTCTGTCGGGCTTCCACTTGATTGAAAACCTTTGAAGTCGTGAGTTCCTTTTAAAAGTGAACAAAATTTTTTCATTTTTTTCAAATCCAAATTTGGACTAATTTGCAAAGCATCGTCAAAAAGGGGTAAAGACACATTTGACTGATACATTTTATAGACGTAAGTTTTCTTTTTTGCTGAAAATCTTGCGTGAAGATTTGTTTCAAACACATTTAGAATTTTGATTTCATTTGGAAGAATTCCGTTCATTGAGCGAATGAAGCTTTGAGTGTCAATTGGTTTTTCAACATCAAAATGAGCAGGTTGCAAAAACGCAGAGACGCCAGCATCTGTTCGACCACTTGCAACACAAGAGGATTTCTGTTTTGTGACAATTTCAATTGCTTTTTCTAATTCTTCTTGTATTGTGCGACCATTTTTTTGTTTTTGAAAGCCCGAAAACTTTCTGCCATCATACGTTGTTAACATTAAATATCTCATGTGATTATAATATCATTTATAAACTAGAAATGCAATAAAATGATATTTGTTTAATTGTTTTTTGTTGCTTAAAAATTTTGTTCAGTGTATAATAATTTTAAACTTGGGGGCATTATGAAAAAAGTGACAATTGATGGGAATTACGCAGCAGCGAACATTGCTTATATGTTTAACGATGCTGCTTTTATATATCCTATAACACCAAGTAGTCCAATGGCAGAAAATTGTGACCAATTTGTGTTTGATGGAAGAAAAAATATTTTTGGGAACAAACTTATGCTTTCCCAAATGCAAAGCGAAGCAGGAGTTGCAGGGGCGGTTCATGGCAGTTTGATGGCGGGAGAAAAAACAACAACCTTCACTTCAAGTCAAGGACTGCTGTTGATGATACCGAATATGTATAAAATTGCTGGAGAAGGTTTACCTTGCGTGTTTTATGTTGCCGCTAGAAGTGTTGCGACACATGCTTTGTCAATTTTTTGCGACTATAGTGACATTTATGCATGTTTAAAAACTGGTTTCAACATAGTCAATTGTTCAACTGTGCAAGAAGTCAATGACATAGCGATTGCGTGTGAGTTGGCGAGCGTGAAAACTGGACTTCCTTACATTTGTTTCTTTGATGGTTTTAGGACAAGTCACGAGTTGTCAACAATTTATCAGACAGAACTTGAAGATATTTTGAAAATTGTAAATCCTATTTATTTCCAAGAGTTTAGGAATAGGGCGATGAACAATTGTGAACCATTTGCAAGCGGGACAAATCAAAATCCTGATGTATTTATGCAAAACAGAGTTCGTTCACTTGAAAAATATTCGCACGTGCTTGAAGATTTTGATTGGGCATTAAAAAAGCAACAAGAAATCACTGGACGAGCTTATGACACAATTGAATATTATGGAAATGAAAAGGCAAAAAATGTGGTTGTTGCAATGGGTGGCAGTGCTGATGTTTTGCGTCTTGCAAACGAACAATATAATGGCAAAGTTGGAATTGTTAAGGTTAGAATGTTAAAACCTTTTGATGAAAAGAAGTTTGTTTCACTTCTTCCAAAGGGTGTAAAAAATATTACGATATTGGAACGAAATCTTGACCCAAATGGAGTTGACACATTATCTTCTTATGTTATGACTGCGCTTCAAAGAAATGGAATTAATGCAAAGACATATTCTGGTTGCTTTGGACTCGGCGGGAAAGAATTTACTCCAGACATGGCGATGTCAGTGTTTGAAAATATGGAAAAAAGGAAAAAAGAATTTTTCACTCTTGGCGTTTATGATGATGTTAGTCAAACAAATTTGGAAGTTAAAGAAAGTTTTGTTGATAACATTTCAAAATTTTCAATGCGAGTGTATGGATTTGGAAGCGACGGAAGCGTAAGTTCAATTAAAAACACAATAAAAATTCTTGGCGATTTGACACCAAATTACATGCAAGGTTATTTTGATTATGACAGCAAAAAATCGGGCAGTTTAACCGTTTCGCATGTAAGGACGAGCGACAAACCAATTGTGGCACCATTCAATCCAAGAAGTGTCGATTTGATGATGTGCAACAATGAAAGTTTTATTGCAAAATATGATATGACAGATTGCATAAAAGAGAAAGGGGTTGCAATTTTCAACACAAATTATGATGAAGAACAATTAAATCGCGTCATGCCAAACAAGATGAAAACTGATATCGTGGAAAAGAATCTTGAAGTGTGGACGATTGATGCAAACAAAATTGCTTTTGAAAACGGTTTAGGTAGAAAAATAAACACAATAATGCAGACAGTTCTTTTCAAGGTGTCAAATATGGTTCCATTTGAAGATGCTGTTGAAAATATAAAAAGTACAATCGTCAAGTCATATTCAAAGAAAGGACAGAAGATTGTTGATGCCAACTTAAATGCGGTTGACCAAGCAATCAAAACATTAAAAAAAGTTGACACCAGCAAAATTGAAATTAAAGATATTCAACTCTGCAAAGTTATGCGAGATGAATATTTTGAAAATGTCATTTTGCCAACAGCAAATCAAGAAGGTGACAAAATTCCTGTCAGCAAGTTTGAACTTTCAGGAAGAATGCCAACTGACACGGCAAAATTTGAAAAGCGTGCAATTGCTGAACAACTTCCGGACTGGATAAGCGAAAGATGTATTCAATGTGGAAGATGCACAATGATGTGCCCACATGCAGCAATCAGACCGGTTATTGTAAAAGAAAAGGCAAAGCGACCAAAAGCATTTACAACAAAGAAAGCGTATATATGCGATGGGGATTATAGAATGCAAGTTGACACTTTGGACTGCACTGGTTGTGGAGTGTGTGCCTCAGTTTGTCCGGTCAAAGCGTTGATTATGACGCCAAGCGAGCAAATCAGAGACCGTGAAATTGCAAACGAAGAATTTTTGTTGACTCTTCCAGACAACACTCCGTTCACGCCAAACACGGTGAAAGGTGTGCAATTTAAAAAACCATATTTTGAGTTTAGTGGAGCATGCGCAGGGTGTGGAGAAACCCCTTACATTCGTTTGGTCACACAACTTTTTGGGGATAGAATGTTGATTGCAAATGCCACTGGCTGTTCATCAATCTATGGTGGAACATATCCAACATGTCCATACAGCAAAGACAAAGAAGGTTTTGGTCCAAGTTGGGCAAATTCGCTGTTTGAAGACAATGCTGAATTTGGTTTTGGAATTTATAAAGCAAGAAAAAATCAGAGAGAAAATTTTATAAATACGTTAAAAAACACCAAATTTTCTGCAAAAATTCAAGAATTTGTTGATAATTTTTTAAAAAATCCTGAAAATCATCCAAATAATAAAAAGTTGATTTTAAATCTTAAGGAATATAAACGCAGACATTTAATCAAGGGAAACGACAATTATCTCTTCAATAATTTAAGTCTCATCACAAGTCCAAGCATGTGGATAATTGGTGGAGATGGTTGGGCGTATGACATTGGGTTTGGTGGTCTTGACCATGTTGTTGCAAGTGGGGAAAATGTTAACATTTTGATTCTCGACACAGAAGTTTATTCTAACACAGGTGGACAAACTAGCAAGTCAACACCAAGAGGGGCAACTGCAAAGTTTAATCTCACAGGGAAAACAACAAAGAAAAAAGATTTGGCAAGCATGTTGATGACTTACAAAAATGTTTATGTTGCGCAAGTTTGCATGGGCGCGAATCCTGACCAAACAGTTCAAGCAATTGTTGAAGCGGAAAGTTATGATGGTCCAAGTGTTATAATTGCTTATTCACCATGCATTAATCACGGCTATTCTATGGACCAAGCGCAAATACACGCAATGAATTCTGTAAAGAGTGGATATAACACTTTGTTTAGATATAATCCAAAAGAAAAAAATCCAATGCATGTAGACAGTTTTGAACCAATTATGGACTATAAAGATTTTGTTCAAACTGAAAATAGATTTGCAATTCTTGAAAAATTAAATAAAAAGAATAAAAGTAAACTGCTTAAACAAAGTGAAAAGGACGCTGTTGAAAGAAGAAAGACATACAAAGAAAAACAAACAGAAGGCGACCAAGACAAACAATAAAGATTAAAGAAAGAACTTGAAAATTGCCAATAAATTAAAACTCAAAGCAAGAAAAGGCAAGATGCGAAAAACATTTTGCTTTTTTCATTTTTTTTGATAGAATATTTATGTTTAAAAAACATTAAAAGGACAAAATATGGAATTACAAAAACAATTAGCATACGAATTTAACTTAAAAGAACAATATGCTGAAAACATCATTAATTTGATTGACGAAGGGAACACAATTCCTTTCATTGCAAGATACAGAAAAGAGATGCATGGTGCATGTGATGACCAAGTGTTGAGAGATTTTGCAGACAGATTAAATTATTTGAGAAATTTAAACAAAGAAAAAGAAAAAGTTGAGAAAGTTATAAAAGAACAAGATAAATGGACTGAAGAAATTGAAAAAGCGTTGTCAGATGCACTCACTTTGACAGAAGTTGAAGATATTTATAGACCATACAAACCAAAGAGAAAAACGCGTGCCACTGTGGCAATTGTAAAAGGACTTGAACCACTCGCTGACATTATTATTGCTCAAACAATAACAACCCCAATTGAAGACGAAGCAAGCAAATTTATAAACGAAGAAAAAGGTGTTAAATCAGTTGAAGAAGCAATTGATGGCGCAAAAGACATAATTGCGGAAAGAATAAGCGACGACGCAAATTTAAGGAAAATTCTTCGTGAGATAATTGCAAAAAAATCACAAATCAAAGCGGTTTGGAATGAAGAAAAAGACGAGAAAAAAACCTATGAAAACTATAAAGATTTTTCTGGCGAGGTTTCAAAAATTCCAAGTCATAGAATTCTTGCACTCAACAGGGGAGAAAAAGAAGATTGCTTAAAAGTTTCAATTGAAGTTAATCCAAAATTGACAATAACAGAAATTGAAAAGGCATATAAAAAAGAAAATCCAATCACTGACCAAATTATGTTGGATACAATTGAAGATGCATATGATAGACTTTTGTTCCCATCTCTTGAAAATGAATGCAGAAGAGATTTAACAGATAGAGCGAACGAACAAGCAATCAAGATGTTTGAATTAAATTTAAAACCACTTCTTTTGCAAGCACCTTTAAAAAATAATGTCATCATGGGTTATGACCCTGGATATTTCAATGGTTGCAAAATTGCAGTTATTGACACAAAAGGTGACGTTTTGGACACAACAGTGGTTCACCCAACTCCTCCTCAAAACAAGGTGGAAGAAGCAAAGAAAAAACTCACTGATATGATTGTGAAAAACAATGTTGATATTGTGGCAATAGGAAATGGAACAGCAAGCAAAGAAAGTGAAATTTTGGTGGCAGATTTAATTAAAACTTGTCCAAGAAAAGTTAGTTATGCAATGGTTAATGAAGCTGGTGCATCAGTATATTCTGCTTCAAAACTTGCGGCAAAAGAATTCCCAGACTACGATGTAAATTTAAGAAGTGCGGTTTCAATTGCAAGAAGACTTCAAGACCCACTAGCAGAACTTATTAAAATTGATGTAAAATCAATTGGTGTTGGGCAATATCAACATGACATGCCACAAAACAGACTTACAGAAGTCTTGACAAACACTGTTGAAGATTGCGTAAACTCGGTTGGGGTTGATTTGAACACCGCAAGTGTAAGTTTGCTTTCATATGTTTCAGGAATTTCATCTTCACTTGCTGAAAATATTGTGGATTATAGAAGTCAAGTAAAACATATTGGCAACAGAAATGAACTTTTAAAAGTTAAGAAAATGGGGCCAAAAGCATATGAACAATGCGCAGGTTTCTTGCGTATCACTGATGGGGACAACATTTTGGACAACACTGCAGTTCACCCAGAAAGTTATGATGCAGTGGAAAAACTTTTAAAAATTTTCAACTTTACAGATGAACAAATTAAACGTGGCGAGATTTCTATGCTTCCAAGTTTGATTGAAGAAAAGGGAGAAGCAAAAGTTGCAGAAGAAATTGGAATTGGTGTTCCAACCTTGCAAGATATTGTCAAAGAATTGCTTAAACCAGGAAGAGATATTCGTGAAGATATGCCACTTCCAGAATTGAGAAGCGACATTTTGTCTATGGAAGATTTAAAACCTGACATGGTGCTTGATGGCGTTGTTAGAAACGTTATCGACTTTGGAGCGTTTGTTGATATTGGGGTGCATCAAGATGGTCTTGTGCATATTTCGCAAATATCAAATTCATACATTTCTCACCCAAGCGAAGTGTTAAAAGTTGGTCAAAAAGTAAAAGTCAAAGTGCTTTCTGTTGACCTTCAAAAGAAAAGAATTTCACTAACAATGAAAGGAATTGAAGAATAATTTTAAAATTTCTTAAAATTTACTAATCAAAATTTTCACATTGTCATAAAATTTAACACAAAAAGACCAAATAAAAATGGTCTTTTTTGTTTAATGTCACAACTTTAATCAAAAACATTTATATTTTTAAACATAAAACTTTTGCATAATTATTAAAACCAACGGCGTATAATTTTGTACAAAAATCATATAAATTGTACAAAAATAATTATTTTTTTAATATTTTTGTATCAATTATGGACAAAATTTAAGAATATTGTTTAAAATTGTTAAAAAATTGTTTGACTTTTATTTTTTTAAATGTTATATTCTGTCATGTAAGGTGGGAGAAAATGTGCGCTAAAGAGACAAAGTATGGAAAATATGTTGCTGACAATTTATTTTTCAGTCGAGTGTTAGAAAATTGTGGAATTGAAAAAAAATATATCGGATTTTATTATATTGTAGATATAATGAATTGTTTGATAAATGAGAACATGACTGTGAAGTCGTTTTCCAAACAGATGTATCCTATTATTGCCGAAAAATACAATAAAGATGTGAGCACTGTGGAAAGGAATATAAGAAATGTCATCGACAAGTGTTGGGGAGAGACGATGGTTGTCAATCTTAAAGTGTTGTGGCCATCAAACGAAAAACCAACGTGTTGCAAGTTTTTGGAGATTGTAAGGACCTACATAATAATGAAATTGATATAATTTGCGTTATTGATTGTTTTTTTGCCTTTTTTATTTGACAATTTTATTTAATTATATAAAATTGATATTATAGGGGTAAAAATGAACAAACGAAAACGTTCCAAATTAGGAATTGTTGTCAATATACTTATAATCATACTCATTCTTGCACTGATTGGCAGTGGATTTTTGCTCTATTTTAATTTAAATAAAGACATAGGTCTTGGTTCAATAATGCTCCCAAATTTAACGATTAAATTTGAAACATCGACGAGTGGAAAGAGTGAAATTGCGTTTGATAACACAACAAATGTCATGCCTGGAGAATCGCTCAACAATGAATCAAATTTGTCTGTCACAATGAAATCTTTCAATTCGACATATTTAATTGTCCTTTATGCACTTGAAGCGCAAAAGAATTTAGACGGACAAGTTATTGAAGATTCATTCGATAAACCAATTTTAGACATAGGATATAATTATATAAATTCCGTAAATTCAACTTATGAAAAAAATTCTATGAATAGTGACAAATGGATCGATTATGTGTGCAGTTTAGATGAGAAAGTTGGCGACACAATCGTCACTAACAAATACAGATGTCTTGTTTCACCTTTGACATGGGAAAATGAAGATAGTCCTATATGTGTAATACAATCTGGAGAGTTTAGATTGCATAGAGTTGGGATTGACGATAAATATCAAGATTCAACTTTAAAATTTTCTTTTCAAGCGTACGGAATATCAAAGAATGACGAAAATTTGGCAGGAGTTAACTTTTCAAATTTAACCGTAGAAGAAAAATGTGCAAAAATTGTGAAAGCAATTCACAAATCATTTGGTGAAAAATTCAATTTTTATCAAGGAGAAACAATAATTTAGATATCCTTTTAAAGGATGTCTTTTTTAATTTTTTATTTTCATAACTTAAAACCATTTAGCATATTGTTTTATATGAGTAAAATTTGGTTGGTTATAATCACGGCAAGTTTAATTATGACGGCAATTTTTGCACCTTCAACCATAGTTGGAACAATGATGGAAGCGGCAAAAATGGGTGTGACAATGTCAATTGAATTTATCGGAATTTATGCTGTCTGGATGGGTTTTATGCAAGTTATGGACGATTGTAAATTGAGTGGAAAACTCGCAAAAGGACTATACAAACCTGTTCAGTATATTTTTGGAAAAACAGATGAAGAAACGGCAAAAAATATTTGTCTAAATATTGCATCGAACATAATTGGAATTGGAAGCGCGGCAACACCATATGGGATTAAAGCCATGCAAGGATTGGACAAGGGTGACAAAAAAGCAACAAGAGCAATGATAATGTTGGTTGTTATAAATTCAACAGGAATTCAACTTTTGCCAACAACAGTGATTGGAATGCGCTCACTTGCTGGAAGTGTGAGTCCAAGTTGTATTCTTTGGCCAACAATTTTGGCAACATTTGTTTCCACTTTTTTGGGGATAATTTTGGTGTCTTTAATATATAAAAAGGACAAGCAACATGGTTGATTTATTTATTCCAATTTTGATTGCATTCGTTTTGATTTACGCGTTAATAAAAAAAGTGGACGCTTATTCTGCTTTTGTTAAAGGTGCTCAGGGTTCGCTTCCGTTGATGGCGTCTCTTTTGCCTTTCATAATTGCCATGTTTGTTGCAGTTGAGTTGTTTAGGAACAGTGGACTTAGCGCGTATCTTTGCAAGTTTCTTGCCCCTGTTTTTAACTTGGTTGGAATTCCAAGCGAAGTTTGTGAATTAACATTAATTCGTCCTTTTAGTTCAAACGCCGGATATGTGGTTTTGCGAAACATATTCACCAAATATGGACCAGATAGCTATATTGGAAAATGTGCAAGTGTGATTATGGGCAGTAGTGACACAATTTTTTACGTCAGTTCAATTTATTTCGCTTCAACAAAAGTAAAAAAGACAGGACTTACAATTCCGATTGCATTGATTTGTAATATTTTATGTGCAATCCTAGCTTGTTTTTGTTGTAGATTTATTTAAAAATTGTTTTGAAAATTTGACTGTTTGTGATATAATTAATATGTGAAAGTTATAAAGTGGATTTTTTTAATAGCGATTATTGTTTTAGTTTTTTCAATAGTTGTTCAGTGTGGTGGACTTTTGAACTAGATTCTTGCTTCCGCAAGAATTTTTGTTGTTAATTTAAGACACAAAAAATCAATAAATTCACAATCATAAATTAAGAGACAATTTTAAAGGGATATATGCAACAATTTTGGGATGTAATTTTAGACGCACTAATTGACACGGCAAAGATTTTGCCTCTTCTTTTTATTGTGTATTATTTGATTGAATTGTTTGAATATAAGTGTGCCAAAAAATTGCAACAAAATAAAATGCTAAAAGGAAAATTAAGTCCAGTTTTCGCGTCGATGGTTGGTTGTGTCCCACAATGTGGATTTTCTGTTATTTCATCTGACCTTTTTTCAAAAAAAGCAATATCAATTGGAGCGTTGATTGCTGTTTTCATAGCGACCAGCGATGAAGCAATTCCTCTTTTAATTTCAAATCCTAAATTGCTTCCTTATTTATTGTTGTTGATTGCAATAAAATTCGTGTACGCAATCATCATTGGATATGCGTCAATGGGTTTATACAAATTGTTCTTCAAGAAAACAAAATCGGAAGAATTAAAAGAACAAGTACATGTCCATAATTCAAAAGAAGATAAGGAAAATTTAATTTTTGAAAGTGAAAAAACAGATGATTCAGTTCAAGAAATTGAACATGGAGGGTGTTGTCACCATCATGTTGAAACAAAGACATTTGATTGGGTTCACCCATTGTTGCATTGCTTAAAAATTTGTTTGATTGTGCTTGTTGTAAACATATTGTTTGGAGTAATCACTGAAATTTGGATTGGAACGGATAATCTTATGTTGTTTTTAAACAAAAGCAAGTATATTCAACCTTTGTTTGCAATATTGGTTGGTCTAATTCCAAATTGTGCATCAAGTTTGGTTTTGACCGAGATGTTTATGTCAGGAATGTTGGGGTTGAGTTCGCTTGTGGCGGGATTGTGCGTCAATGCAGGATTGGGACTGATTGTTCTTTTCAAACAAAATAAAAACATAAAAGAAAACATTTTTGTGATTTCGATTTTGATAATAGCATCAATTATTATTGGATACGCTTTAATTTGGATTTAAATTTTAGAAAGTGACAATTTTGTTCACTTTTTTTATTTTTTCACGTCAAAACAATGTTTTTGAATATTTTTTTATTTCACACAAAAACTAACCTTGGAGGATTTATGGAAAAAGAAGATTTAAAATTATTAAACAGGATTTATCAAGACGCCACAATAGGAATGCAATCCATTGATAAGGTCATGAAAAAAATCAAATCAGAGAACTTGAATAAAGTTTTTAAAAAGCAGTATGAAGCATATGAAAAATTCGCAAACAAGTGTGATATTTTTGCAATAGACAGCGAAATGGAAGTTAAGGAAAATGGTTTTTTTAAAAAGATGAAACAAACGACCATGATTTATTTGTCTTTGTGGACAAACAGCAGTCCGCGACACATTGTGGAGATGATGATAAATGGAACAGTAATGGGAATTGTTGACACAATCAAGGCAGAACATGACATCAAAACGAAAAATGAAGAACTGAAACAGATGGTTGTTGAATTTAAGACAATGCAAGACGAATTTTACGAAAAATTGAAAAAACTACTCGCAAAGGTTTAAAAAAATTTTAGGAGGGAAACATGATTGAAGAAGTTCAAGCATACATTGAATATTTGGCAAAATTTAAGCAGGTCGAAAGAGTCGAAATGCCAAATTTTGATGTGGAAGCATATACTGACAATGAATACATTCAAGCAATTTTTGACTTGATGAAAGATTTTGACTCATTCATTGATTTAGATGTCACAATAAATAGATTAAAAGGATAAAATGGAAGTTTGTCGCGGTGAGATATATTATGCAGATTTAAGCCCTGTTGTCGGAAGTGAACAGGGCGGTATTCGTCCTGTCTTGGTCGTGCAAAATGACGTCGGGAATAAATATAGTCCAACAGTTATCATTGCGGCAATAACGAGTCAACTTTCAAAAGCAAAATTGCCAACACATATCGAACTTGAAAAATCAAAATTTGAACTTCAAAAAGACAGTGTGGTTTTGTTGGAACAAATCAGAACATTGGACAAACGAAGATTAAAAGAAAAAATTTGTTCGCTTGACGAAGGCACCATGAGACGGGTTGATGTGGCGTTGATGATAAGTATGGGAATTGTAAAATAGCGACAAAATGATAAGAATTAACAAAACTGCGATATTTTTGTACAAAATATCGATTTTTTTATAAACTGCTTTACAAAAACTCGTTCGTATGTTAAAATGAGACAATTAAATGATAACAAAGGAATTTTATGACAAGAGAACAATTAGACGAATTGAGCATCTACACTCTTCGCGAATTGGCACGAAAAATTGGTGTTGCCTCTCCAACAAGCAAGAAAAAAGATGATTTAATAAATGGAATAATTGAAATCCAAGAAGGGAAGGTTGCTCCATATGTTGCAAAGACAAAGCAAGGAAGACCTCCAAAAGGGCTCGGATATGATTTTTCGAACGTGTTTAATAGTCCGGTTTCAGCGAGTTTTGCTTTAAAACAGAACACTGGAGACGAAAACGAAATTCTCGGTTCAGTGGTCGGATTTGTTGAGATTTTGGTTGGCAATTCTGCATTTTTGTGGGTAAATGTTGACGAAGATTATGTTTGTTATTATATTTCACCTGAAATAACAATTCAGTGCAATTTAAAAACTGGTGACAAGGTTAAAGCAAGCGTCAAAGTCGAAGATAACCAAATGTTGGTTGAAAAAATAAATTCAGTCAACGGCGGAGAATGCAAAATCGTAAATAGAAATGATTATTTTTCAATTGACCACATTTGTCCATCAAGACCAATGAAATTTTCAAAAGAAGAAAACAAAAAATTGGGAATAATGTATGGCGAAAGCGTATATTTTTATGGTTCTAACAATAACAACAACACTCTTGCAATTGCAAGTCTAGTTGAAGATGCACAAAACGTTGAAAAAATTTATCTAAACATTTCAATTGCAGATAAAAACAAATATTTGTTGCAGAATTTTAAAGATTCGGAAAAGTTTATCTCTCAAATAACAAATTCAGTGGATATGGCAAAGAAAATCGTCGGTTTGGCAGTTGAAAGAGCAAAACGCGCAATGGAAAGTGGAAAAGATGTTTTGCTTGTTGTTGATGACGTCAATTCAATCAGTTCACTTGTTGAAATGGACGATTCAATTTTAAAAAATCTCATGGTTGTCACAAAAAATTCAACGCTCGGTTCAATAACACTTTTTGCAATAATTCCAAACAGACAAATTTCTTGGTATGAAAAACTTGCAGACAAAAGATTTAAAATTGAAAATGAAAAAATAGAAGAGTTAATTTAACTCTTTTTTTATTATCACCATTTTTGTTTTTTATTGTTTGAGTATAAAAAATTCGTTAAAAAATTTAATTTTTTATAAAAATAAAAGAAAATAATTAAATTTTCAAAAAAATAACGCAAATTTTTAATTTTTTTATTAAATTTTTCAATTTTTTTGTTTTAAATTAAATATGTTTGTTGAAATTTTTGTTTGTAATAATTTGTAAATTTTTAACTAAATTTAGTTTTTTTGTTTGTAAAAACAAATATTATGTGATAAAATAACAATAAATAAATTTATTGTGTTTTTAGTTTGACTTGAATAAAGAATGGTTGTAAAGGGGGATAAATGACCAAAATCAAAAAGTCGATTTTAGCATTTATAAGTTTTGGTGTGTTGTTGGCAACGCTCGTTTTCTTTTTCGCTCCTGTTTCAACTTCAAAAACTGAAATCTCTTCTGCTGTTGTAAATGAAGACGCGTCAAATTTAACTCTTTCATGGGGGAACTCTTCAAACGAGAGCACAGAAGTTATTAATATTTTTAGTTCTATTGAAAAAAATGATATTAAAGACGAAAACAATAATGTTATTGGAACATGGTCAGATTCAAGTTTTGACATTTATGGCGGAGATAAAATTTATTTAACAAATGAAAACAATGGTTCAGTGTCAATCTGTTTCAATGGAACAACAAACAAAGTGACATTAACTCCTAAATATGGTTATCGTGTATCAACAATAACAATGGGTTCAACGAATAGTAAGGAAAGATTTAAACTTACTTTTTCCTACGCTGATGACTATTCAAATATCCCAACAGATTGGACTGTTTCTAATACAACATCAACATTTAATGGGACAGGCACAAACCAATATCTAACTCCTGAAGATTTGGACCCAAACTTTGACGGAACATTATGTTTCAAAGCAACGATGCAAGAACTCTCATACAAAGCATATTTGTACTATTATGCTTTGCCCGATGGAGAAACCGCGATAGAAAACGAGGATTACATTATTCAAACGATAACTAACACAAGCAGTGTGAATTTCCCAACAAGTGTGTCAAAAACATATGACGACAAAGTGTTTGGATATTGGATGATAGTAGGCGGTGTTAATAATTATAATTATACGTATTCTAATGAGAATAAGAAACTTACTGTAGAAAAAGGAACCAACAAGTGGACATTTGATGTCGACAAGACCTTAACAAACTTAGACGGGAATACGGTTTATAAAGTGACGACAATTCAGGGAAATGCTGATTTAAATGATTCAAATCTTTTGAGAGCAAAATGGTCAACTTTGTATACAATCACTTTTGATACTGGGAAAACTGCCAATACCATCAGCGATGTCTTGATAAACTCTTCAACAAATGGTGATAATCAAATTCAAATTCAAGATGGATATTATTATAACCAAAGTGCATTTCCATGTTTCAAGAATCAGGCGTTTTATGATGAGTTAGATTATTATTCAAATAATGTTTATAAAGAGTACTCAGCGTCTGTTGAGACAGTAAAAGGAACTGAGAATTATTATTTATCTTGTTATGGATATGACATCTCAGGTTGGTACATCTATATTGGTGAAGAAAACAACTACAAGTATTTTATCTATGATAAAAATAATACAGTTTGGACTTGGACTGCCACATTTACAGATGCCATAAATGATATTAAAAACCTTTATACATATGATAAAAATAACACCGATACAGGAAGAAATAGTTTAGGGGATATGGCAGGATTTGCAGAATCGCTTGATATCAGCAGTTATTCTGACGTAATAACAATGACACCTGTATGGACACCGGCAAAAATTGAGGTTCAACAGCCGGATGAAAAAGGAACTACTAGTGCAACCACAACAATCACTTACGGAACAATCATTTACGGAAATAATTATTCTTTATCGTCGGCGGATGCGCCAGCTGGGCAATCAATTGTGGCATATAAAGCAAATAATAATGAACAACTTATTCCGTTAAGCGGAACGTGGAATTTCACATCTTCAGGGATGCCAAATGGCAATTTTAAATCAACAACCGATTATTCATTCACATACACGTTGGAAGTCACCCAAGTTTGTGTTGACAATATCTATAAGATAAGTTTGAAGGACATAAAACCAACGACAATAGGTGGAAATTTATATCAACTTGATTCCGAAAAAACCAATTTTACATTTGTGGAAAATCAAAATTATTGGACCACAGGTTTAAAACGATTAATGGATAAAGATGGCAATTTTGTCGGTTTTACTATGCCATTATCTTCTCAATCTAATGGTCAGTTTATTGAAGATTATGCCAGTGTGCTTAGTGACAAAATTGATGACTATAAAGATGGTTTAGAACATCAAACTTTAGATTGTTTTAAGAAAGTGTTTTCAGAATATGGAGAGTTTAACAAAACAGGATGGACGACAAATAATACATTAAATGGTGAATATTCTGGCACTGACGCCGACCCTAAATTTTATATTTATCTTTACAATGGACAAGTTATAAAAGAAGATGAGAGTTTCAAGACTCAATTGCCAGTGTTTAAAAACGACACATATCTAACAATTTTCTACAATCAAGATGTTGATGGAACAATTAACACTTCTGGTGACTATCAATATTTGACGAAGGCGTATTCAACCGACTTGGAAGAAAAAACTTTTGACGATGACGGCAATCAAGTCGGCAGTACTCCAATATATAGTAATTTAAAAAATGAGTGGAAATATAACACAACAAATTCAACCACACTTTCTGCGTACAATTTCAGAAAATATTTATATCTTAATCCTCAAACATTGTTTGATGATGCAATTCAAAGAGTTGGTTATATCAAAATTGATATAAATGACACAATTGAAGAAACACAAAGCACATACATTGCAATTGCGACAGAAGATAATAGTGCAATGAATGTTTATAATGTTGACGCAGTTGAGAATATAAAAAGTGACACAACACTTTTAAAAATAATAAAGTTTAAAAATGGAAATTCTGTGATTGACTTTAAGTTGTATATTGGTTGCGATTTAACTGTCACATATTTTGACCAATCTAAGGATCCAACAAACATGGCAACTGGAAATTTTGACAGCATGATTGGTTATAGGTTGTCAAATTGGTCAATGACAACACTTGGATATACTTGGGATTCAAAGACATACAATTATAGCGGGTCGGGAACAATACCTGAAAATTTCACAACTAAAATTTTAGAAAATACAATCAAAGGAAAAAATTATAACAATGGCGACAGTATCACAATCACCGCCAACTTTGAAAAAATAAATTATGATTTAACAATTCAGTTGGTGAATAAAGATGGCGAAACTGGAAGCAACGTTCATTCAGGTTGGTTTACTGTTAAAGGTGCTGTTTCAGCAACTGGAAATAGTGCAAACGGATACACTGTCAATTTGATTGGACTTAAAGTTGATGACCAAATTGCAATCACTTACATGGCTTATTCAGGTTTTGAATTTAATGGTGTCAATTCTTTCGTTTTGACTTATAAAGGCGAAAATGAAAACACAATTACAATCAATTTCGTTCCAGAAGAAGGCACACAAACATACACGTTGAATCTTGATGGAAAGTGGTTAAGAGAAAATCATTATTCGTCGCACAACACTGGAACAGAAGACAATCCAATTTATGATGGATTTACTGGCTATCCAACAACTGATGCCACACTTGGAACAATGGCAATAAAAACAAAAGGAATCACTTTTAATGCGGTTTACAATTTTGTTGACACACAAGGAAAAGAAATTAAAATAAGCACAATTGAAGATTATAATTTAGCGTCAGGCACTCAAACAAATTCGGAAGTTAAAATTCAATTCACGATGGGAGAAAACGGAGTTTTAACTTTTGAGAGAATTCCATTAATCGAAGAAAATGGAATGTATGTGTTTAAATATGAAAACGATAGTTATGCACTTTTAAAATCATATTTCAAAAATGACATAAATGGAAATGTTGTTAAGCAAAAAGAATACGCTTTCCCACTTGAGACTGATGTTGAATCAACAAATTTATCCGCATTGAATGACTTGGGAACTATCTTCACTTTTGAAACAGGTAAAATTTTAAGTTTAGAACAAAGAACAATCACCATGACATGTGAAATTGCAAAAATTTTCACAATAACAGTGAATGTGAAACAAATTTCGGGCACAGACGAAAATGGTGTTGTTTATGGTGACCCAAATGCCACCACAAGGACAATAACCTTGACAAACACAGACTCAAATTCAAGCACATTGCTTGTTGAGAAAGGCACAAATTTGTCAGATGGTTCTTATGGTTCAGTGACAATTTATACATATGACGGACTCACGACAACTTTAAATGCAATTTATGACACAATGCATTATCAAGGATTTAAATATTCAATTAATTTAAGCACTGAAGAAACAAGTTCAACAGACACTTTGACACTTTCTTCAGAAGATAATACGTCTGTTGATATTACCTTCATTCCAAAGCCAATTCATATGCAAATTTTGATTACAAAAGATGATATAGAATTAGATTTGGAGAATGACGATGTAAAAAATATTAATTCTGAAATTTTAAAAGTTATTAATAATAAAGCAAATTATTATTTTGGAACAGTTGCGATAGATAAAGATGTAAAAATTTGCGAGATGGTGAACAGCGATTATAACCTTGAAATTTTATTAAACGACCATGAATTAGGATATAAACTTGTAGAAAACAAAGAGGGCAAGATTGTCACGGCACAAACATTAGCGGAGACTAAGGTTGAAGCGGTTGATATAACAAAAGGAGTGTTAACATTACACTTGAAGTTGATTAGAAAGCCAAATGCAGACATTGTTGTCAAATTTGGATTGAAGTCTGATGAAAATCTTGGAAACGAAGATTTTGGAACAATAACTTGGACACCAACTTCCGGAGTGGAAACAACAGGGTCAGAAGTCAATTTTAATGCAATTTTGGGTTCAAAAGTGGAAGTTAAAGTGGAATTAAATGCCGGATATGATTTTGCTTGGAATAATGACAAAGTGTTGGTTTCACAAAACTATTACACACCAACAGGTTATAATTATGATAAAGACTCAAAAACTTTAACAATATCTGAAAATTTCTCAGAAAATGGAAAGGGAACATATATAATACAGCTCACCAAGATTGATTTAAAATTTGAACTTGACACATCTTCAAGCAAATTGACAAATCCGAGTGAATATTACAAATTGAAAACCCAATCTAATGACGAAATTAAATTTTCAACAACCTTAAAAGTGGGTCAAACGATAAAATTTGTTGCGACCGAAGCGGACGACGAAGTTATTGACTATTTCTACTATGAATATCAAGATGAAGGAAGTGAAACGGTTAGAGTTGAAATTCCAAACGGAACAACATTAACAATCACAAACGATTTGATTGAAAAAATGGAGCAACAACAAAACGGGAATGGAAGAAAACTCACAGTAAAAATTGCTGTTATTCCAAAATATTGTTTAAATGTTGAATATGTGGACAATTCAAATGCACTTTTATTGGGCGGAAAAGCATATGCGACAGTGAGCGGTGTAAGTTATGAATTTGGAACAAAAATGGTCAACTCAACAACTGTTAGTGTGACTGCAGATACAATTGTGAATGGAAAGTATACAATTTCATATTTAATTAAAGACTTGAGCGGAAACGAATTGAGTTCGGGAAGTGGTGACACAATGTTAATAGATATTGCGCTGGACAAAGAAAAGACTTTATCAATTTTAGTTCAACCAAAGCAATATGGAATTACAATTCAAGACATGATTTACAACAATCTCTCTCAATTAAGCGATGGAACGAGCGAAACATATTCAGAACCAGAAAATGTACAGAACAACGATATTGAAAGTGACTATGCTTCAACAGCGGTTGTGAAAATAATGCTAACAACTGAAACAGCTGAAAATTCTGGTTCAGATTTAAGATATGTGATTCTAAGCGGAAACGAAAGTCAAAAAATTAGATTAGTTTTCTCTTCATCAGCGGACAGAAAAATCCAAAATGTTGCTTTGCAAGAATGGAGTGAAGATGAAAGTAAATTTGTGGACTCAACGAAAGCTATTTCAGAATTTGGATATTCAATAAATATCAATGAGACTGAAAATATGTTGGAAATCACATATGTTGTAAACAACAATATTGTTGTTAAATGTGAATACATAAAGAATTTCACAATATCGCAAATATAACGAAAAAGGACGTTTTGTCCTTTTTTTTGTTTCACATAAATTTTTTGATTTAAATTTTAAAAATCAAAATAAGTTTTATGTAAATTAAAAAATTATTTAATCAATTTGTTGGATATTTGAATTTATTGTGTTAAAATTAGTTTAACTCTTTGGGGGAAATATGGAAAATGCTCAAGAAAATAAATTTTTAAATTTTATCAAGAAAAATTATCTTGCAGTCAATCTTTCAATTTTGGCTGTATTGTTTTTCATAAATTGCTTTACTCAGCATGCAATTTGGGTCGTTTTCCCAATTCTTTTGTGCTTTCTTATGTTCGGAAAACTTGAAGATTCATATTCATATTTGCTCTTTTCAACTCCATTTTGTTTTGTGGGTGGATATACAGGATTAACAGTGTTTTTTGTTGTGTGCGGACTGTTTTTTATAAAATATTTTTGCATTCTTGTAAAACAAAAAAACAAACTAACAAAAGCTCAAACTATTGTGCTTTTAATTTTCCTTATATATATGGTGATTCCAATTGGTGGATATAACATCAATTTCTTGTATCGTTTTGTGGGAATTATGTTGGTTCTTTTCACAATTTGGGTGTTGGTTAATCAACCTGAAATTTTAAATGTAAAGAAAAATATCAGAATTTTTTCACTTGCTGTCATAATTTCTGCTTTGTTCTCGCTTTTATATTTTGTTTCGCCATACTTGCAATCTTCAATGTTGTTAAATCAAGAAGATGGTTTCATAAGATTTCAAGCATTGATTGGTCACCCTAACACGTTCGCATTATTGTGTGTGATTGCAATGGCAATTCTTGCACATTTATTCATTCAAAAACCAAATTGGGTAGATGGAGTGTTGTTCGTTTTGCTTGCCTTGTTGGGATTTTTAACTCTTTCAAAAATGTACATTATTTTGTTTGCGGTTATCATGCTTTTTGTATTAATCTGGTTGTTTAAAATAAACTGGAAGAAAGCATTAATTGTTGTTGCTGTCTTGTTGGCTGGAGTTGGAGTTGTGGCGATAATAAAACCTTCAATTTTCACAACAATAATTCATCGTTTTATCGGGAAAGGAACAGGTTTTGGTTCATTCAGAGATTTTATGAACGCAATTACGACTCTTAGATATGACTTGTGGATTAATTATCTTTCATTTATGGGCACACACCCATTGAGATTGATTTTTGGTTGTGGAATTGGGGCGAATGTAATTGACCCTTTGAGTCCGCACAACGCATACATATCAATGGTATATCAACTTGGAATTGTGGGAACAGCGTTGTTTGTTGCAGTTATTGTGCTGTTGTTTAAGTCTAACAAAGCGAAAGAAAAAAAGAAATTTCAATGGTCTCTATTGATTCCTATTATAGTTTTGGCACTTATTTGTTGCATTGATGACCTTGTTTTCCACATTATTTAAATTGAAAGTTTAATTAAGTAAATTTAAGCAATAATTAATGTATGGACAGCATTCTATATTTAATTTTATTATCAACAACGAGTGTGGTTGCATTGTTTATTATTGCAAAATTGTTGGGCAAAAAACAAGTTGCACAACTTGATTTCATTGACTATGTGATAGGAATTTCAATTGGCTCAATTGCGGCAGAAATGGCAACAGACGTCAATGATAAACCGCTATATTATTATTTAATTGCGATGGCAATTTACTTTTTGTTTGACTTGTCGATAACGCTGTTAGGTAGAAAGTCTCCCGGATTAAAACATTTTCTCAAAGGAAGACCATTAACAATAATTTACAATGGGGAAATTGATTATAAAATTCTAAAGAAAAGCAAATTGGACATCAACGATGTTTTAACTCTTGCTCGTGCGCAGGGTTATTTTGATTTGCAAGATATTGCATATGCGGTGTTTGAAAATAATGGAGAACTAAGTATAATGCCAAAAGGAAACCAGCGACCAACTGTTGCGAAAGATTTAGGTATAAAAGTGGACAGGGCGGAACTGCCATTATACTTGGTTATTGATGGAATTATTTCAAAATCGTCACTGAATGAAATAAAAAAAGATAAAGAGTGGTTATTTTCTCGTTTAAAAATTTCCAAACGAAGTGAACTAAAAAAAATAATATTGGCAAGTTATGACAAAGAAAAAGACAAATTAACCATAACATATAAGTAATAAATCAGCAATTTTATCTTTTTAAAAAATTCTATTGGTTAATAAAAATTTTAACTAAAAATATAAAGATGTTAAATAAGCATAACAAAAAAACACCTATAAAATAGATGTTTTTCGCTGGTGCAGTTTGAATGTCAAAGCACGAACTTTGAGTATTAGTTAGAGCAGAATTTATCTGCTCTAATGTTTTTAAGTTTTCTTCTAGTGTTAGTTTTGGTTTATCTGGTGGTGTTGTAAAATTAAATAGTATTGTTAGTTTATCTTCATATAGGTATATCTGTCTAACAAAGGTGTTTATAATCAGTTTCCTTATCTTAATGTTTGTAGTATCTTCAAATACTTGTTTTCTTAAAAAGTGTTCTATTTCTTCCTTACTTAATAATGAATAATCTTTTAGTTTTTCTTTGTTTATTGCAATGTCTAGTTCTGCAAGTTCCGTTTCTAATTGTTGCAATCTAGTTTTTGTCATATCTGTTATTATTCCTTGTTCAATGGCTTTAAGTAAGTTTTGACTAGATTTATATACATCTTTTCTTTGCTTTTCAAGTAGTTTAAGAGTTGTGTTATCTTTAACCATATCTTGATGACAAGTATATATCTTATCTGCAAGCATAGAGATATTTTGTTCACTTCCTAAAAGATTAGATATTGAATTTATTACCATATCTTCTAAGAGTTGTTTTTGTATAGATTTCTTATCACAAGAACATCTCTTTTTTCTTTTTGATGCACAAGAGTAATAGTAATGAATTTCTTTTGTATGACTTGTTCCACTTTCACCAAACATTTTATGATTACATTTACCACAAATTAGTTTTCCAGAAAGTATATAATCAAAGATTTCTTTTTTTCTACTTGGTGCAAGTTTATTTTCTTCGTTTATAGCATTTACTTTGTTCCATAAAACATCATCTATAATTCTAGGAAAGATTTTATCATAAACAACTCCGTGATGTTCTACTATACCTGTATATCTTGAATTGTGTAGTATCCATAAAACATATTTTTCATCAAAGTTTTTACCATTTATTCTATGATAACCTAAGTCGTTTAATGTTTCTGCTATAACTCTTGCTCGGTATCCGTTTGAATACATATCAAAAGCTTTTAATACAATTTCTTTTTCATATTCGTTTACAACATATTTTTTGTTTACTATATCATATCCAAATATGTGATTTCCACCAGTAGCATTTCCTTTAAGCCAACTTTCTCTAAGTCCACGATTAACTTTTTGTGTAAGTTCTTCGCTGAAATATTGGTTAAAACCATCAAGTAATGCTTCCATTAAAGTTCCTTCAGGTGTATCAGGTATATTTTCCATACACGATACAATTCTAACACCATTGTCTTTTAATGTTTTCTTGTGAATAACACTTTCATACTTGTTTCTGCTAAATCTATCTAGTTTGTAAACTAACACTAGTGAAAATTGATGGTTGCTACTATCTTTTAACATTTTTTGAAAAGCAACACGATTATCATTTGTTCCACTCATTGCTCGGTCAATGTATGTGTCAACAATGACAATATCATTTTTTTCTGCATAATCTTTACAAACTCTAAGTTGTCCTTCAATACTTTGCTCGGTTTGACTATCCGAAATATATCTAGCATATATTACAGCTGTTTTCATTTTTTATTTTCTCCTTTTATATTTATTTTTTTATTTGTCTTTCGGACGAAAGCGAAAAGAAACGAAAAGGGATAATTTGCTTAAATTTTTTAATATTTATTTTTATTGTCAAGGGTTGCCTTAAAGCAATACATTTTACCCTTGACAATAAAGAGTTTTCGTTTAGACTTCGCTTACGAAAGACAATCAATAACCCTTTGGCAATTTATTTATTAGTTCTTTATCTTTGCTTACTTGACCTAAAAATTCGCCAGTTTCAAAGTCCAAGCATTTGAAATCATCAAACAAAAGTATTTTTCTATCTTCTTGACCGATAGTGCAAACAACATCTTCTTCTACAATGTCAGTTATGAAATATGTTTGTAAGTGTCTTGAATAAATGACTTTCTCGCCAGTTTTGTTAATGTATTTGGTTATATAACTTACTGCATCTTGAATACTATTTTCATCTAGTGGTCTAAAATCATTTCTTCCAAATCTTTCTAAAAAATGTGTATTTTGTAATGCTATTTGCATTTGGTGTGTTTTAGTAGAATAATCTTTTGTTTCAATAATCTCGCCAACCATTTGTGGTATTAAGAATATTCCGTGAAAATGTAATCGTTTAAGGTCAGGACTTCGTTCAAAAACTCCTACATATTTCCATTTTTTCCTATATGCTAAATGATTTAAGCAATTTAATAATTTCGTTCTAAATTCTTCTTCAGTTAATTTGGTAGAGTCATAAGTAAAAGTGCAAAAGTGAGTCCATTGTTGTAATCTAATTTTTCTAATCAATCTTGTATATCTAACAATTCTATTTCTTTTATCTTTTTCCAGTGTTTTATTTACCAATTCAGTAGATTTTTCAATATCTTTAATTTCTTCATTAACTTTGTTTATTGTGTTTTCTAATTTTTCTTTCTTCGTTCCTGTGCTTTCTTTGTATATTTCTTTTACTTTTTCTTCTCTTGTATCTTTTTCTTTAGGTTTGTTTTTTCTTTTCTTATGTGGTTGTGTTGTGTGAGGTATGCCAATGTAATGACTACCATCAAAATACACTTTAGTTTTTGGATAGTCCATTTTGCACCTCGCTTTTCCTGTGTAGCAACATTTGATTTAACATTGCCACAAAGAACTCGTTGTCAATAACGGATAAGTCCAACTCGTTCACAAATTCGATTTTTAAGTTTTGCATAAATTTTTAACTCCTTTTTTTAGATTTTTGGAGTCAAAAAAGACATAGAAAAAGTTTTTAGTTTTTTCTATGCCTAAAATGCTAACTCTGCCTTGTATTAACCCCAAGGACGGGTTTTGGGCTTTTTTATTCGCCACTATCTTAACTTATTACTCGTCTTTGTCAATTTAGGTTTCTTATTCGACTCAGTGTAATGTCCCAAGCTTGTGATTACACAAAAAGCATATTCCAAAGTTTTGAAAAAGTGAATGTATGGTCAAGGTAAATGTTGGTTATATACTAGTGTAATTTTTGTATTAGGTGGCATTTACATTCTTACATTAGTATAAAACTCAAAGAAATACCATTGACTCTATACTTACCATTAACTTAAACTTAATTGAGTAAATATATTTTTTGTGCTGACTTGGTAATTACATTTTGAAGGTATCATAAAGTAACATATCTTTACCATAAACTTTTCATTCGTTTATGTATCATTTGTGTATCAAAATTATAACACCCTCTATATAAAAGGCACGAGAAAGGCAAAAATAAACCCCCTAAGTGTCAATTTTTTTGAAATTTGCTTAAATTTTGTGAAAATTGCACATAAAATTGATACCATTACACTTATAAGCCACGAAGATAACAAAAGTTCGTGGTTTGAGTAAAAATTTCTTATACCTTCTATATATAAGCCACGAAATAAGTAAAAAGTTTCCATTTAGTATCAAATTTTTTGAAATGCCTTCTATATATAAACCACTAAAAGTGTGATTTGAGGGGGTATAAAAAGACAACTTTTTTTGATTATCATACCTTCACTTAATAGCCACGAAAATTGCAAAAATTGACGGTCTAATATAAAATTTTATTAAATACAATATGCAAGGTATCTATCTTTAAACTTTTTTCTGCGTTTATATACCTTGTCTGAACTAATATCTAAAAATTCTGCTATATATTTTGGTTCAACACCATTGTAGTAATATTCCAGTATTTGCATTTCAAGTTTTGTTGTTACTATTTTTCGTATAATCTCATTTGCTTTAGAATAATCTACTTGTTCTTCAAACTGGTCTTTTGCTGGTAAAAATTCAAGCAATTCTTCATTTTCAGTATTTCCATTTTTAAGTTCTTTTCGTATGTATGCAGATAAACTTTTAAAACAAGCATTTCGTATAGTTATTATTTGTGGTTGTTTCACTGTTGGTTTTATGTAAGTGCAATAATCTCCAAGTCTTTTATCTAAAAACTTTAATAGGAACAAACTTGCTTCTTGAACTAAATCATAAGCATCAGAATAGCAATCCAATTCTTTATGATGAGCAATATCATATTGTAATTGCTTGTGTAATCTTTCAATTTTACTAGTATTAGAGTAAGCATAATTCTTAAAATGTTTTAAACTGCTTATAGCAATAATTTTAGATAACTTTTCTATGTTATCCATTGTGATGATTGTGTTATCATCTAAAATACCAATTCTTTTTTCCATAACAATTTTCTCCTTATTCGCCTTTTGGCAAAGTGGCTTAGGAGCATAGTTTGGCTAAAAAGAAAAACCCTTGTATTATCTAATACAAGAGTCAAGGATAAAGAAAGAAATATTGTGTTTAAGGAAATTGCATTAGGTGTAACCTAAAAGCAATATTTGTTTCCCTTGACTAAGGGGAAAACTATGCTACAAAAGACACCAAAAGCGATAAGGAGATATGTGAAAACATAGATACAAGAATTTGGAATAAATTTAAAAACTCATAAAGTTTTAATTTGTGTATATGCAAATATGTTTTTGTAGCATAAAAATAGCCGAGTGGAATAAAAAAAGAGGTTTTGCAGAAAGCCTGCGTGCAAACCTCTTTTTCACTCGGCGTTTTGCTTTAGCAATTTGCCTTGTTTTATTTAGTTTTTTGTTTAGGCGTGTGTTTGTCTGTTCGAGCGAAGCGAGAACACTTGTATCAAGACAAGCACACGTTTAAATGCCAAAGTTTTTATAAATATCTATACAGTCTAATCAATAATGTGCTATACTAATATAAAGGATTAATTTAAATTTATATCGTGATTAGGAGGAAAAAATGATTGAAATTTTATTTTCAATACCGATTTATGCTTTTAGTGAAGATGTATTACATAAAAATTATCAAAAATGTTTAAATGGGTCTATTCAACATGTAAACAATGGAGATACAGAATTACAAAAACGAATTCACTTTAATTCAAATCATAAAAACCAGTTAATCTATAAAAATTATATAATTGGTTTTTTAGATGTAGTTTATGATAAGGGTGATATAACGTTTGACAGATATTTAATGACAACAGATAAGAGCATGTATACAAATAAAGAAAGAAAAAAGATGTTCCTTCAATTAGAATCCGAAAGTTTATCTAAAAAAGATCGCGATTTATTATGGTATAAATGGCAAGCAACAAAGAAAGTTTTATATAGAATGAGCTATGGAACCAATAAGAAACATTATATGGGAAATGAAAAAATATCTGGCTTTCATATTTATAATTTAAGCGGGAGATCAAATTCAGAGATATTATTAGAGTTGGAAGAAGATATTAATTCAATAGTGAATGATACAAAGCAAATATATGGCAATACTTTATATTTTGATTTTAGAAATTTTAACTTTATAAAGAAGTATATTGATTTTAATCATTTATTTAATAGTAACTAATAAACAATGAACTTGTTTTAGTTAAAATATTACTAATTAAACTTTGGAGTGAATATTTTGAAATGAGAACACATTTTGATAAAGAACAACTATGGAATAATATAAAAAATTGCGGTATCTTTAATAGTTATGAAGAATTTTTAGATAAATCGAATGATTACCTCGGCTGTTTTGTATGGAGAAAATACCCTTCTGAACCATGGATAAAAGACAACATTTTTATCGGCTCACATGAAGAGTTACTTATTTGGTATAAAACAAATACAGAGGTTCCGTTTTTTTATAGTAAATTTAAAAACAAAAAATACAAATCATTATTAATAAAAGATTTTTATGTTAATTTTGTCGATGGTAAAAGAGTGATTTTTGCACAATGCATATGCGACTGCGGAAACAAATGTTGTAAGGCTTTTGAAGGAATACGCAAAGGAAATACTGGTACTTGTGGCTGTCGTGGTAAAAAGCAAGAACAAAGTCTAATTGAAGCATACCCCGAAATGGTTGAAAAATATTGGGACTTTAAGAAAAATTGTGCTGAACCAAATTCTATAAAATATAATTCGGATACGAAATATCTTTGGAAGGGATACAATACAAGTTTTTTGATGTCTCCAAAAGAGCTGTTAAAAAATCTTAATAATTCTACTTCTTTTCCAGAACAGTCGATTGTTTTTTTCTTAAAACAGTACTTCAATAATGTTGAAAGCAGAACAAAAATATTATATAACAATAAAAAATACGAATTAGACATCTATATGCCAGAGTTTAAGATTGGAATAGAATATGATGGGGAAAGATGGCATAAAGACAAGTATGAACAGGAAATTGAAAAGAATAATGCCGCAATTGCTAACGGAATATATTTGATTCGAGTTCGAGAATCTGGATTGAAAATAATTAAATCTAAGAATGTAAAAAATATTATATGTGATATTGAAAATTATACGTATTATGAAGCTATTGCTAATTGTATTAATGAAATATTTGATTTTCTAAAAGCAAAATTGAATTTGAGCAATTTTCATAATATAACAAAGCATAATATTATACAAAGTAAAATACAAATAATGTCGCAATATATGTTAAACTTTAAAGAGGATTCAATAGAGTTATCATGGCTTAATCAATTTTGGTCCGACAGTAATCAAATTGAGGCATATAAGGTTTCGCAAAATTCTTCAGATCGGTTTGATTTTAAATGTCATAATGGTGAAAAAATAAATATCCCCCCATATGTTGTTAATAATGTTTTGAATAGATTAAAGGATGAACAACAAAACGAATTTAAAGAAAAATTGCTATATAAAGGGATTACGGGAGATGATTATTGCCCTTTCGTAGATCTTCCTTATTGTCCTTGTAATCGTATTTATCATAATGAAGATTGTAAGCCTTGCCAACTTTTTGATAACTATAAAAATAATACAATTTATGCAACTCCTTTTAAAGAAACAGAAAAAACATTTAATGTGACTTTTAAAAAAGTTGCAGAAGATATTGATTCATCAACAAACAAATATCATTTTAGAACAGCATTAATTAATTTGTTAATGTATAAAATCGGTAATAGAGATAGAGTTATAAATAAATTTTGTAAATCTGATATAATCTCTGACAATCAAAAAGTTGTTTTATTGAGTAATTGTATTTATTGGCCAGAATTTGAATATATAACAACCAAAAAGTTATTTGAAAATAGTTCATTATTGCAGTTGTTTTTCACAAACTACGATTATAATAAAATTTCATTTATGGACGAAAATATACTTGATTTATTTCACGAATATGTTATTTATGATATTTTAAAATCGTTAGTATTAATGAAAGATTTTGATTTGTTAGAAAAAGCATTGAATATAATAAAACAAAATGTAGAAGCAAATTTTTTTATTAATATTGTCTATGCTCTAGTTTTACAGATTGTGTTAAAATCAGGTGAAAAGTTTAATAAACTATTTAATCGTAAGCAAGGATTTATATCATTTTATAACTTATTAAACAACTTATTCGAAAACGAAATACCGCATCGCATTAAAAGTATTTTTGAAGAATTTTTATGTGGAGACGATGTGGTTGATATTCAATATAAAATACAATGTTCATATTTCGGAGATTTAATAGATAAATTGATTATAAAAAAATCTATTGATAAAGAAATTTTAGTTAAAATAGCTTTAAAATTTGAGAAAACGACAAAATTTACCCAGTTTATCAAATCTAAAATTTTAAAATATAAAAAATCAATACCATTAGAGTTAATAAAACCATTAAATTCATTAGCGGATATACAGAATAGCTATAATGATTATTTGGCTAGATGTAATTCTATGATTCCTTGTAAAAATTGGGTTATAGACTTGACAGATATTAAAGATATTAAACTGTTGAATAGTTTGATTCGACAAAATTTGTTATTTAAATTTGACTATGAATTAGTTATTAAGAAAAAGAAATACGATATCTTTGAAAAGTTTATTCAATTAATAAGTGCACAAGAAATTTGTGTAGATGACTTTATATGCAATAAAGAACACATTGCACAATTATTAAAAAAAACAAAAAGGCAAAATTTAGTAAAATTTGCAGATGATATAAGTAAAAATTCTATTCTCGGCAGGAAAAAATATAATTAGGTGGTATGAAATATCATCATACCCCTTTTTGAAATGTGAAATTGATTTTTAATTTCAACATATTTAATATCATCATAATTAAATTTGAATACATTATAATAGAATTTTAAGTATAAATCATTATTCATGATATTTGTAAGAAAACTATGTATATAAGTAAATTCCAAACCAATCTCTACTAAAAAATAACACGAACTTTGAGTTGTTTTCAAGGTTCGTGTTATTCATGTTTGGTGCCGGTGGACGGGGTCGAACCGTCATGATGTTGCCATCGCAAGATTTTGAGTTATTTTAACACTTTTTTAAATAGTATTATAGAGTGTTATTTTTGATTATATAAATCCTTACAAAACCCCTATAAATAAAGGAAATTCTTGACACTGACTGATTAGATAATCCCTTATAGTGTTATCTTCTATTCAGCCTGTGTTTTTTAGTGTTTGCCGGAACTTTTACCATTTTTTGTTAGAAAAGTTAATAAATTCTGTCACTGTTTCTTGAATTTGAGAATTTCATATACTATAATAAATTTGTAATAATTAAAGTTGTAAGGTTGTTCATAATTGTTGTGAATAACCTTTTGTATTAATAAGGAGACAATTATGGACAAGTGGGAAAAAGAAATGATTGAAAACAATAAACGAGCGTCAGCAGAGACTGAAAGAATTAATAATGAGATTTTGCAAATTCCAAGTTATTTAACAGATGAAGAAAAAGTTGCTTACGGCGAAATTGTACAAACATTAAAAGACAGCATTAAATATAGATTATCTTCCACTGATGCTGAACTTATATGGCAATATTGTCAAATAAAGATAATGAGAGATAGGGCTTGGCGAGAATATAATAAAAATCCAGATAGATATATTAGAATTGTTACAGGAATTTGCAGTGATGGAAAAACTCCAAAAGTTATGGTTAAAGAAAACGAGCATTATAAAACCTTAATTGACTGCAACAAACAACTTGAAAAGATATTAAAGGATTTGAGATTGACGCCAGAAGCAAGAGCTAAAAAGAGATTTTAGAACACAAGCATTTTTGTTTGTGTTCTTTTAAAGGGAGAATTTATGGAAGAATTAAAAATAGAATATATAGAAATTGAAAAATTAAATCATTATGATAACAACTCAAAAATTCACACAAAAGAACAAATTGAACATATTGCTAACTCAATAAAAGAATTTGGATTTAATGACCCGTTAGGAATTGCAGGAGAAGATAATATTGTTTTAGAAGGCAATGGACGTGTAGAGGCTGCAAAGTTGTTAGGAATGAAAAAACTCCCTTGTGTTAGGCTCGACCATTTGACAAAAGAAGAACAACAAGCTTATATCATTGCACATAATTCTTTAAATTTAGAAACAGGTTTTGATGATGGGATATTATTCCAAGAATTAAAGAGATTACAAGAATTTGATTTCACAGACTTTGGCATTGATGTTGATAAATATCTAAAAACTTGCATTAGAGTTCAAAAAAGATTGTTGAAACCCATAAAGAAGGTTCACTATTTGATTAGTATAGATATAAATAAAAATGACCAAATAGCACACCTGATTGACAGAATAAAAAGAATTGAAGGAGTAGAAATTGAGTCCACAACCAACTAAAACAGATAATAAATCTATTGCAAATAAGATATTTATCAGAAAAGAAGCAATTAAAAATTTAAAAGAAGCAAGAGTTTTAGACTTGTTCGCTGGCAGGAATGTCCTTTGGAATAACATAAAGACAGATAAATATTTTGGAATAGATATAGCAACGAATAAAGGCAAGAACTTAAATGCAGACACAAGACAAGTTTTTGATTCAATAGATTTAAGCGAGTTTAATGTGATAGATTGTGATAGTTATGGAATTGCTTTTGATTTATATAAAAAGATATTAACGAATCCAAATATTAAGAAAGGCACAATAATTATTTACACCTTAATCACTAACGAATTTACAAAAATTCAAAATGAAGCAAAAAAAGAGTTTAATTTTAAACATTTTTATGATAAAGCACCTTCTCTTTTTAATGCCAGAGCTATTGAGTTCTATTATGAAATGCTCGCATATTATGGAATTAAAGAAGTAAACTATTATGCCATAAGAGACAAATTTGACAAACATTATGGATATTTTATTATAAATTGATATAAAAAATTGTCAATTTATGATATAATCATTGCATGAGTATAATTTACAGACCTTGTGGAATGGCGAGAGAATATAGTCCTTATGCTTTAAATATTTACATAGGTTGCAGTCATAGATGCAAATATTGCTATGCTCCACACACATTGCAACGTTCAAGTGAAAGTTATTTTGGAAAACCTGAGCCAAGAAAAGATATTTTAAAATTACTTGAAAAAGATTTAAAAAAGAACAAATACACCGAGCAAGTTCTTTTATCTTTTGTTGGCGATTGTTATTGTGACAGTGTGGACAACGGCGAAACGGTTAGAGAGGTTTTAAAATTATTAAATTACTATAAAGTTCCGGTTGCAGTTCTTTCTAAAGGTGGCAAAAAAATGCTAAGAGATTTGGACCTGTTTAAAGAATTTGGCGATAGGATTACTGTTGGAACAACCCTAACTTTTTTAGATGAAAAGAAATCAAAAGACTGGGAACCTTTTGCTTCCACTCCAAGTGAAAGATTGGAAACTTTAAAAGTTTTGCATGATAACGGAATAAAAACCTTTGCAAGTTTTGAGCCAACAATCGAACCCGAAGAAAGTTTAAAACTGATTAAGAAAACGCTTGAATTAGACTGCGTTGACCATTACAAAATAGGGAAAATTAACAATTACAAGTCCGCTGATAAGTGGCAAGATTGGGAAAAATATTTGCAAGACTGCGTTAATTTGTTAAGACCTACAGGAAAGCAAGTATATTATAAATTTTGCCTAAGAAAACTTGCGCCAAATATTGAATTAACAGATGCCGAAAAAAATCCTGATGAATATATAGTAAGAACAAATTTGCCGAAACAGACAAGTTTATTTGACTAAGTTTTAATGCTATAAAATGAGTAAATTTTAAAAAAATAAGAATTTTGATTTATTATTATAATAGAATAGAAAATAATTACTACTTATAGGTGAAAATATGTTTACAGGTTATTTCGGGAAACTTAAAAGTTATCCTAAGACACGTGGATATAGATTTGTATCAATTGCGAGATTTAATAAATTCTGGAAAGGCGAAGAATTTAAAAAACTTGCTCCACCTGCTGATATTATTAAAATTGAAGATGCAGAACTTTACACGAAACTTTATTGTGAAAAAGTTTTGAACAAACTAAATCCACAGGAAGTTTATGAAGAACTCGGAGAAAATGCGGTGCTACTTTATTATGAAAATTGGGATGACATAAAAGAAGGTAAAACTTTTTGCCATAGAAGAATTGTGGCAAAATGGTTAGAAAATAATTTAGGATTAAAAATAGAAGAATTGGATAATGAAATCAATGATAAACAAAATTTAAAAAAGACTTATAAAAAGAAATTTAATTAGATGAGCCTAAATTCTTTGTTTTATAAATAAATTATTGGATTATTTTTCTTTTAGGCATATTTAAGTGTGCAATAAGCACCACTTTTGTATGTTTCTACTATATGACAAACGATGATATCGCTATTATCAATTATCCATTCGTTGCGTTTAACTATTTTTTATTGCTGACAAAGTTAAAAGACCAAAGATTGAAAAATTTAAAGCAAGTTTTTATTCAGCAGATGAAATTGAGAAATTGTTTGAAGCTATCAAAGAACACGAATGCAGATTATCTATAATGTTAACTGCAATGTGTGGATTTAGATGAAGCGAAGTTTTAGGACTTAAATGGCAAGCAATAGATTTTGATAACAAATTAATCTATGTTCAACATAAAGTTATAGAAACTCAACTTGATGGCGAAAGGTTGATATACAAAGCTGACAAAATGAAAAATAAGACAAGCCATAGAGTTCTACCACTCTTACCACAATTAGAAGAATTGCTGTTAAAGAAAAAAGAAAGCATTGAGAAAAACAAAACAATGCTTGGTAAATCTTATAATGACAAATACTTCGATTATGTTTGTGTTGATAATATTGGAAGATTGATTTTGCCTAATAGATTAACTAAAAACTTTATTAAGATATTAAGAAAGAATAACTTGCGAAAGATAAGATTTCACGATTTAAGGCACTCTTGTGCGAGTATAATGCTTGCCAATGGTGTTCCAATGAAACAAATACAAGAATGGTTAGGTCATTCAATATTCCAAACCACCAATGATATTTACACTCACTTAGACATTAATGTTAAAAAAGAAGATATATTAAATCTTTATAAAGATTTATATCCAAAATTTTGACCCAACTTTTGACCCAACTTTTTTGCCTAAAACTTGATTTTTTGTCATTTTCACGCACTTTTAATTTGACCCAATAAAAATAAAAAAAACACCTATAAAATAGATGTTTTTCGCTGGTGCCGGTGGACGGGGTCGAACCGTCATGATGTTGCCATCGCAAGATTTTGAGTCTTGTGCGTCTGCCATTTCGCCACACCGGCATATTTTGATTAAGATAATTTGTTCGTCTTGAAACTTTACAATTGCTAAGCACAAGACTTTCAGGTTCCCACAAAACACACCGTGTTGCAGTGGGGAGAGGAACAACCGACCAAAGGGCGCTGTTTGTGAGTTCACTCATCAAACGAGCAAAAGGTCGAGTTGCGACGAGCGTCTGCCATTTCGCCACACCGGCATATTTGGATAAAGATAATTTGTTCGTCTTGAAACTTTATAATTAACAAGTACAAGACTTTCAGGGTTCCCACAAAACACATCATTTTACTATTGCCGTGTTTTTGTTGTATCAAAACATATAATAAAATTTTGATAACATGTTAAATATAACATATATTTTTTGTTTTGGCAAGAGATTTTTAAAATTTTGTCTATTCTTTTATTATTTTAAATGGTTAAAAAATATAATCAATATAAAATTCAAGTTGGAATTCAAGACAATATCGTTGAACAATTTGATTGTAAAAAGGTGAGTTTTGTGTTATAATATAATTATGGAAAAATTTGTTGTTATTGATGGAAACAGTTTAATTAATCGCGCGTTTTATGCTTTGCCAATGTTAAAAAGCAAAAGTGGAAGACCTTGTGGGGCGACATTTGGTTTCATTAACATGATGCTTGGTGTGTGTTTAAGCGAAAAACCAAAATATTTGGTTTGCGTTTTTGATGCCGGGAAACATACTTTCAGAACTGATATGTATGCTGAATATAAAGCAAACAGAGACCACATGCCGGAAGATTTGTTTTTGCAACTTCAAGACCTTAAACATCTTTTAAAATCAATGGGTGTTTGTGTTATGGAACAACCCGAAATTGAGGCAGATGACATTGTTGGGTCAATAACGAGAAAATTTGATGCTGAATTTATCTTGTTGTCTGGTGATAAAGACCTTTTTCAATTAATTAGTGATAAAACCACAGTTTGGCACACAAAACGTGGCATAACTGATGTTATAAAACTCAACGAAGAAATGTTGCAAAAAGAATATTCGCTAAAACCATATCAAGTTATTGAGTTGAAAGCGATTATGGGAGATAGTTCAGACAATATTCCAGGAGTTTCTGGAATTGGAAAAGTTGGGGCGATGAAATTGATTGAAGAATATGACAACATTGACAACATTTACGCGCACATTGACGAAATTAAAGGGGCAACTCAAAAAAAATTAATAGACGGAAAAGATATGGCATATCTTTCGAAACAACTTGCCACAATCAAACTTGATGTTGATTTAAATTGTTCAATTGAAGATTGTGAATTTCACATTCCTTTCAATAAAGACACATATGATATCATGCAAGAACTGGATTTTCAATCAATTTTAAAGAAAACTGAACTTTTTAATTTAGATGGCAAAGATTTAAAAAACAAAGATGAACAATCGGAAAAAATTGATGCAAAACTTGTTGAAATTGAAAATGAAAGCCAAATTGAAGAGATGATTGAATCGACAAAGAGCAAATGTGCAATCACTTTTGATGATTTGTCAATGAGAGTTTCAAATGGTGAGACGGAGTATGTTGTCTACACAAGCGGAGATTGCTTTGTTAAAAACTTTGATAAAATAAAAAAAATATTTGCAAATAACACTCAAATTGTGTGTTTTGATGCAAAACAATTAATGCACAATTTGGATAAATACGATGTTGAAATAAAAAATTATTTTGATGTTTCTTTGGCGATTTATGTTGCCAATGAAATGGACGCAGAAATCAAAATTCAAGATGCTTTGAAATTGAATAATATTGAAACAGAATTTATTGCCACAAGTCTATTTAAACTCAAAGAAATTTACGTTGAAAAATTGATTAATAATTTTCAACTTAAACTTTTTTCTGATATCGAATTGCCACTTGTTAGAGTTTTGTTTCAAATGGAAAAGGACGGAATTTCAATTGATGTTGAGCAAATTAAGTCATTAAGTGCAATTTATCATGAAGAATTAAAAAATTTGACACAAAAAATTTACACACTTGCTGGCTCAGAATTTAATATTAACAGTCCAAAACAACTACAATCAATTTTATTTGACAAATTAGGAATTGAATATAAGGGTAAAAACGGCACATCGGTTGAAGTGCTGAATGCAATTCAAGACAAGCATGAAATTGTGCCATATATTATTAGATATAGAAAAATTTCCAAATTAATTAGCACTTATATCGACGGAATGTTGAATTATGTTGATGTTGACGGAAAAATTCACACAACATACATGCAAAGAACGACGTCAACAGGAAGACTTTCAAGCAGAGAACCAAATTTACAAAATTTGCCAATACGAGATGATGAAGGAAAGGCACTCAGAAAAATGTTTTCTAGTTCGTTTGGAAATGGAACGCTTATAAGTGCTGATTACAATCAAATTGAATTGCGTTTGATTGCAAATTTCAGCGGTGACGAAAATATGATAAGTGATTATTTATCTGGCAAGGATATTCACACAGCAACGGCATCAAAAATTTTCAATGTGTCAATCAAAGATGTGACTCCGCAACAAAGGCGTGTCGCAAAATCTGTGAACTTCGGGATTGTGTATGGAATTAGTGCATACGGACTCAGTCAAAACATAAATTGTTCACCAAAAGAGGCTGGAGATTTCATAAAAAAATATATGGAGATATATCCAAAAGTCAAAGAATATGGTGACAAGTGTGTTGAAGAAGCGAGAGCAAATGGCTATGCAAAAACCATTATGGGAAGAGTCCGTCACATTCCAGACATCAATTCGCGAAACGCGGTTATGCGAGCATTTGGTGAGCGCGTTGCAAAAAATATGCCATTGCAGGGCAGTGCAAGTGACATCATTAAAATTGCAATGATACGAGTGTTTGACGAAATGAAAAAGCAAAAATTAAAAAGTAAACTTATAATTCAAATTCATGATGAATTGGTTGTCGATTGTTTCCCTGGTGAAAGCGAAAAGGTTAAACAAATTTTAAAAAATGAAATGGAGTCGGTGGTGTCTTTAACTGTTCCACTGATTGTTGAAGTGAGCGAAGGGAAGACTTTGTTTGACGCTAAGTAGGTTTAAAATATTATTTTGCCGATTTAAAAACAATATATAATTTTTTATAATTCATTAAAAATAAATAAAAAATTAATAAAAACATTATAAAAAAGCACAAAATTATGAAAAAAATTTGTGTTTTTTTGTGTTTTTATATAAAATTATTAAAATGGAAAATCAAAACGCAGATAAGTATCTAAATAGAAATGTAAAATTATTCCCTTGTGTAAATGCTTTGGCGTGGGACATTTTGTTCGCGTGGACAATCTCCACAATGTTTTTCACAAATGTCAAAGGGCTGAGCAATTCGCAAGTCATAATGTTGGATTCATTTTTGATGTTGTTTGGTTGTTTGTTTTGTATTCCAATATCGAAAATATTTGAAAAAGTGAATTCTGTGACATCGACAAGAATCGGTTTGTTGGGTTATGTCGCTTATATTTTAATTGTGATATTTTCACCAAAAGGTTGTTTTCCTTTGTTTGTTTTGGCTCAACCATTTTTGGCTTTTGGATATGCAATTGAAAGTGTTAAAACAAATCAAATTTTGGTAAACTCACTTGCCATTCAAAATCGAGATAAAGAATATCAAAAAGTTTATGGCAAGAGCATGTTCTTGTTTTATCTCATGGAAGCGATTGGTGCCATTGCGGTGACATATGCTTACTCATGGAATCCATATTCAGCATTTTGGCTTTCTCTTGGCATGATTATGATTGCGGAAATTTTATTGATATTTGTTAAAGAACCAACGAAATTTCAAGCAAGAAACATTTCCATTGAAGGAAAAACTGAAACCAAAAAAGAAAAACCTGATTCATATTTCAAAATTATTGGCTCGTTTTTCTTTTTGAGTTTGCTCATATACATGTTCTTCTTCAGGGGCATGATGTCTATAGTTGGCAGTGCATTTAAAGTATACCTTCAACAATTGACGAGCAACAATTCAATTCCAATTTGGTCATTTGGATATATTTATGCGGTGTATAAACTAGGCACTGCAATTTCAAGCAAATTTCAATTCAAAATTGATTTAAAATTTGGAGTTAGAAGTATTTTATTGTTTTTAATTGGTGCAATTTTAACTTTTGCTTTGACTGGAGCGCTTTATTTAATAAATCCATATTCCGTTCCAATTATTATTGCTGTTATTTTGTTAACATATCTCCAAGGGACTATTAGAATACCAAATGGAATATTTATGAACAATTATATGCAAATTTGCATTCCCAAAAAGAACATTGAGCGCGCATACGCAATACGCACAACAGTGGAATATTTAGGTTATGCAATAATAAGTGGGGTATATGCACAACTTTTGGGCGTGTTTAATGATAACTATGGATTAACCAATTTGGTTTATATTGGAATTTTGATTTTACCGCTTTGCATTTCATGCGGGTTCTTCATTAGAGCATTAATCAAACAATACTCACGAAAACGGACAATAATAAAAAAGGAATATACAGAAGATTAGTTTAAATTTTATATATAAAAATGTTTAATAAGACGAGAATGTATCTCGTTTTTTTAGTAAAATTTATGTTTTTGGTTATAAATAATTGGTATTTTAAAAAAATCAAGTAGAGATAATTTTAAAGTTTTTATTGTTCAGTAGATTATGAATCATTAATTTAGTGATGTCGCAAGAAAAAAAGAGCAAATGCTCTTTTGGTTGATTGCACATCTCGACTTGAAATAGGTTAATTGCTGGCATGCTAAACAGACACTCCATCAAAGCAACCTTATAGCACATATCGTATCCTTCTTAATGCTGCTACCTTCCGGTCCTGACATGATTCGTAGGGCAATATTGTATAAGACCTTGATTTCAACATGTCAATTTATCACTCAACACAATCAATCCTAATCCGCACCGAGCATTCAATCTCGCTGTAGTGGATTGCGAGTTCAGGGCACCACTAGCTCCCCATCTAGTGCAATCTTTACTATTATACATTAAATTTGTATGAAATTCAACACTTTTTATGATTTTGTTTTAAAATTTTTTGTCGATTGTGTGGGAGTTGGCAAGCGACATAAAACAAAAATTGTTAAAGACGTTAAAATTTGATTTGTAATTTTTTGATATTATGATATAATCATAAAAGTATGGAGTGAATATGGTTTCAAATGCGGAAAGATTTATAAAAGCGTATAACACAATAGATTATAGTTTGAGAACAATCTACGATTTCAAGCGAAGTTTATCGTTCAGTGATGTTGTTAGACGTTCGGTTGTGCTCAATGCCGTCGTTAGGAAATATGAAGAAGATTTAATTGATTTTGGACGACTTAGAAATGCAATCATTCACCAAGGCAACAGCAAATATATCATTGCAGAACCGCATGACGACATTGTGGATAAAATTGAAAAAATTGCGCAGTTGATTTCCGAACCACCGGAAGTGATTGACACAGTCGGCAACAAGGAAGTTATCACAATTTCTCACGACATGAACTTAGGCAAGGCAATTGAGTTGATTTATAGAACAGGGTACTCAAATCTTCCAGTGTATGATGTTGACCATTTAATTGGCATTTTAAATGGAAGAAAATTGATAAATTTAATTGGACAAACAATCAGTGAAGGAAAAAATCTTCAAGAGTTTATCGACAACACAACGGTTGGCGAGATAATATCACAAATGGGAGATGATTATTATTTCATGATTGCAGACGAAAAATTGACTGTTGATGAAGCGATGAATTATTTTGAAAACAACAGAAAACTTTTGATTATTTTAATAACAAAAGAAGGTAAAGACACTGGCAAACCACTTAGAATTGTGTCTTCTGCTGATATAATTGACATGAAGAAAATTTTGGACGTGTATTGATGAAAATTGCAACAGACTGGAAAGAATATAGGGTAATATCCACGGCGAACGGTGAAAAAAAAGAGTGCATTGGTGGATATACTTTTTTGCGTCCAGACCCACAAGTTATTTGGAACACGGACAAAAAACTATCAACAAAAGTCGACGCGTGCTACAAACGTACTGAGAACAAAACGGGGGAGTGGACACTTAATCCTAAAATGCCAAAATCATTTGTAATTGAAAGAAAAGGAACAAAATTTCACATTGAACCAATGAGTTTCAAACACATTTGTCTGTTCCCAGAACAAGCATATAATTGGGACAAAATGAAAGAGATGATAAAAAACGCGAAAAGAGAAATCAAAGTGCTAAATCTATTTGCTTACACTGGCGGAGCGAGTGTTGAATGTGCGTTGGCAGGTGCAAAGGTGACACATGTCGATGCTGCAAAAAGTATGATAGACATAGCAAAAGAAAATGCGCGTTTAAATGGAATTAGCACAATTCGTTATATTTTGGACGATTGCACTAAATTTGTTGAAAGAGAAATCAGGCGCGGAAACAAATATGATGCAATAATCATGGACCCACCATCTTTTGGAAGAGGACCAAAAGGCGAGACTTGGAAAATTGAAGATAATATTTTTGAGTTTGTTAAATTGTGCACTAATTTATTAAGCGAAAATCCGCTTTTTGTGTTAATTAACTCTTACACAACAGGACTTCAACCAACTGTTATGTCTAACATTTTGAATGCAACTATACCTAATGGGGAAACGGAAGCATACGAAATAGGGTTGCCAACTGATGAAGAAGGAATTGTTTTACCATGCGGTTGCAGTGCTATTAAAACATTTTAAAGGAAAAATATGAAAATTGAACCAAAAATTATTTACGAAGATAATCATATCATTGTGGTGATAAAACCGCATAATATTTCTGTGCAAGAAGACGAAAGCAAAGATTTGGATATGCTAACAATTATAAAAGATTTTATCAAAGAGAGAGATAAAAAACCAGGGAACGTATTCTTGGGACTTGTTCATAGACTGGATAGGCCAACAGGCGGTGTTATGGTGTTTGCCAAAACAAGCAAAGCAGCAAACAGACTTTGTTTGGAATTAAAAAACAAACAACTTAAAAAACATTATTTTTGCGTTGTAAATGGCAGACCGCAACTCGTAAAAAACCAACTTATCACATATCTTAAAAAAGATGAAAAGACGAACACTGTTTCAATTGCTCCACAATCAGAAGAAGGTGCAAAAGAAGCAATACTAAATTATGGAGTGCTTGAAACGAAAAATAATTTGTCATTAATCGATGTCGATTTAATCACTGGAAGAAGTCATCAAATTAGAGTGCAAATGTCAAAACAATTGGGTCTTCCTATTTATGGGGACTTTAAATACGGAGATAAAGAGCACGGCGGAAATCTTGCACTTTGGGCATATGAACTAAGTTTTGTTCACCCAACAACAAAACAGCAAATGAGATTCAAAGTTGCTCCAGATTGTGAAAATTCTATTTTTAAACTTTTTAAACAAACTATTGAAAAGAAGATAAATTAATTCTTCTTTTTTTGTTAAATACAAAATATTTTAAAAATATTGAAAAAACACAAAAAACAAGAAAGAAAAAGAGAAATATTTCAAAAAAACAATGAAAATTTAAAATATAATATTAAAATTTTCAATTATTTTAAAAAATTAATTTATGGTCTATAAAATAGATTAAAATTATAGATAAAAAAATTAAAAAAAATTTTAAAAAAGGTCTTGACTATAATTTTAAATAGTGCTAAAAGATAGACAAATAAAAAACGCTAGTTATTTAAGCAAAGGAGAATTTTATGAACAAATTAGCAGTATTTGAACTTGGAGTTAACAATATTAAATTGACAATTTATAAATATACCAACACAGGGTTTTTCACCACAGAGCAACAGATAGTGGAGCCAATCAGACTCACTCAAGATATGGAGCGTGATGGATACATCAAACCAGCAAGAATTCAAGAGACGATTGCCGTTTTGAAAAACTTTAGAAAAATTGTAGACAGTGCAAAAATTGAAAATTTTATTTGCTACGCAAGTCCAGTGATTGCAAACGCGAGAAACCAAATCGCATTTTTAGATGAAGTTTACAAAACTGTTTCGTTGTATTTTAAGGTTTTAACAGAAGAAGAACAGGCCGCTGCGTTGCACAATGCAATTATATATTCTTTTTCAATGTCAAGAGGTTTAATTGTCCAAGTTGGCGATTATTCAACTGAATTTGTGAAATACAACAGAAGAGTGGTCACAAACAATGTTTCAATTCCATATGGAATGGTAAATCTTCTTGAAAAGTTTGATGGGAAAGACATTGGCAAAAAAATGGATAAAGTTGTGGAGACTTTAACGGCAGAACTAAAAAAATACGATTGGTTGTTTAACCTTGATGAAGATGCTGAAATTATAGGAGTTGGTGATGCGTTTGAAGCACTTGGAAAGTTGTCTAGAAAGGCAACAAGATATCCGCTTGAACTTGCTCACAACTATGAAGTGACAACTGAAAGTTTCCAAAATGTCTATAATCTCATTCATGGTCTAGACATTGACAAAGCGAAAAAACTTAAAGGTATAAGCAACAAACCAGCAGATGAAATAGCAATGGGATTTGCTGTTATCAAGGTTGTTTTCAACGATATTGTCAGAAATTGCGTAAAGATTTCAACAAATGGAGAAAGACACGGTATTGTTGCAAAAAATCTTTTAGGACAAACTGGCGAAAAGCCATTGCTTGACATTCTTGGCTATTCATTGAGTGCAATCAATGAATTTTATCCAACGGGGATTAATATTGACAACAATTATTCTCTCGCTGTAATTTTGTATAAACAACTTAAAGTTTTGCATAAACTCACACGTCCTTATGTCAAAGTTTTAAGGATTGCTGCAAGCATGAGCATGGCAGGAAAGACAATTTCATTTGAAAATTATCAACGAAACAATTTCCATGTAATTTTGGGTAGCAATATTTATGGTGCATCACACAAAGATATTGTCCTTGCAGCTTTTGTCGCAAGTTGTCAAAACATTGATGATTTCAGTTTGAACGATTGGGTAAGATACAAAGACATTGTTTCAGACGAAGATGTGGAAGCAGTGAAAAAGTTGGCAATCATAATTAAAATGGCAACAATGATGAACATAACAAATTCAAATTTAATCAAAGATATTGCTTGCGATATACTTGGCGACACTGTAATTTTAAAGACGGAAGTTGAAGCTGACGCGACACTTGAAATTAGTCAAGGAATGTCAGTTGCTGGAGATTTCAAAAAGGTATATGGCAAGAATTTGCAAATTTTATAACAAATTAAACATTGGGGGTTAATTATGTTTCGTGTGGATTTGGCAATTAAATTTGGCGGAAATGAAATTGGAATTTATAGAAAAGGGTTTGGTATAATTGCAAAAGAGCCGGCATTTGTTGCTGTTGTTGAAAATGGCAACAAAATGAAAATAAAGGCAACCGGAAAACAGGCACAAGTTCTTTTCTTTGGGAAAAACAGTGACGTGACAGTTTATCAACCAATTCAAGACGGCGAGGTGAAAAATGAAAAGGTTGCAACACTTTTAATTTCGCATATATTGTCAAATGCAATTCAAGACAAAATGACAATTCAAAGAGTTAATGCAATTGTTGCTGTGCCATGTGCTTTGACAGAAGAGCAACTTCTTGTTTTAAAAAGAGTTTTAAATTCAAGCGGAATTGACAAAGTGACATTTGTTCAGAATGGCGTTTGTGCGTACGAAAATTTAGAGCAAACAGGTCATGTGATGGTGATTGATATTGGCAAAACTGTAACGGATATCTCAGTTCTTAGCAAAGACAATTTTGAAGCAGGGCGAACATATTTTATTGGCGGAGCGGACATGGACGCTAGCATAACAACTTATATTATGGACAATTATAATTTGGAAGTTTCGGATTTAACCAGTGAAGCAATAAAAAACGAAATTGCGTCCTTGTATGAGCGTGACACGTTTAGAACAAAGTTTGTTGGGATTGACTCGAACAATTCGTTAAAAAAAGAAAGCATTTCAGCAAATGAAATTAAAGTTGCAATTGTGAACACTTATAACACCATTATTGAACTAGCAAAAGAGTTTTTAAACACACTTCACAAAGAAGTTATTTCAGAAGTGAAACAAAATGGAATTGTTTTTGTTGGCGGAGCAAGTAGGGTTTCAGGATTATATGAATTTGCAAAGTCAAAACTCGATTGTCCTGTAATTGTGCCAGATTTCCCAGAAGACTTTGTTCTTAATGGTGCGGGGAAATTGTTAAATGGGAAAAACGATTTCATGAAAATTGATTTATAACAAAAATTTTGTAAAATAAGAAAAAATTTAGAAAAAAATAATAAAAATCGTGATAAAATGGTCTAATTTTGACGAGGTGAAAAAATTTTATTAATTTCACTTCGTTTTTTTGTATCGTTTGAGTTAATGTTTTAATGGGAGAAAATTTATGTCAAGAGTAATTGTTATGACTTCTGGAAAAGGCGGAGTTGGCAAAACCACTGTCACCGCAAATCTTGGAATGCATTTAGCTGAAAAAAACTATAGAGTTTGCATGATTGATATGGATATAGGACTCAATAACTTAGATGTGGTTATGAACATGGAAGATAGGGTTATATATACTATGATTGATGTTATAGAAAACAGATGCAGAATAAAAGAAGCGATTGTTCAAGATGACCATTATCCGCTTTTATATATGCTTTCTGGTGGGGATTTAAACCAAAATTTAAACATTCAAATTTCTCAAATAAAGGCAGTGATAAAAGAATTGACTCAACTTTTTGATTTTGTTTTGATTGATTGCCCAGCGGGTATTGATGCTGGATTTAAGCGAGCGGTCAGTTGCGCGGACGAAGCAATTGTTGTCACAACTCCGCATTTGTCTAGTGTGCGAGATGCAGACAAGGTTGTGACAATTCTTTCAAGTTATAATATTTCGTCAAAGCGCTTTGTTATGAATCGTGCTCGCGGAGATTTAATTCAAGATAAACTTATGTTTGATGTTCACGATATTGGAAAGACTTTGAACATCGAATTTGCAGGAGTAATTCCTGAAGATGACAAAATTATAACCAACACAAGCGACACGATAACAAATTATAAAGTAGCGGTGAATCGAGCTTTTGACATTTTGGCGTCGAATATCATAACTGGAGAAAAAAAATTGTTTGATTGTACTTTCAAATATAGAGGTCTATTTGGTTCAATAAAAAAACTTATCAAAAGGAGTGTGTGATGAATATTCAACAAAGATTGGACTCAATCATACAAAAAGATAAAACAAACAATCCTAAATACATAATAAACATATTAAAATCTGATTTTTTTTATCTCATCAATAATTATTTTGAAGTGGATTTTGATGACATTAAAGTGGAAATCAATTTTGAAAACGAAAAATATAATCTTATATTTTCTGCTGTTGGAGATAGATTGAAAGCGATGAAAGTTTTACCTGAATAAATAACAAGATAATTAAATATATTTATGTATGAAAAAAATTAAAATAGGGACAAGTTTTATACTTTTGGTCATCATTTGCATAGTGTTGGGTCAAATTTCTTTGTTGTTGAATTATTTGTTTGCACTTGCTTTTCACGAACTTGCCCACCTTTTTGTTGCGACAAAGTGTGGCTATAAATTAAAAATGATTAAATTTGACATGCTTGGCATAAGCGCAAATTTGGAAGAAAGAATTGACGATGTTGACAATTTTGCCATCAATATCACTGGACCTGCAATGAATTTATTTTTATGCATTGTTTGTTTGATTTTATATTCATTTGTTCCCAATTCATATCAAGTGTTAAATTTGTTTTGTGCGTCAAATTTTGTGCTTGCAATTTTCAACTTGTTGCCAATTTATCCATTAGATGGCGGTAAAATCTTCAAAAATATGGTCAAGAACAAAAAAACTTATAAAATATGTGACATGATTTTTCACATAGTTTTAAGTGTTTTGTTTCTTGTGTTTTTTGTTTTGTCTATTAATAGGCACACTAATTGGTTTCTTTTGATAATGGGAATTTTCTTTTTGATTCCATATAGACAAAACGAAGTTGATTTTGGATTTATCAAATTAAACAAACAGAAAAATTTTCAAAAAATCAATCTAAAAAGAGTGAGCAAGGATAGTGACCTTATATCTATTATAAAACAAATAAATCAAACATCATACACGATTTTTTATGTTCGCGAGGGAAGGCAAAAATATGTTGACGAAGACGACATGATTGAATTTGCTTTGCACTATCCACTCAACACAAAAATTGCTCAAATTCTTGATAGATAAATTTGTTTAACCTGTTGACAAAAATTCTGGTGTTTGTTATAATGGCAAAGTAGTACCACATTGAAAAGGTTGAAAATGTGCTTTAAAAATTTTATTTTAACGTAAAATTTTATTCACTACCTTAAGAGTGAGTCTTTATAGGAGGTAAACTAATGTACGCAATCGCAGATATTTCAGGAAAACAATATAAAGTTGAAGTTGGCGCAAATGTGACTGTTGACAGACTTAATGCAGAAGTTGGTGAAGTTGTATCTTTCCCAGTTTTGCTTGTTGTCGATGGTGAAAAAGTTGAAGCCGGCAATCCTGTTGTAAAAGATGTTGTTGTTAAGGCAAAAGTTCTTTCTCATGTTCAAGACAAAAAAATTGTTGTGTATAAATACAAAGCAAAGAAGAACGAAAGAAAGAAACAAGGTCATAGACAACCATACACCAAGATTTCAATCGAAAGCATAGGTTAATATGATAGAGATTAACATTGAAAAAGAAAAAGACAAAATAGTGGCAATTGAAGCATGTGGACATTCTGGTTATGCTGAAGCAGGAAAAGACATTGTGTGTAGTGCAGTGTCGACATTGACTCAAACTTTGATTAATGGATTGATTGAGGTTGTTGGAATTAATGTTTCATACGAGATTGATGAAAAAAAACCTTATCTTAGCGTTCGTCTTCCAAAAAATTTGAGTGCGGACAAAATGAAGGAAAGTCAAATCTTGATGCTTTCAACATATTTGGGATTAAAGAATGTTTTGATTGGTCACGAAAAATTTATCAAGATTAAGGAGAAGCAAAATGATTAAGTTTAATATTCAGTTATTTGCCCATAAAAAAGGTGGCGGAAGCACCAAAAACGGTAGAGATAGTGAATCAAAACGTCTTGGTGTTAAAGCAAGTGATGGCAAATTTGTTCATGCTGGAGCAATCATTGTTCGTCAAAGAGGAACAAAAATTCACCCATCAACAAATGTTGGCTGTGGAAAAGATTACACTTTGTTTGCATTGATTGACGGAACTGTTCGTTTCAAAAAAGACGGCAGGGGCAGAAAAATTGCAACAGTTGAAGCAAAAATTTAATAATATTTAAAAACAAAAAACAGACCATTGTGGTCTGTTTTTTATAGTCTTAATGCTATATGCGTTTAAACACATATGTCATTTTAAAAATCTGTTGTCAAATTTCTTCTTACATGAAACGATTACAGAAATAATGATGTCAAGAACATATGAAATAACAAACAAAAGTATAACCAAATAATTAACTTTTGCGTAAGCGATGCATGCGAGCAATCCCATGGTTAAAACAAGCGCAACAATTAAACATATAAGTGAAATTCTTGAATTCCCTTTTGTTTTGCTTGAAGAATTAATTTCCTTGTCGTTTATTTTTATGTTTGTTGTTAAATTCTGATTTGTTTCAAAAAGTCTATTTCCGATGTGTGATTTTAAAAGTTCAAAGACGAAATCTTTTGGCAAAAATTGAAGTTTGTTGGAGATGAGACTGTCTTTAATTTTAAAAATTGATTTTACATAAACATTGTATATTGAGTTGCAAATTTTTTCGAAGGTGTTGTATTCTGGCATCAAACAAACTATTTTTTCTTTCGTTCCAATTGCAGAAATAAAAGAGTTTAAAAGTTCGTTTGAAAGCGCTAGAGAAGAGTATGCAATAACAATGTCATCAACTTGAGAGTTTAACAAAATTGTGTGAATAACCTTCATTAAATTATATCCATACTCTGCATGTATGGTGTGTCCAAATGTTTTAAATAATGGCACAAGGTTTGATTTCACGACATAAACAATGTTGTCGCCAAAACGATTTTGTATCATATTAATTTTTTTGTTGATATCTGTAATTGAGTCCACGACGTAAACAACTTTCATATTAACTCCATTTGAATTATTATATACTATTTTGTCAAAATTTCAAATCATTTTTATTATAATAACAAAATTGGAGAGAATAGAAGAGAATTTTGCCGGTGAGAAAAATAATTAATGGAATAAATACAACTATATTTTAAGCGACCAGTTATAATAAAAAAAGACAAATTAATTGTCTTTATTTTTTATTTTCGTTTTCTTGTTTTGAACTTTCAGTTTTCTCGTTTTGTTTAAGTTGTTTATAATATCCTTTTGGTCTTTTTACAAGTGCTGCCCACAAGATAATCAAAACTTGAAGCGGAATTCCTAAAAGATAAATAGGCCAAATGTTTGAAATTGGCAGAATTTGGACATGAAGACATGCGAGAGTTGACCAAAGCATAACTGAGAGAACTGGGAATAAATATTTAAAATGTCCCCAAATACTATTAAACACAATCAACACAATGCAAGTTGCTGGCACTGCCCACAAGAAAATTGTTCCAATTCCTTGCTTTGTGAATATCATTAGCATGACATAAATTACGGTTGCAATAAGCCATACAGCGCTGGCAGATAGCAGTGTAATCATAAGGTGACTTGAATATGCTTTTGGCTTTTTTTCTTTTGTTTTTATATTAAACTTTTGTTCTTGCAAATTAAAGTTTTCGTCAACCAAATCATTAAGCGAAACGCCATAAAATTTGGCTAGTTCAAACAAAACATCAACCGAAGGCAAACTTTCGCCATTTTCCCATTTTGATATAGATTTGTCAGAATAATTAAATTTTTCAGCGAGTTCCATTTGCGTCAACTTTGCTTGTTTTCTAAGGTTTAGTAAATTCTTTCCAATGATTTCATTAACATTATTCATACAATGCTCCTTTTCAAACAGAAGAATTTTATTAATATAATTTTATCATTTAATAAAAATAAAAGCAAACATTTTAATATATTCTACTCAAATTAGATAAAAATTTCTTGAATTCTCCAAATTTTAGAGTGGTTAATTTTTACTCTATTTTAAGGGATTTAAGTTTAGAGAAAAAATTGGCAATTCTCTTGAAATTTTGCATACACCAATGTAGAATGGCAACATGGAGGAGGCAATGAAAGCGAATGAAGAAAAGGTGATTTATTTTACTGACGAATTGAATGAAGACTTTTCTGAAACCGAATTGAAACACAAACCTGTTGACAAGAATTATGTGTATTACAGTCGAAATCCATTTTGGAAGATTGGCCACTTCTTTTGGAATAAGATTGTTGCTTATCCAGTTTCGATTATACATGCTAAGTGTAGATTCAGTTGGAAAATTGTAAACAAAAAAGCGTTCAAATCTGTAAAAAATTCAAGCTATTTCGTTTTCGGAAACCACACACAACAATTCTTTGATGCCACAATGGCAAAAATGATTTCAAACAAAGATTGTTATGTTATTGTCAATCCGGACAACCTGAATATAAAAGGTTTGGGTTGGCTTGTGAAAAAGTTGGGTGCTTTGCCTTTGCCAAATGATGTTCACACAACAAAAAGATTTGTGAATGCGTTAAATCAACTAGTGGAAGATAAAAAGCCAGTATTGATTTATCCAGAAGCACATATTTGGCCATATTACACAAAGATAAGACCTTTCAAGGAAACATCTTTTAGATATCCAGTCAAATATGGTGTGCCAGCATTTTGTTTTACGAATACTTACCAAAAGCAAGGAAAAAAGATACGCATAGTCACATATGTTGATGGTCCATTTTATCCTGACGAAAACCTTCCAACAAAAGAAAGAGAGTTGGATTTGAGAAACAGAATTTATGAGACCATGGTGGAGCGCAGTCAAAACAGCAATGTCGAAGTGATAAAGTACAAAAGAAAGGAGGGCAACAGTGATTAATGTTTTATATTCCGGAAATTCCAAAGTTTTTGACGGAGTTTTAACATCTGCTTTGTCAATTTTAAAAAGGACAAAGACGACTGAACCATTCACATTTTACATTTTATCAATGAATTTAACCAGACTGAAACCTGAATACACAATTATCGATAAAAATATGATTGAGTTTTTCGATAAGGTTATAAAAGAGTATAACCCAGAAAATAAAGTTGAATGCATTGATGTGTCTGACGATTTTAACAGAGAATTCTTAAACAGTCCAAATGAAAGTTGCTATTGTTCACCATACACACTTCTTAGATTGCTTGCAGACTTGTTGCCAAACATTCCAGACAAATTGTTATACCTTGATGTTGACATATTGCTTAACCGCGACATTTGCGAATTGTATAATCAAAACATTGAAGGATACGAATACGCAGCAGCGAGAGACCATTATGGCAAGTTCTTAATCAATCCAAATTATATTAATGCAGGTGTTTTGTTGTTGAACATGAAGGAAATCAAACGAACAAAAATGCTTGAAAAAGCAAGAGATTTGATAAGAAAAAAGAAATGGATGTTTGCTGACCAAGATGCAATTTGGCATGCAACAACAAAAAAGAAAATGCTACCACAAAAATTTAATGACCAAAAATTTTGTCATAAACATACTGTTGTTAGACATTTTAGCAAAAGATTGTTTTGGTTGCCATATCCACACACAGCCAACATAAAACAATGGAAAGTTAGTGAAGTTCACAAAATTTTCCATTACTATCAATTTGATGACATTTTATACGAATACATATATTTGAAAAAATTATATGAAAAAAGTTTAGAAGAACAAAAGGAGAAAATTTATGAATAAAAACACAATAATCCCAATAGTATTTAGTTGCGACGATAAATACATTCCATTTTTGGCTGTCGCCCTTGAATCAATGGAAGAAAATGCTTCAAGAAATTATGAATATGATATCAAAGTTTTGCATGCAAAAACAATAAGCGAGGAAAATCAAAAGAAGATTATAGAAAAATACAGCAAAGACGTTTTCCGCATCTCTTTTGACGACATTTCAAGAGAAGTTGAAACAATCGCAACAAAATTGCACACACGTGATTATTATTCAAAGTCAACATATTATAGACTTTTCATTCCAAATCTTTATAAGGAGTATGATAAAGTTTTGTATCTTGACAGCGACATTGTTGTAAGAGGTGATATCAGTAAGCTTTTCAACACAGAATTGGGCAACAATTTGGTTGGCGCAATCCCTGACGAATTTGTTCAAACAACTCCTATAATCTACGACTATGTTGAAAACCACATTCCACTTGGAAAAGGCAACCACGGAAAATATTTCAATGCAGGAATTTTGCTTATGAACAATAAGCGTTTGCGTGAAATTGATTTTGAAGGCAAATTTATCGACTTGATTGGAAAAGTTAAATTCCAAGTTGCGCAAGACCAAGATTATTTGAATTGTATTTGTCGCGGAAAAGTAAAATATATTTCTCCATTATGGAATAAACAACCTTTCCCAAGCAAAATTTACAAGGAGAAGGATTTAAAAATTATTCATTACAATTTGGATTCTAAACCATGGCAAAAAGATGGCGTTTTGTATGAAGATGAATTCTGGAAATATGCAAAACAATCTGGGTTTATTGATGAAATTTTACAAGTAAAAGCAAGTTTTAACGAAGAAAAAATCGCATTTGCAGCAAAACAAACTGAAAATTTGATTAAGATGATTATCGAACAAGGGCATGATGTTGTTGACAATGCGAGAATAAAAGCAATTGTTGATTCAATTTTTGATGAAAAAGAATCACCATTGGTAAAATCAAGCGTTGTGGTTAAAGATGCAGAAACTGAAGAAAATGATATTTTTGAAGTCATTGACAAAGTTGTTGCTGGAGAACCTAACAAACAAAGCACAAAATAAATATAACAACACACAGGAGATATTATGGAAGAGATTGAGAAAGCAAAAGATAGGTTGGAAGTCCTTGAAAGAATTAAAGAAATGGAGAAAAACGGCATTTTCGATATAGATGCAGAGGACAACTTGCCAACAATTGAACTTTTGCCAAATCAAATCGATTATAAAAGAAAAAAACTCAAGAACAAAATCTTGAGATTTTTCGCTTATAAAGGAATTGTTAAATTTGTTAAAAAGATGCAGAAAATAGGAATGTTCCAAGTTAAGGAAATCAAAGGAATTGAGAACCTAAAATCTGTGAAAACGGGCGCAATTTTAACTTGCAATCATTTTGGTGCACAAGACAGTTTTGCAATGGATTTGGCGTTTACTTCAGCCAAATTGAAACGTAAAAGAATGTTTAAAGTTATTAGAGAAGGGAATTTTACAAACCCACCAAAAGGATTTGAAGCACCAATGAAATATTGTGATACGCTTCCGCTCAGTCAAAACAAATCAACAATGAAAAAATTCATTCGTTGCACAAACGAACTGATTCAAGAAGGCAATTTTGTTTTGATATATCCAGAAGAGGCAATGTGGTGGAATTATCGCAAACCAAGACCATTAAAGAATGGTGCATTCCGCTTTGCAACAAAAAATAATGTGCCGGTTATTCCGTGCTTTATCACCATGGAAGACAGTGATGTAATTGTACCAGATGGTTTCCCTGTTCAGGCATTGACAATCCATATTGAAAAACCAATTTATCCTGATGAAAATAAAGATTTAAAATCAAACATTGAAGAATTGAAAAACAAAAACTTTGAAATTTGGAAAGAGATATATGAATCTACATACAACACAAAATTAGAATACGACACAATTGTTAATGAAAACACAGAAGAAATTGTGAAAAGGTATGCAAAAGTTTTGGATAAAAATTAAAATAAAGGTATAATATACATAAAAGGATAAGTATGAGAAAATTTATTAAAGCATCAATAATATTTAGCATGATTGCGAATCCAATTATGATAATTCCTTCAATTTTGACCACAATTTTTTGGCATACTCCAATAGTTTTTTTGGTGATTTCTGCAATATATGCGCTGTTGTCAATCGGGGTTGGTGCTTATGCATTAAAGAGATTTGACAAAGCAGAGCACAAATCAGAGTTAAAATCGACAGCAATATTGACATTAATTTTTAACAACCCACTTGCTGGTTTTCTAATGCTTATAATGAAAGATTTCTAAATTTTATAATAATCACTTAAAAAGTGGTTATTTTTTTATTAAAATTTTTAGTTTTCTTTAAATTTTATACGATTTTATGATATAATAATCTTCGGAGATAAACATGACATACGAAACAACATATGAAGAATTATCAAGCAAAGAAAAAGATACATATGAAATCATTGACATAAGAGAAGAAGATGCTTTTGAATATGGGCACATATTGGGTGCAAAAAATATTCCTATTAGCGTGCTTGATGACGAAATTAAAAAGTTTTCAAAAGACAAGGAGTTATATATCTATTGCAGAAGCGGAAAAGTAAGCGAAGATGTTGTCAATAAGTTAAGAGAAGATGGATATCAAGCGTTTAATTTAAAAGACGGATATTTTGGGTGGCTTAAAAATCACGTTTCAGATTTGAGAGACAATGAGCGCGCGAACAAGGTTGAAGAAAGTTTAAGAAAAAAATTCCACAAAGAAATTTTCTCAAAATTTTGCAAAGCGATTAATGAATACGATTTAATTCAACCTAACGATAAAATTGCCGTATGCATATCAGGTGGAAAAGATTCTATGCTCATGGCAAAACTATTTCAAGAATTAAAAAAACACAACAAAATTCCTTTTGAGTTGGTGTTTTTGGTGATGGACCCAGGATATAGCAAAGAGAACAGGGAAATAATTGAAAAAAATGCTCAAATGCTCAATGTGCCAATCACAATTTTTGAATCTAATATTTTTGAAAATGTTTTCAACATTGAAAAATATCCTTGCTATATTTGCGCAAGAATGAGACGTGGTCATTTATATAGCAAAGCGAAAGAACTTGGTTGCAACAAGATTGCGCTTGGTCATCACTATGACGATGTGATTGAAACGATACTCATGGGAATGTTATATGGAGCGCAAATTCAAACCATGATGCCAAAATTGCATAGTTCGCATTTTGAAGGAATGGAACTTATCAGACCAATGTATTTAATCCGAGAAGACGATATTAAACATTGGCGCGACTATAATGACCTTCATTTTATTCAATGCGCTTGCAAATTTACAGACAATTGTTCATCAGAAACTTGCCAGTTGAATAATACGGGTTCAAAAAGGAAAAAAGTAAAGAATCTTATTGCGAAATTAAAAAAAGAAGACCCTCAAATTGAAGGCAACATATTCAAAAGCGTTGAAAATGTAAATTTGGCAACAGTAATTGAATATAAAGACGAAAACAACATTCGCCATCATTTTTTGGACAAATATACAAAAAAATAAATATGCGTTTATTCATTAAAAAGTATTGACATAAGAAAGGAGTATGTAAGGTTTAATATTAATAGATTAAAAATTTTTTGAATAATTCTACATTAATGTTGACATTGTTTTAAAAATAATATATGATAAATTTATCCATAAAGAGTGTGCGAGGGACAGCCCCGTTGACCACACAGCAACCTGCCAAATTGGAAAGGTGCTAATGGCTGACCGATGGGTAATGAATATGATTTATAATCCTGTCGGTGACGATGGGATTTTTTGTATTCTCTTTTTGGAAAATCTTTAATAAGGAGAATAATATGAGAACTTTACAAATGTTAAAAATAACATAATATCAAAATTTTAATCGGCAATATTTAAGCGAGAATTGAAAACTTTATTGTATGCACATTTGCTCATAAGAAGCGACAATACAACTTTAAAGTGACTATTAAAAAAATAAAATTTATAACTTAAAGGAGAAAATATGAAAAACATAATTACAAGCGAAAGCGTCAACATTGGACATCCAGACAAAACCTGTGATGTAATTGCAGATGCATTTTTAGATGAAGCACTATCTCAAGACCCAGATTCACAAATGGCCGTTGAATGTGCGATTAAAAACGACAAACTATTTATTTATGGTGAAGCAACGACAAAAGCAAAAATCGACTACGATGGTATTGCAAAACGAATTTTAAAAGATATTGGATATATAAACGAATTTAAAATTATAAAAGAGATAAGTGAGCAAAGTCCAGACATAAATCAAGCGGTGGTAAAAGAAGAACTCAGGGCTAATGACCAAGGTGTTGTGTTTGGATATGCAACAAACGAGACCAAAGAATATATGCCATTGCCAATTATTGTTGCGCACAAACTGATGCGCCGATACGAAGTATTTAGAAGAACAAGAAATGATTTTTTTGCAGATGCTAAATGTCAAGTGACGGTGGAGTATGAGGACAACAAACCAAGCAGAATTCTAACAGTGTTAATTTCTGTTTCTCATGATAAAAAATTAATGTTTGAAGAAATTCAAAACATTATAAAAAGAGACATTTTAGATGTTGTTCTTAATGAATATAAAAATTTAGTTAAAGATACGACATTTATCATTAACCCAAGTGGTAAATTCACAATTTGGGGTTCATTCGGTGATTCAGGTTGTGTTGGAAGAAAAATTGTAGTGGACACTTATGGTGGAACGGCAAAAGTTGGTGGCGGTTGTTTTTCAAGTAAAAATGCAACAAAAGTGGATAGGTCTGGCGCTTATTATGCTAGGTTTGTGGCAAAGAATGTTGTTGCACATAATCTAGCGGATAAGTGTGAAATTCAGGTATCATATGGAATTGGACTAAGTAAACCGATATCAATCAATATTGACACGTTTGGCACAGAAAAACGACCAATTGAAAAAATTTATCAATATGTTCAAGAAAACTTTGATTTTAGTCCAGCGAATATAATCAAGGAATTAGATTTATTAAAACCAATTTATAAACCAACTGCATGTTTCGGTCATTTTGGGCGAAATGAATTTAGTTGGGAGAAAATAAAAAATTAAACCCAGATATTAAATAAGTCAGCACTAATTATGCATAAATGCACATGTGCTGACTTTTTATGATTTATTAAGGTTATGAAATACTTTTTTTAATTTTTTAATAAATAAAATATTGAAGTGCTTATTTTCCCTTAATTACAAAACGTTTTCCAATTCTTTCTCTATTCTATTCTTTTATTTTATCTATGTATTTTTTAAAACATAATTTAGTATTTTTTGTTTTACTAAATCAAATTTTTCTTTATTAAATACATAATCATGTCTTGGTTTTACAAAATTCTCAGAGCCACGCTTTTCGTTTGCGTATCTAGGAATTAACTGAATATGGTAGTGATTCATTGGACCATCACTCATTGTACATAGGTATACACGTTCACAAACAAACACATCTTTTATAATTATCATTAGTTGTTTTGCAAATTTTATAATTTTAGTGTTTATTTCATCTGTCGCTTCAGTTAAGTCATGATAATGCCTCTTGGGAGCAATCATCATATGTCCATCTGCTCTTGGATTGGCAACAAACAAACATTCAATATCTTTATCTTCATATACTTTTAATAAAGAATCATCTCCAAAAACAGAATTTTTGGTTTGTTTATTAAAACATGTTGGACATATTCCAGCATCAGTTAAATCTTTCGCTGAATAACCCAAAAATTTTTTTATTTGTTCTTTATCATAAACTAACATAAATAAACCGTCCTTTAAAATAAAATTCTACTCAAATTTTACTCACATGAAAAAATGACGCGCTTTTCCCATACAACATATACAATGTGTCATTTCGCACACCGCAATATGTAGTTTTATTTGGCGGGAAGACCGTTATCCAATCCTAACACCAAAATCTATATCGGTGCTGGGTGGATTAAAGTTTTTATTCAACTATAAGTTGTATTTATCTTTGAAATATGATAATAAAATCTTCTGTATGTACATTAGTATAGTTCCAACATTAAATGTAGATATTGTAATTTCACAGTATTCTTTTTTGTTTCGTGTATTACAATCTTTAAATGCTACTATTGTATTCCCATTAATTGTTGAGAAAAAGCAATTTCCGTGTGATAACGCATTCCTCATATGTTTAATGTATTTAAAGTTTGGCTCTTTTGTATATGTGGAAACCAATGAAATTTTCAATTTATCTATTTCATTATTTAAATTAGTTAATTGTAGTTTTACCTGTCCTTTTTCTTCCAATTCTTTTGGGATTACTAATAATGCATATAAAAACATTTGTAGACATGCAGGATTTCCTATGCTAGAAAGTTTTAATATTTTCTTAAAAAATTCGTTTTCAAACTTTAAATTTTTAAAGTGTTCAGTGCTCAAATAGCCATTATTAGAAAGTTCAGCAAGTAAAGAAGTTGTTGCTAATGCTTGTAAGATAAAAGAATCGTATTCATCTTTAATAATCATAAAAACTCCTTATTTAAGATTAGTATAACATACTTTTATAAAAAAGAGAAGAAGTTTTTTCACTTTTTCTCGTGGGTTTTATTGATTGGATTGCAAATGAGTGTAGACTGCATTTACTGTTAGGTTAGAAAAGTCGTCACTCAATTCGGCAAAGGTTTTAAGTCGGTGGCAAGAATAAAGGCAATTCGGTTTATTTGCTTTTAACTTAATTTTGTTTTGCCTTGCCTTAATACTTTAGTATTAAGGTTATATGTGGCTGTATTTTCTGGTGTATCTTCACAATCAATAAAACGATTGTCAATAAGTTTTGTCATCTCATAATTTTCAAATATATGAGAATATGCTGTGCAACCTATTGACTTTAATCCAATGCTCCTTTCGGAGCAATAATATTATATCATAAAATCATTTCAAAAACTATATTTTCTACAAAAAAAAGACAAGTGATGTTCCCACTTGGTTTAAAATGTGAATAGTTTAAATTTCTTTTTTAGTCACCTGTAAAGTAAGTCAGCTAAATGCATTGAAGTTTCTTGCCTTTTGTGAGAGAACTTTGCATTTTAAGTCTGTTTCTTTGCTTGCCTATAAAATTTAAATATATATCATGAATTAAATTCTACTTACATTCTAATCCATCTTCATATTCGGCAGTGTCTTCATCAAATCGTTTTGCAGCAGCCTCTAAGATGTCTCTTTTTTCTTGTTCTCTAAAAGATAAAAATGCAATTTTATATGGATTTCCAAATCTCTTATACATAAAACTTAACCAACTTTTACAATGAAATCCATTATATAAAGTTGTTGTGTAATTTGTTGTATAATCAAAATCTGTAAGTTTAAACTTTTTATCTCTTATTCTAAAAGTTATTTCACCTTCACAAACCTTAAAATCGGTTATTTCATTAAAATCATATTCCTTTCTAACATAGTCATCATATTTTGTTAAATATTTTGTTAATTCATCTTTTGTAATATAATCTATTATTTCATCTCTAGTTAATTGTTCTACAAACATAATCATTCTCCTTAACTACTTTTATATTAACACAAACAAACTAATTTTTCAATCCCAATTTTAAAATTTATTTAATATTTGCTCTACAAATTTCTAACAAATATAATTAGACTTTCAAAAAAGTATAAATATCTATTATACATTTTGTTAGAGTTGACATGTCAGTTAAAAAAAACCATTAATGTAAATGACAGTTTTGTTTATCATTGATTTAATCAACATACTGTATTATGAAAAAATAAAAGAAAAAAGCACTATATGCAGTGCTTTTAATTTGCGAAATTGAGGTGATTGCATTCTAACAAATTTTGCGTTTTTAGAATCCTCAATATCAAGTAAACTTCAATTTTTTTACATTGAATATTCATTTTCATCATTTTCTATTTCTGAATATTCATTATTATCATTTTTTATTTCTGAATATTCATTTTTATCTTCTTTAACGGTTTTTTCTTTGTTTGTATCATTTTCTTGTTTATTGTTTCTTTCTTTACATTGTTCCTCTAATTTATCAACAGTGTTGACAATTTTATTTTCTAGGGAAGTTCCAGGAGCTTTAAATTCATAATATTTTAAATCTCCAGTTGGGATTGTGTCCATTTCATCTCCAATACTTTTTGCATGTTCTACAGATGCAACTGCACTAATTAGATAACTAACAGAAGCAATTATAGAAATAGGAATTATAGCCCCAGGGAATAAAAAACATAATCCAGTGGTGATTGCTCCCATAATGATAGCTCTTAATGAAAGGATTTTTATTAAATGTTTCATAATATTTACCTCACTTTTTGGCATTATATCACAAATTTTAAAAAATGTAAAGATTTTTTTAAATAATAAGTTGATATAAATGATATTGACAAAGTTATATTTATTAAATAAAATAAAAGCATGAAAAACAATTAATATACCATAGATTAAATTGCACAGAACCAAGAGCAAATTTCAAATAAATATTTTTGCTATGAAAATGTATATTGAATTTTGAAGTTTGTTGTTTAAGAAAGCAAAGACCTGAGAATGCTAAAAAGTCTGGGTATATTGATGATAATACACAATGACGATGTTATATTCATTTTTATTATAGTTATGTGGATGAGTTTTTTGATGGAGAACATCATTTGGCATTAAGTAAATTTTATCATCTAACTAATACTTTGCCTGTAAATGAAATTAGTGAATATTACATAAAAATATCACAAGCTTTAGAAATTGGAAAATTTGAAGAAGCAATGAATAAATTAAAGGGGATACAAATGATAAGAAACGATACAATTCAAAATTATAATAAATTTTTTTGGGATTTTGTAAATCAATATGATACATCAAATAGCAATATATTGCGAAAAATTATACATTGTTATAGTGTCGCAGAAAAATGCTATTCAATTGCGTGCACCTTTAAGTTAAACAAAGAACAAAGAAATTTTTGTTATTTAATTGGATTATTGCATGATGTTGGCAGATTTGAACAATGGAAGTTATATCAAACATACAATGATAAAAAATCTATTGATCATGGAGATTTGGGGGCAGAAATTTTAAAAAAATATGATGCAGAAATATTTAACATAACAAATAGACAAAGAGAAGTTATGATTGAATCAATCAAGTGGCACACAAAGCCTTACTTGTATGATGATGAAGAAATTAAATTCTATAATGAAATAATTAAAAATGCCGATGCTTTTGCTAATGTTATAACAGTGGCAAATGGTGCTCAACCAATGACAATGACACAAGATGGTGTAACAAAAGAAATTTTAAATGATTTTTTGCAATTAAAACCATTGTGGATATATTCTCCAAACACAAAATTAGATAGAGCCCTAATGCTCACCGCTTGTGTATATTATGTGAAATATGACCATATACGAAAAGAAATTGTTGAGAAAAATTATATTGATGCTATTTATGATTCATTTATGATATATCTCAATAAGAAAGATAATGAAATATATAAAAATGCAGTTGAAAATTTAAAATTAAAAATCGTAAAAATTGATTAAACCTTTGCAATTATAAAATATGTTATTTCTTATTTGAATTATTTATGAAAAATTAAAAATAAAACAACATTTTTTATCACTCAATGTATAATAGAAAGGAATATATTATCAATATAAAATGTTTTGATAATATTTTTTTTGTGATTTAAATAATTAACAATTATCTTTGGCAGAATAAAATAGCCAGAAATTCCTACCTAACTATTCATAATAAAGTTGTATATTTAAGCAATATTTTATTCCGATGTTTTATACAAAAACTAAACTACGATAGACTTTGACAAAATCAAATGATATAACGAGCAATTGTAATCTTGCTTAAATTAGCACAAGCATTGTTTAATAGATTTAATCCAATTTCCTTTGTCATCTCTATTAAGCCTTAAGTAGTTTAGTGATGGTTCTGGCATGACCTTTTAAGTTTCAACAACAAAGTCAGCAACACTTTATAACAAATATGTAAATATAAATTGTTCCGAAAACATAATTCAATCATGGGTTGGACACAAAATTGGAAGTACTGTCACAGACGCAGTTTACACACGACATAATATAGATGTAGACGATAAGTATATTAATATACTTAATGTGTCAAAATTCTACTCAAATTCTACTCACATGAAAAAATGACACACTTTTCCCATACAATATATATAATGTGTCATTTCGCATACCACAATATGTAGTGGTATTTGGCGGGAAGACCGTTATCCAATCCTAACACCAAAATCTATATAGGTGATAGGTGGATTAAGTTAATTATTGTAATAAATTGATTTTTTCTGCCTTTTATGATATAGTATTCTTATATACAAAGGAGAAATTATGAACGACCAATTAAAATCAATATCTAAGTTATTTTCTGAAAATTTATTTCGCATACCGGATTTTCAAAGAGGATATGCTTGGTCAAATAAAGAAATAGAAGAGTTTTGGAATGATTTAATGCGTTTAAAGCAAGGAAAAAATCATTATGTAGGAGTTCTAACCTTGGAACAAGTTAATTCTAGTAAATATAATACATGGTTAGATGACTTATGGATTATAAACTCAAAAAGATATAATCCATTTTATGTAGTTGATGGACAACAAAGGCTGACTACTAGTATTATTCTTATTTCTGCTATTATAGAAGTAATGATAAATAGAAAAGTAGATAAACTAAACTTTACAAGCCAAGATAAAATAATTGAGAGATTTCTTTATGAAGAAAAAGACGAAACATCAAATAAAACATTTTTATTTTGTTATGAAAAAGATAATCCAAGTTATTCATTTTTAATTAACAGAATATTTAATCAATCAGATATAGTGGCAACAGAAGAAAATACTATATATAATAATAATTTACTAAATGCAAAACAATTTTTCTTGTCAAAGCTACAAGATTTGAGTCTTGAAGAGTTGGAAACGGTATATACAAAGATAACACAACATTTTTTATTTAACACTTATGAAATTTCTGAAGATATAGATGTATATGTGTCATTTGAAACAATGAATAATAGAGGTAAAAGATTGACTAGACTTGAACTTCTAAAAAATAGATTAATATATATTAGTAGTCTTTTTACAAATGATTCGAGTGAAATTCAAAGATTGAGAGAAAAAATAAACACATGTTGGAAAAATATTTATCACTATTTAGGATTAAATAAAGACAATCCTTTAAAAGATGATGAGTTTTTGGATGCTCATTTTCATTTGTATTTTTCAAAAGAGCTATATGAAAAGTATAAGACAAGAGAAGATAGACGATATATGTTTGAGTATTATGACTTTGAGTCTGGAAATTATTTATTGAATAGATATTTCATTCCAGAAAAGGTTGAAACTAATGAACTTCAAATAAAGACATTATTTGATTATTTAGAAGACTTCAACAAGTGTATTCAAATCTGGTCAAACATACATAATCCAATATTTGCCAATTATGGTGATGATACTAAAGAATTACTAAGAAAAATAAACTTCTTATTAGAAAGTGAAGATAATCATTATAATTCTGATTACTATAGGACTTCATATACAAAACTTTTAATCTATGCAGTGATAAGTAATGAAAATGCAAATGATATTAAGAAATTTTTGAAAGTGATAGAAAGATATATGTTTATTAAGAATTTCTATCCTTATGAAGTATTTTATAATGAAAAAGAAAAAATCACACTAGAAGAACTGTTCTATAAATATCAAACAAAAGATATGCAATTTGAGGATGTTATAACCAAAATAGATAGTTATATATCTTTAATTACTTCAAACCAAACAGCTATGCAAAAGTTGCTTAATTTTTATAATCGCGGTGGATTTTATAATAAAAAGGCAACCCCTTACATTTTATGGGAATATGAAAAGAAATTACAAAAAGACAGTAAAAATAAAATACAAAAAATACCTGATTTCAACACTGCCCAAGAAGTGTTTAATTCTATAGAACACATATATCCAAAATCACCAAGCTCAAACTATTGGAAATCTAGGTTTAATTTTGGTCGTGGTAATACAAAATATAGGAATTCTTTAGGCAATTTATTAATGTTGTCCCAATCAAAAAATGAGAAGCTTGCAAATAAACCATTTAATGAAAAGTGTTGTAATAAAGATAACAATTTAGGATATAAATTTGGAAGCTATTCTGAAATGGAAGTTTCTACTGAAAGTGAATGGTCTCCTAAAACAATATTAAACAGAGGTATTAAAATTATTCATTTTATAAATGAAAGGTGGAATTTAAATATAAAGAAAGCTGATTATAAAAAGTTTTTAGGACTAGATAAAAAGGAAGAAGTTTAGACTTCTTCCTTTTGTGTTTTATTGATTGGATTGCAAATGAGTGTAGACTGCATTTGCTGTTAGGCTAGAAAAGTTGCCGTTGGATTCGGCAAAGTTCTTTAAGTCGGTGGCAAGAATAAAAGCTATGCGCTTTATTTGCTTTTGACTTAATTTTGTTTTGCCCTGCCTTAACACTTTAGTATTAAGGTTATAAGTGGCTGTGTTTTCTGGTATATCTTCACAATCAATAAAACACTGTTTATCAATAAGTTTTGTCATAATATCATTTTTTTATGATATCGTATGTTAGCTACTTATTGATTTCAATCCGACTTCTTGCATCAATGTTAGAAGTCATTTTAATTATAACATAGTCTTTTAAATTTTGATAAAGTTTTGACAAAAATATACAAAGTGGGTATCCCACTTGTGTAAGGTATGGGGAGTGGTTCAAAATGAATCATGGCACCTTTCAAGGTGAAACACCGAAAAAGCCTTATTTTATAAGGGTTTTAAGGTGTGAAAAGTGCATTTTGAGTCCGCTCCTTATCCTGTTCCCCATTATTTTAATGATTTATAGATATTTTCAACGATTTTTTCTCTATCTTTGGTATCAAAAATATGAGTTGCAAATTCAAAACACTTTGGCTCGTGTTCTAACATCTTTGATATATTTTCTTTTTGTTCAACTTCTAAACCCGCACCAGCTTTAATCTGACTATGACAAACTGGACATAGTTTTACTAAATTATCTTCAACATCTAATTCTGTATTTTTGCCAACAGATATGACGTGGTGGATTTCAAAATATGGTCTATTTGTTTTTCTACTAGTAAATGTTCTATCCTTTATATTATATTCTTCTTGGCAGCAAGCACAAACATCAGGTGTGAACAATCTAACAATTTCAACAATTTCCATATTCCTTCTAAATTTGCCTTCAAACTCATCACTGAATCCAATTTCATTTCGTAGGTTTTGAATATCGAATGTAGAAAGTTCTTTTCCTAATAGCTTTTGCGAATAAATAGCAATTCTATTTTCAAATGTTGTTTTTTGTTGAGAGTTTTTATCTGGCGTAGTAAAATATATTATATCGTTTTTAATGGGTTTTGGAATAAATCCATAATAAGCATTTTTTATAAGTGCTGCTTTGTAAATATTTATTATTCCTATATTTTTAACATACCAAGATAGAATAAATCTTAATTGTGAATTTCTTTTATTTTCGCCGGTAATATATTGATTTTGAAGTTCTCTAAAATTAAAGTTAAGATATTCAATCGGAACACATAAAAGGTCAACTAATAATCTAACTCGTTTTAACTCAAATTCACTTTTAAAGAAATAATCTTGAGCTAAATAATCGGCGGTTCCATCAACACTTCCACGCAATTCCATAAATCCACGAATAAACATTTTTTTGTTTTCTGTCAATCCATCTTCCAATACAAATGGATTGCTTACGATTTTAGTATATAATTTATTGAAAAAACTTTCTCTATTTAATTGCAAATCATTTTCTAACAAACAAGTGTATTCCGACCTGTTTATTCCTTCAATTTTATCCATTGTCCAAACATTTTGTCCTGAAAACTTATTTAGAATATCTAAATAGTATTTTTTACTCTTTAAATAAAATTCCATATCATCGCAAAATTTTGATGATTTATATGTAGATATTGAATAAATGTATTTACTATCGTCAGTTATTTCAAAACGGCCATAGAATGCACCAAGAAGAAATGGTGTAATATCATCTTTTTCTAAAAATTCACTTACTTTCATATTATTATCTCCAAGGAAGAAAAACATCATAATTTAATTATATCAAAAATAGTTGTTTTTTCAAATAATATATGATATTATTATTTGTGAGGTAATAAAAAATCATCCCTCACAAGGAGAATTTTATGAAATTTAATGTTTTAGACCTATTTTGTGGTGCTGGTGGTTTCTCTGCTGGATTAGAATTGAATGATAATTTTTCTACTGTTGTAGGATTAGATTTTGAAAAATATGCAATTGAAACTTTTTCAAAAAACTTTCCCAAAGCAGTTGCTATTTGTGGAGATATCCTTGACCCAAACATTAAAAAACAAGTTATTGAAGAAAGCAAAAAACATAACGTTAATATGATAATAGGTGGACCACCTTGTCAGGGGTTTAGTTTAAAAGGTAAAAATTTAGGATTAGACGACCCTAGAAATTTTTTATTCAAAGAATATTTAAACATTGTAAAAGAACTTCAACCGGAAGTGTTTATAATTGAAAATGTTAAAAACATTCTTAATTCTACTAGCCATTTTTTCAGAGATGAAATACTAAAAGAAATAAAAGCCCTTGGTTATATTGTAAATTATGGAGTTGTAAATGCAAAAAACTATGGTGTTCCACAAAATAGAGAACGAGCATTGTTTATTGCTAGTAAAACAAAATTTATAAATTTTCCAAACCCACAAGATATCAAAACGACAGTTAGAGATGCTATTTCAGATTTAGCTTATCTGGAAAGTGGTCAAGGTAATGAAATATCTGAATATAGAAATGAACCACAAAGCAACTATCAAAGAATGTTGCGTGGTAAATGCTTACAATATCATAAAGCTTCAACCCACTCAAAACTTGCAATTGAAAAATTAAAGATGATACCACCAGAAAGTGGCAAAGAATACTTGCCTAAAGAATTATTAGGAAAACAAAAATTTTCCACCACTTGGTCAAGACTTGAATGGGATAATATTAGTCCAACGATAGATACAAGATTTGACACTCCTTCCAACGGTAAAAATTCACATCCATATCTTAACAGAGCAATTACTCCAAGAGAAGCCGCAAGAATACAAAGTTTTAAAGATGATTTTTATTTTTGTGGGCCAAAAGTTGCTGTTTGTAAACAAATTGGCAATGCTGTTCCACCACTTCTAGCAAAAGCCATTGGAGAACAAATTTGTAATGAATTAGGTAATGATGTTATTGTTGGAAAAGATTATACTTTATATAAAGGCAATGCTTATACTTTAATTGATGAATTGGTAAAAAATCATATAAAAGTTAACCATATAATAACAGACCCACCTTATAACATATCTCATGAAAATAATTTCAATACTTTAAAATGCCCAAGACAAGGTGTAGATTTTGGAGAATGGGATAAAAATTTTGACTTATTCTCATGGATACCGAAATATGAGAAAATACTAGATAAAAATGGTTCTATGATTGTCTTCTGCTCTTATCGTTATATGAGTTTTATAATAAAAACAATGGAAGAAAGTAATCTAGAAGTTAAAGATGTGTTAGTTTGGAGAAAGGCTAATCCTATGCCTAGAAATATTGATAGAAGATATGTCCAAGATATGGAATTTGCAATCTGGGCAGTAAAAAAAGGTGCGAAATGGACTTTTAATAAACAAGAAAACAAACCATATATGAGAAGTTTGTTTGAAACATCTACTGTATCTGGAAATGAAAAAGTTGGACACCCAACACAAAAAAGTTTAAAACTTATGCAAGATATAATAAACATTCACACAAATAAAAATGATATTGTAATCGACCCATTTATGGGAAGTGGGTCAACGGGTGTGGCTTGTTTAAATCTAGGTAGAAAGTTTATAGGAATTGAACTTGATAAAGATTATTTTAGCTTATCTATTGACAGATTAAATAAGATTTTTTAGTGTAATTTTACCGAGCAGGATAAGAGTAGGCTCAAAATGCCATTTTCAAAGTGAAAAAGCCCATAAAAACAAGGGCTTCTAGTGACTCACTTTGAACGACAATTCTTTTGGGCATTTTACCACTCCCAATTGCTTACACAAGTGGGATACCCACTTTGATTTTATAAGGAGAGAATGATGAAAAAAGCTGTTATTTATGCAAGGTATTCTAGTGATAGCCAAACTGAACAGAGCATTGAGGGGCAATTAAGGGTTTGCAAGGAATATGCTGAAAAGAATGGCTATGAAATTGTTGCTGAATATATTGACAGGGCTATGA
>JBJETW010000010.1:0-11446 GCA_051883515.1 Candidatus Onthoplasma sp.
CAAGCTACAGTAAAGCTCCACGGGGTCTTTCCGTCCTGTCGCGGGTAACCTGCATCTTCACAGGTACTATAATTTCACCGAGTCTCTCGTTGAGACAGTGCCCAGATCGTTACGCCTTTCGTGCGGGTCGGAACTTACCCGACAAGGAATTTCGCTACCTTAGGACCGTTATAGTTACGGCCGCCGTTCACTGGGGCTTAAGTTCGATGCTTCGATTGCTCTAACATCTCCCCTTGACCTTCCAGCACTGGGCAGGCGTCAGCTCCTATACTTCATCTTTCGATTTAGCAGAAACCTATGTTTTTGGTAAACAGTTGCTTGGGCCGATTCTCTGCGACCACCATTGCTGGTGGCACCTCTTCTCCCGAAGTTACGAGGTCATTTTGCCGAGTTCCTTAACAAAGGTTATCCCGTCAGTCTTATGTTTCTCACATCGTCCACCTGTGTCGGTTTGGGGTACGGGCACTCAATATATATCTAGCAGCTTTTCTCGTCAGCGTGAATTCATGTACTTCGTTACTATATTCACTCCCCATCATCGCTCATTGTTAATAATTTGGCGTACTTCACTACCTAATCCAACTCACGATTTAGCCACGCATTTCCATCCGCGTGGATACACTATCCTTCTGCGTCCCTGCCTCGACTCTTGGTCTATATTAAGTGGTACAGGAATATCTACCTGTTGTCCATCACCTACGGCTTTCGCCCTCAGCTTAGGCCCCGACTTACTCTGGGTGGTTCAACCTTCCCCAGAAAACCTTGGACATTCGACCGCGTTGATTATGTCAACGCTCGCGCTACTCATACCGGCATTCTCTCTTGTATGCAGTCCACACACCCTTTCGATTGTGCTTCTGCCCGCATACATTGCTCCTCTACCAATGTATATAAATATACATTCCTAAACTTCGGTTTACAGTTTTAGCCCCGATTATTGTCGGCGCATACCCACTCGACCAGTGAGCTATTACGCACTCTTTTAATGAATGGCTGCTTCTGAGCCAACATCCTGGTTGTCTATGCGTTTACACATCCTTCCACACTTAACTGTACATTTGGGACCTTAGTTGTAGGTCTGGGCTGTTTCCCTTTTGACTACGGATCTTATCACTCGCAGTCTGACTCCCTGTTATCGATGCGTTGGTATTCGGAGTTTGATAAGTTTCGGTAGGCCGCGAAGCCCCCTAGACCATTCAGTGCTCTACCCCCAACTATCTTTACACAGAGGCTAGCCCTAAAGCTATTTCGAGGAGAACCAGCTATATCGAGACTCGATTGGAATTTCTCCGCTATCCACAAGTCATCACCGACTATTTCAACAGGCGTGTGTTCGGTCCTCCACAGAGTGTTACCTCTGCTTCAACCTGCTCATGGATAGGTCGTCTCGTTTCGGGTCTACCGCACGCAACTAACTCGCCCTATTAAGACTCGCTTTCGCTTCGGCTCCACAACTTAATTGCTTAACCTCGCTACGTACGATAACTCGCCGGTCCGTTCTACAAAAAGTACGAGATCGCTCTGTATTGCTACGTAGAGCTTTCTCTGCTTGTAAACATATAGTTTCAGGTTCTATTTCACTCCCCTCCCGGGGTTCTTTTCACCGTTCCCTCACGGTACTATTCGCTATCGGTCACTAAATCGTATTTAGCCTTTGGAGATGGTCCTCCTATCTTCACGCAAGATTCCACGTGTCCCGCGTTACTCTGGATACTCATTCATCTTATGTTGATTTCGCTTACGGGGCTATTACCCTGTTTCGCCCGTTTTTCCAAACATGTTCAACTATCAACACTTCAACTACTCACTGAGTCCTAAACCCCATCAATATTGCTACCAATGGTTTGGGCTGTTACCCGTTCGCTCGCCACTACTTAGGTAATCGTTGTTTACTTTCTTTTCCTTCAGGTACTTAGATGTTTCAGTTCCCTGAGTTCCCCTCACAACATTATTTATTCATGATGTGATACTATGTCTTCAACATAGTGCGTTTCCGCATTCGGAAATCCACGGATTATCGCTCATTTACAGCTCCCCGTGGCTTATCGCAGTTAGTCGCGTCCTTCATCGGCGTTTAGTGCCAAGGCATCCTCTATATGCTCTTTGTAGCTTGATCGTCTTTTTGTTCCTTTGATTAATGTTCTTTGGCAAAATTACAAATTTGAAATTGAAATAATTTTTCATTACTGATGCAATTACTTCTCGTATTTGTATTTTTTCAAAAATATGCAGTTGTCATTGTTCTTTTTCTATATAATTAACCAACAAAAGTCAGTTTATATAGGCATCTTTTGCAATATTTTTGTCGAATACTACTTTAGATGCATTGCTAGAATAACATACTTAAATGTTTTTGTCAACAGTTTTTTTAAACTTTTTTTAAAATTTTTAAAGTTTTTTAAAAATATTTTAAAGTTCTACAAATTTTGACAAATTGACACAATAAATATGTATTCAAGTCACACTTTTAGCGTGACAAGTCTTATATTACACCAGTTTTTTAATAAAATCAAGTGTTTTTCAAAACTTTTTTATAAAAAATAAAAAAATTTTCAACAACTTTGTCTAGATATATAAGTTATCAAAATTAATGTAAATATTAAGTTATTTATATATACCTTATTAATATAAACTCAAAACAACAGAACTTTGATGATGACTATAAAAAACAGGAAGATTAAAAATCTATCCTGTTAAATATATTTAAAAATGCAATCGCTTTCATTTCTGGAGGTAAATCTACAATGTCGTCTGCGTATGTGCGTTTAGGTTCACTTTTTTGTTCATTCACATTTTCTGTCTTACGAAAGTATTCAAACAATTCAGTGTCGACATTTTCTTCTTTTCTTTTTGCTTTTTTTAAAGATTTGCTTTTGTTTTTTAAATAAGCATCTAAATCAATGCCCGATTTCGCGTTCAATCTGCTTTCAAAAGATTTAATTTCTTCAGGGCTTTCGATTTTTTTCTCGGTTTGAGGAGCTGTTGTGTTTTCAATTTTCACCGGTTCTTTTTTGTCTTCCTTTAGTTTTTTTCTTTTTTTAGGAAGAAGAATTAATAAAGCAACGATTGGAGAAACACAAACGCACAATATCAAAATGAATTTGAAAGATATCATAACTGCTCCAAATTATTATTCGTCGTCACCATATGGACTACCAGGTCTGCCACCTGATGGCTTTTGGTTTTGTTTATTTTCGCTAGCACTACTAATTGAATTTCTCATATTAGTGTCCGCAGCAAGATTTTGAAGTTTATAATAGTCAACCACGCCGAATTTGCCGTTTTTCAATGCTTGCGCCATTGCTTTGTGAACTTCACTTTCAGCAGCAAGAACAATTGCTTTCATTTCTTGAGTTTTCGCCTTCATTTCTTGTTCAAGAGCAACCGCTTGCGCTTTTCTTTCTTCTGCTGCTGCTTGACTTATTTTCTTTTTTGCTTCTGCATCTTCAACTTTGATTTTTGCACCAATGTTTTCACCAATGTCAACATCATTTACATCAACTGACAAAATTTCATATGCCGTGTTCTTGTCGAGATGTTGCTCAAGAATTGTCTTAGAAATTATTGAAGGATTTGCCATGATGTCTGCATGCGAATTTGCTGAACCAATGGCGGTGACAATTCCTTCTCCAACACGCGCCAAGATTGTTTCTTTGTCTGCAGTTCCAATTTGTTTGTCCAATCTTGCTCTCATAGTCACTTGCGCACATGCTTTAACATTAATTCCATTTCTTGCAGTTGCGTCAATCCATGGAGTTTTAACGACCTCTGGTGTCACACTTGCTTTTACAGCCTCAACCACATCTTTCCCGGCCAAGTCAATTGCTTTTGCAAGTTCAAGACTAAGGTCTAGTTTTGCGCTGTGAGCAGCAATTAATGCATTCACAACTTTTGTTATGTCTCCACCTGCCATCAAATGAGTTTCAAGTTCAACAATTGGAATGTTTAATCCTGCTTTTTGAGAAACAATATATTGGTCAACAATTTTTTGATAGTCCACTTTTCTCATTTTCATTCCAATGAGTCTTGTCATTGAGACATGTGCACCAGACGCCAATGCCCTAAACCAAACCCTAATTGGAACCATGACTAATATTGCCACGATGAAAGCAACCACAACAGCAATCACTATAATCAAAATTGCCCATAATGGCAATGCTAATAAATTACTCATACTCCCTCCTACTCAAACCACTTTCTTACTATAATAGTGTTGTCTTTAATTTCAATGACTTTTACATGCGCACCAGTTTCTATGTATGAATTGCGTGATAAAACGTCGTAAATTTTTCCGTCAATTTTTGCCTTGCCTGCAAAAGACAAATTAGTGACCGCCCTGCCAGATTTTCCAACAAGTTTTCTTAATTTTTTGTCCGCTTCATTGTAATCACGTTTTAAACTTGACCTTGTTTCAAACAAGCCTGTTCTTCCTAAAAATCCATGTTGTGCACTGAAAATCATGATTGGCATAAACAACAAGCCCACACCTAAAACCATCAAAATTAAAACCAATGATTGTGTTAAGTTTAAGCCCTGACAAATTCTAACAATAATTCCTGCAACAACCGAGATTAAACCAGTCACTCCAAAAAAACCAAATCCAGGAATAAAAACTTCAACAATCAAAAACACGAGTCCAACGCATAACAACAGCATTGAAATCCAATTCATTTCTGTAAAGATTACTGCAAACTCCATACGCACTCCTACTGCGTTAATTATACAACCCAAATCAAATTTAGTCAATACCCTTTCTTCAAATTGTTTTGGACATGAAGTTTAAAATTCTTGACATTATTAAATTGTTTTAATAAAATTACAATATAAATATAGGAGAAATCAATGTTTTGTGAAAATTGCGGAAAGGAAAATCGAAATGATAGAAAATTTTGCATGGAATGTGGTGCCAAACTTCACGATTATACAAAACCAAAAGAAGATTTAATTTTCCAAAAAGATATAGATGATAAGCAAGAAGCTGTGAAAAAAAACAATAAAACACAAAAGAGATTTAATATTGCTTTGCTTGTTCTTCTTGTCCTTGCAATTGCCTGCACCACAATTTCATTCTTTGTTTCTGAGACAGCGGAAATTGTGCTAGTTGTGTCATCGATTGTTTTATATATTGTATTCTTTATTCTCATAATAGTAAAGAAAAATATTTTGAAAAAATTTCAAAATAACTTAAATAATGAAAACAAATAATTTTTTTAACTCAATTTGCAAATTAAAAATAGCATAAAAAAATCCGTTTCAACATGCGGATTTTTTTATTATTAAGCTTCTCTTATTTTGTTTTCACGGAAATAGTAAAAGAAATATTGCTGAGCATATCCTGAAAGTTCTCCATATCTAGAAGTCAAATCTTTGGTTATAAATTTCCTATCAGTTGTATTCGACCCTGTTATAACATTATAAACCTTGTTTATCCATGTATCAACAGGGAAAACATCTTTTCGCCTTAACCCAAACAAAAGCACACAATTTGCAACTTTTTCGCCAACGCCTTTTAGCGACACAAGGAAATTAAACTGTTTGTCTTTATCCTGTTTTTTTAGACTTTCAATATCTTCATATTTTAATTTTTGTATAGTATCAAATAATTGTGGAGCACGATATCCAAGACCCGCTTTTACAAAATCTTCCACTTTTGCGCTTTTTAATTTTTCAAGGGTTGGAAACGCAAAATAATCTCCTTTGTTCTCTCCGAAATGAGAACATAAATATTCAATTGAATTTTTTATTCTTCCGATGTTATTGTTGGCAGAAATTATAAATGAAACAATCATTTCATATGGGTCATTATTTAAAATTCTTATACCTTTCCCAAATTCAACAGCATCTTGTAAAAATAAATCTGATTTCAGTTGATTTTTAATTTTGCCATAATCAGTTTTAAGGTCAAAAAAATCTTCAAAATAATTCACATCGTCAGTGTATATAACGACTTTATCATTAAGTGTTTTAACAACCGCACGTTTATCCTTTGAATGAACAATGGCAGTTTCTCCATCAATTGAATATCTAAAAATTTGTCCACAATTCAAAATTTGAATGATGTCAAAATCTTCAAGACCACAAATTTCAATTTTGTCACTAAATTTGTTATATGTCATACTTTCTCCAACTTATATACCGCGACTGTCCCATACTTTTTGTGTGTTATTTTAAACGTCTTTTCATCAAAATTAAAAGAATTTGCTTCTAATGTTTCGAAAATGATTGTGCCGTTGTCGCTTAATATATTTTTTTCAACAATCTTCATAATTGCCCTTATCCCCAAATCTGAACTAAAAGGCGGGTCTAAAAGAATTATATCAAATTTTTCTTGAGTATTATCTAAAAACTCTATTGAATCTTGTTGCAATACGCAGAAATTTCCATCAATACCTTTTAAGTTTTCTTTTGTAAGTTTTATTGCGTTGTCATTTTTATCAACAAAACATGCAAAACTTGCCCCACGGGAAATCGCTTCAATTCCGAGCGCCCCTGTCCCGCAAAAAAGGTCAAGCACTTTTGCTCCCAAAATATCAAATTGAATCAAATTAAACATTGACTCTTTAACTCTATCTAGCGTGGGTTTTGTTGTGTCAAAGTCAAATTCTTTCAACTTTTTCCCACGATATTTCCCTGATATAACTCTCATGTTTTGATTATAAAACAAATTGATTTAAAATTCAATAAATATATCGCTGTTTTTTATATAAACCACACTCTGAACCAACATATGAACGAAATCAATATAAAAAACAATTGGAATAATCCAACTGCTTTTTATTAATTCTATTCTGCATCAGGTGAAAGCAAGTTATAATTTAAAACTACTTCTGCAACACCTTTTGATGGCATGTAAACTGTGTAATTTAAAACTGAACTATCATTATAATTTGCGTCTGTGCCATCATAACTAGGTTTCCAACCAATAGGGAATAATGCAACTGGATAGTTCTCTATGTTTTCAACTCTTGTAAGGCCATAGTTAACAGTTGTTTCGCCATCTGTTGTTAAAACCTTCTTTGTTACAACATAGTCTGTTGATAATGCTTCATCATAATAGAAACACAAATATGTTGTTCCATCTTTAATGTTTACATTGTATTCATTTTCACTGCCTTCAACTTTTTCAACTATATTTTTTGAGCTACTTAAGAATGAAACATTTGTAAATTTAAGTTCTCCCACTTTTGTTGATTGCGTGTAATCAAATGCAGTGTCGTTAATCTTAATTTTTTTAAGACCTAAACTTTCAACTGCCAAAATTGGCGCTGCAACATACAAGTTGTTATCTTCAACATAAAAGCATTTGTCAGAAATAAAATTGCTGTTTCCTATTGACAAATTAAATGTTTGACTGCTCTTGAATATCTCATCATTTAAAGAAATTTTGTCAACTGATTTTGCGTTAGAAATTTTTCCAACATTGACATAATATTCCAAATCTGAAATCTTATTTTCAATTTCTTTTGCAGAATATGTTGTTTGTGTTCCTAAAAGGTCTTTATTGTTGTAAGCATTGATATTTAAAACTGAAATTGTTTTTTCAACGCTTTTGTTTATGTTGTCATTTATTGAGAATGTCATGCTCTTTCCACAAGCAGACAATGCGACAACGCTAAACAGCATTACGACTAAAAGTTGTATAGTCAAAAGTGATTTTTTTAAAATTTTCATATTTCCTCCATATTTTAATATATATTAATAATTGTAAATTATGTGTTAATTTGATAATTTTATCTTTTGTACTTTTGCCATAAACATTAATTTCATTTGTTAATTATGAAATTTAAAACAAATTGTTTGCTAATTTTTTCGTTTATTTTGTTGTTTTCTTTGTTGTTGTCTTTTTTGCTGTTGAAGGTTTTTTTGCTGCTGTTTTTGTTGATTTTGATGTGCTTTTAACTGCCTCTGTTTTTACTTCTTCAACTTTTGCTTCAGCTGGCTTTGTTGCTTTTGTTGCACTCTTTGTTGCTTTTGGCTTTGTTTCAGCAACCTTTTCTTTCTCTTCAACTTTTTTTGTTGATTTTGGTTGAGATTTTTTTGTTGAAGTTTTTGCTGTTTTTGTTTCAACCTTTTCTTCAACTTTTTCTTCTGCCTTTTCTGCAGTTTTTTCTTCTGGCTTTACTTCAACTTTTTTTCGTTGAGTTTTCGCTTGAACTTTTTTTGCTGAAGATTTTGCACTTGGTTTGCCTTTTGCTGAAGGTTTTGATTGAACTTTCTTTTCAGCTGGTTTCTCTTCAGTTTTTTCAACTGATTCAACCTTTTCTTCAACTTTTGGTTGTGCTTTCGCTTTTGCCACTGTCTTTTTTGTTGCAGTTTTTGCTTTTGGTTCTGATTTTACAACCTTTGTTGAACTTGGTTCAACTTTTTCATCTTCTTTTTTAGATTCAACTTCTGCTGTTGGTTGCGCATTTTCTTCAGATTCAACTGCCAACACTTTGTCTTTGAAATCTGCCATAATCTTTTTGTCTTTTCTGTCCAAAACAATCAAGACCACGACCAATGCAACAACAATCACTGCCAAGATGAGTAAAATCCACCAACAATTGTTTGTTAACCATTCCATATTTTTTCTCCCCTTTTATTTGTTGTAAATATTCTAACATAACGAAAATTTTAATACAAATGTTTTTCTAAACTTTTTCAAAATTTTACAAAATTTTTCTTATTATTTTATATTCTTTATTTCGCACACTAAAATAATTTCAAATTAAGAGCGAATCCTTGTTTGTTAAAATTTCTTTTTACTTTAAAATTAAAAAACAAAAAACACCCGAAATTTTCGAGTGTTTGTGTGGCATAAAGAATTATTTAAGTTCAACAACTGCACCAGCTGCTTCAAGAGCTGTTTTAAGAGCATTTGCATCTTCTTTTGAGATGTTCTCTTTAACGTTTGCAGGAGCACCTTCAACCAAAGCTTTTGCTTCCATAAGTCCAAGGCCTGTTGCCTCTCTAACTGCCTTGATGACAGCAATTTTGTTTGCTCCAACTTCTTTGAGCACAACTGTGAATTCTGTTTTTTCTTCAGCTGCTGGAGCTGCTTCTGCTGCTGGACCAGCAACAACTGCTGCTGCAGCGCTAACACCGAATTCTTCTTCGAGAGCTTTAACTAATTCGTTAAGTTCTACCACTGTTTTTGTTTTGATTTCTTCAACGATTTCTTGAATTGTCATTTTTATTTTCTCCTTTTATTCCATTTGTTTTTTCGCTACGCGATAAGTCTTATTTTTCTGCGATTGCTTTGAATGCACGAGCAAGACTTGCAACAGGTGCATTGAGGACATACAACAATTGAGCTATCAATTGTTCCTTTCCTGGGATTGATGCAAGAGTCATAACCTTGTTTTCATCAATAGCTTGACCTTCATATAAGCCAGCCTTGATTGAAAGTGATTGATAATTCTTCATTGCATTTTTAATCAATCTTGGAGCAATAGTTTCGTCATCAGAACCAAAAGCGAATGCTGTTGTTCCGTTAAGCGCTTGGTCAAGACCTGAAATTCCAAGTTGTTCACATGCTTTTTTGAAAAGTGAGTTTTTGATAACTTTGTAAACAACATTGTTTGCTCTCAAATCTTTTCTAAGAGCGGTGTCGTCACTAACATTAATGCCTTTATAGTCCACTAAAACGATAGATTTTGAAGAACTAATTAAGTTTTTAATTTCCTCAACCGCAGTCTTTTTAGCTTCAATATTTGCTGACACTTTATTCCTCCTTTATGCCTTTAAACAAAAATTCCCTTTGCCATAGACAAAAGGAATTCAATATATCGACTTCTTTCTCTATCCTACATAAGTGGACGAACCTTTACGCACATGGCACTTATGGTCTTTGGCAGAAATTTTTATTTAACTTTGCTCATTATATCCCACAATTTCAATCTTGTCAACCATTTTTGCTAAATTTTTTAACATTTTGTTTATATACATATGTGCATAATGTCAATTAATTTTATGCTTTTGGGTATAATTTTTATATGTTAAACAAATTTCCTGAAAGGTTGAAAGAACTAAGAATGGAACGAAAACTGACACAACAACAATTAAGCAAAGAATTAAATGTAAGCCAACCATCAATTGCAAGATGGGAAGCGGGACTCAAAATTCCAAGTTTAGAAATCTTGTATATTGTTGCAAAATATTTTGATGTGTCGGCAGACTTTTTAATTGGATTATCTGATTTTATTTAGATTAAAATTTAAAACCCTTAAACGCCTTGGCGTTTTTTTATTGCTAACAAAACTTGTTTCCGCATGAAAAATCCACGGTTTTATCCATGGATTTTATTTAAAGAGAGAATTTAATTTTGTGTTTATGGTTTTTTAGAGCAATATGCAGAGAATGCCACCCTTGCCCTCATTCACAATTCTTCCAAGTGTGCGTCTTAATTTATTTTGCAAATTAACTGGCATGTTTGTAAGTTTACTGTTAAGTCCTTCATTAACCAAACTTTCCAAAGACTTTCCAAACATGTTCGTTTGCCAAATTCCTTGTGGATTATTTTCAAATTCTTGCAACAAATATTTCAACAAATCTTCACTTTGTTCATATCCACCCATGATTGGACTAACTTCGGTCTCAACGTTCACTTTCATAATATGTAAACTTGGTGCTTCTGCTTTAAGTCTAACACCGCACTTTCCGCCCTGACGTACAATCTCTGGCTCTTTAAGTTCCATTTCATCAATTGTTGGGATAACAATTCCATAACCAGTTTCATCAACTTGTTGCATCGCAAGCGCAATTTTGTCATATTTTTTCTTTGCTTGGGTCAAATCTTTTAATGATGAAATCAACTCGAAATCGTCGTGAATTTCAGTTCCGCATTGTTCACTAATAACATGATAGAATAACCCTTCTTTTGGAACAATTTCAAAATTTATTGCCCCTTCACCCATCTCAATGTTAGAATTTAAAATTGGCTCAAAGTTGTTAGATTCTGCAAACAATACTTTGTTTGAATCGTATTCTCCAATTTTGTCAATATCTTTAATTGCGTCAATAATTGAATCAATAATTTCTTTTATTGTGTCGTTGTCAATAGGTAAAGGTTTAAGCCATTTTGGAATTTTTATATTAACCACATCAATTGGGAATTGATTTAAAATTTCGCTCATAATATTATCAACATTCTCCTTGTTTAATTCATTAACATTAATTGGCAACACAGGACAAAAATATTCTTCCTGCATCTGCCTTGCCATCTCAATAGTTTTTTGAGAATCTGGCTCCGCCGAATTAAGTATCAACACAAAAGGTTTTTTTGTTTCATGCAATTGTTTGACTGTCTTTCTTTCTGCGTCAACAAAATTCTTTCTTGGAATCTGACCAAAACTTCCGTCGCTCGTCACTGCAATTGCTATGGTTGAGTGGTCATTAATTACTTTCTCTGTGCCAATGCTTGCCGCTTGAACAAAAGGAATTTTTTCATCACTCCATGGAGTTTTTA
>JBJETW010000011.1:0-58404 GCA_051883515.1 Candidatus Onthoplasma sp.
TGTTCAGGAGATTTGGCAGACCTTAAAGTAAAATCTTGTGATATCGAAGCATGGAGTCCACGTCAAAAGAAATATTTTGAAGTAGGTTCATGCTCAACTTTGGGTGACGCACAAGCAAGAAGACTTAACATCAGAGCAAGAGGAGAAAAAGGAACATATCTTGTAAACACACTTAACAACACAGTTTTGGCAAGTCCAAGAGCAATAATTGCGTTTATTGAAAATCATTATAATCAAGATGGTTCAATTTCAATTCCAAAATGCTTACAACCATATATGGGTGGGTTAGAAGTCATTAAACCAAAAAAGAAATAATCATATATAAGATTAAAACATTGAAATAATATTATATAGAAAGGACATAAATTTTGTCCTTTTTTTGTTTTCAAATTATAAAGCAACAGATTCAAAATCCTGATGAGTTGATTGAATAAATTAAGAAAAGTTTACAACTGAATTTAGTCAATTAACATTTGAGTATGTTTTTTACGCAAAGATATATTTTTGTGATAAAAAGACAAAATAATTTAAAACAAGCAATTTGATGACACATGATTAGTTGTTTTGTTTCATTAATTAATTTGAACCTCGCAAATCAAAAAGATGTCAAGTGACCTCAGGGTGAACAACAGAAATCAACAACTGAAATCTGCTCTCAGACGAATTGTAAAAAACAAAGATGAATAATTCCTCATTTGAATTTTTGTTTGTGATGTGACAATTTTAATACTACATCACAAAAGAAACATTTCACTTAAAATTCAATTTTTAAGGACATCTAAAATAAAAAAACACAAAGTGGATAAATCACAATAAGACTTGTCGAAGATTGCATCAATCAAAACAATTAAATCGTAAATGTGGACAAAAAAACGGTTTTCCACACATTTTTCGGCCATTTTTGCTTTATCTTTTCGCAAAAGAAGAGTTTTGCGAAAAGATATAAATAGAGATTTGCACCCCCACCCCATTTTATCCACATATGTTGTTGATTAACTTTTTTAGTAAATTTAAATGATTGTAGTCAGTTTTTACTTACCCTACTCCGCTTTCTTGACAATAGATATTTAGAATTTTGTGATGGTGAATTTTGGTTATAATAGAATTTCAAACTTTTGCTTATCGTCAAAAAAAAGAACCTTTAAAGTAAGGTTCAAAAATTATATGTCTCTTATTTTTTTAAAACTGATGAAGACAAAAATGTTGAATTTCACATAAGAGTTTCAATTGCTTTTATGAGTGCAATTTTTCCGTGTTGATATGATAACGCTCCTTGCATATATCCAGCATATGGTTCTCTCATCGGACCATCGCAACTTAATTCAATGCTACTTCCTTGATTGAAACTTCCGCTTGCCATGATGATTAAATCTTCATATCCGTCCATCTCCCCTGCCTCAAGGTTTGTGTTGCTGTCTATGGCACTTGCTGATTGTATTGCTCGTGTAAAGTTGATTAATTTATTTTTATCATTGAATTTGATGCAACAAACTATATCTGATAAATTATCACATTTTTTAGGAATGGTCTCATAACCTAATTTATTTAAAGTGTTGCTTGTTAATACAACCATCTTTTTTGCCTGAGCAACAACATGCGGTGCAACGAAAAGACCTTCAAAGAATAATTTATACCCAGGTTCATATGAGCCTATGTCAGTTCCAAGAGCCGGACTTGTCATCTTATATGATATGAGTTCAACAAGTTCATGTTTGCCGGCAATGTATCCGCCGGTTGGTGCAATTCCACCTCCCATATTTTTCAATAGTGAACCAATCACAAGGTCTGCACCAACATCTGTTGGTTCGATTGTTTCTGTAAATTCGCCATAACAATTATCAACAACAATCCAAGCATTTGTATGTTTTCTGATTTCCTTAAAAGCCATTTCCATTTGTTGTGTTGAAATTGCATTTCTCAAACTATATCCACGCGAACGCTGTACATATATTAGTTTTGGATTATTTTCCTTGATTGCATTTTCTATTCTTGGCAAATCAAAGTCGTTGTTTATTAAATCAACTTGTTCATATTTAATGTTGTAGTCTTTTAATGAACCAACATTCTTCCCTTCCACACCCCAAATTACGTTTTTCAAAGTATCATAAGGTGTGCCAGATATACAAAGCATATTTTCTCCAGGTCTCAACAAACCAAAAAGTGATTGACTTATTGCTTCGGTTCCACAACTTATTAATGGACTTACAAAAGCATCTTCTGTGTGAAAAATGTCTGCAAAGACTGCACTAATCTTCTCTTTTCCGACATCATTATGACCATAACCTGTGCTTCCAATAAAATGATAAGATTGAATTTCATTTTTATTAAATGCGTTTAAAACTTTAAGTTGATTTTCAAACTCAACTGATTCAATCTCTTTAAATTCTTGTTGACATCCTATTTCTGTGTTGTTTACTAGTTGTGTTGCCCTTTCATTTAATTTAATCATTTTAAAAATTCCTTTATTTTTTCTCTTGCTTGATTTAATGTTAATAATTCAAGGTTGTTTATACTTTTCAAAAAAGTTAATTGTCGCTTACAATAGTTCCTTGAATGTTGTTTGATTAAATCTATTGTCTCGTTTAAATTTAACTTACCTTCAAAATAATCAAACCATTCTTTATATCCAATTGCAGTCATTGATTGCATATCTTTTGTGGCACCTTTGTTAATCAGCCCCTTGACTTCATTTTCTAGCCCAGATTCAATCATGATATCAACTCTTGAATTAATTTTGTTGTAAATCGAATCTCTATCTTCAACAACCCCCACCGCACAAACTTGCAAATCTTTAAGTATACTTTCTGCTTTGACGTCGTGCTGACCATTTATTTCTATTTCAATGTATCTAATAACGCGTTTCAAGTTGTTGAAATGAACCGTTTTTGCTTTTTCTGGATTTAATTTATTCAATTCTTCCCAAACTGCAATATTGCCTTCTTGTTTGGCGATATTTTCATAGTGTTTTCTCAAATTGTCATCAGCACAAGTTTCTCCCAAAGAATATCCTTCAATGAGCGCTTTGATGTATAAACCTGTTCCACCAACAATAATTGGAATTTTACCTTTGCTTATTATTTCGCTTATTGCTTTTTTTGTGTCAATTAAAAATTGACCAACATTATATGTCTCGTTGAATTCTTTGATATCTATATTATAATGAAAAATCTCTGACATTGTCTGTTTGTCAACTTTTGCGCTTCCAATGTCAAGACCTTTATATATTTGCACACTATCCGCTGAGATAATTTCACCATTAAATTGTTTGGCAACTTCAACAGCAAGACCGCTTTTCCCAGTGGCAGTAAGTCCGGTTATTATAACAATTTTATTCATTATACGATTCTTTTAAACCATTTTTCAATTTGTCCTTTTGACACAATAGTTATCACAGGACGTCCATGCGGACAAAGCAAAACTGGATTCTTTTCATCTAAATTTTTCAAAAGTTCCTTAATTTCATGTTCTGTTAGACTCATTCCAGATTTTACACTAGATTTGCATGCCTTTTGCATTAAATAATGTTTTATCTCGTTATTCATTGAAGGTTTAAGGTTTTTCATGTCGTGCAATAAATCATCGACAAAACCTTTTAAATTTATATCCTTCAATTGCATTGGAACTGTGTTTATGATGATTTTTTTGTTCCCAAAAGCATCAATATCAAAACCCAATTCAGTCAAATTGTCTTTTAAGGATAAAATAAACTCAACCTCTTGTTCACTCATCTCTTGAACATATGGGACCAGCAAATCTTGCAAAACAATGTCTCTATCATCAACCATTTTAGAAAATTTATCATAATTGAGTCTTTCATGTCCGGCATGAAAATCTAGCAAAATCATATTCTCACCCTTTTCTAAAATGATAAATTCATTGAAAATTTCGCCAATAATTTTATAGTCTGACAAATCTCTTATGTTAACAAAATCTTTTGTTTCATCTTCCGTTTCAGTGGTTTTTAATAATTGTTCATTATTTTGTTTTGCTTCTTTGTCTTCAACTTTAATTTCTTGAGTTTTAGAAGGTGCGTTATTGATTTTTGTTTTAACCTCAAACATTGTTATTGGTTCAAATTCTTCTTGTTTTAAAACTATGTTCTTTTTTGATGGCGTGTATTCAACTGGGTCAATTGAGATTTCTTGAAGAGAATTTAAGTCGGTTTTTATTAAATTTTCTTTTAAATCTTCATTTTTCTTGGGTTCAGACTGAGTAGATTTTGAAGGGTGTAAAAAATTAAATATCGCTGACCTTATGCTTGAAAACACCAAATCGTAAATTTTGCTTGGAGACGAAAATTTAACATTCATTTTGCTTGGATGGACATTTACATCAACATCAACGTTCGGTATTGTCAAATTGAGTACATAAAACGGAAATTGCCTTGGCATTAAATACTCATCAAACGCCATGTACGCTGCTTTTGATACAATTTCATCAATAACATATCTAGAATTTATCATGAGTGTTTGATATGTTGTGTTTGGTTTGCTAAATCCCACTTTTGAAACATATCCAGATATTTTAATATTACCAACAGAACCTGAAACTGGCATTATATTTTGTGTTGTTTCAAAACCATATACACATGATATTGCGTCTAACAATGTGTTTCCGCGTGTTTGATATATGGTTTTTCCATCAACCACATATTTAAAATTAATTTGAGGATTTGCAAGGATATACCTTGAAATTATGTTGGTTATTTGAGTTTCTTCTTGCTTTGGCTTTTTCAAAAATTTTCTTCTTGCTGGCGTGTTAAAAAACAAATTTGCGACCTTGATTGTTGTGCCCTGTTCTGAAGTTGACGCTTGAACATCTCCAAATTTTCCGCCAAAGACTTCAATTGAATAGCCAATTTCACTATTTTCAGTTTTTGTTGAAAGAGTTGTTTGACTCACATTTGAAATGCTTGCCAATGCTTCTCCCCTGAATCCAAGCGTCGAAATTGAGTCTAAATCTTCAATTGATTTAATTTTGCTGGTTGCATGTGGAAGGAACGCCTTTACAAGGTCATCATGGTCAATTCCCTTTCCATTGTCTTTGACAACAATTTCATCTATTCCGCCGTTTTTTATGCTCACTGAAATTTTTGTGGCACCTGCGTCAAGCGAGTTGTCGATGAGTTCTTTGACAATTGAAAAAGGACTTTCAACAACTTCTCCTGCTGAAATTCGATTTATTATCATGCTATCCAGAATGTTAATTGCCATATTGTATCCTTTTATTTAACCAAATTGACTAAATGAGAAAGCGTGTCAAACGCAACGAGTGGAGAAATTTTATTCATGTCAATTTCTTTTAATATGTTTGTTATTTCGCTCTCTTTTTCACTTGATGAGCCCATTTTTTCATTTTCTAATTCTAGTATGAGTTCTTTTGCTCTATCCACAACAGATTGTGGAAGACCTGCCAGACTTGCAACTTCAATTCCATAACTTTTTGTTGCGCTTCCACGCATGATTTTTCTTAGGAATACAAGTTTTCCGCCAATTTCTTTAATTGAAATGCAGAAGTTTTTTACTCCTTCATATTTCCCTTCAAGTTGCATCAACTCGTGATAGTGTGTAGCGAAAAGAGTTTTTGCTTTAAGGTGTTTTGAAAGATACTCAACCACTGACCACGCAATTGAGAGTCCATCAAATGTTGATGTTCCCCTTCCAACTTCGTCTAATATTATTAAACTATTGTTCGTCGCAAACGACAAAATATTTGCAACTTCAATCATTTCAACCATAAAAGTTGATTGTCCAACAGCCAAATCATCGCTGGCGCCAATACGCGTGAAAATACGGTCAACAATTCCAATTTTGGCACTTTCTGCCGGCACAAAACTTCCAACATGAGCCATGTATGTAATCAAAGCAACTTGGCGCATAAACGTGGATTTTCCAGCCATGTTTGGACCGGTTAAAATCATGGTCCTTTGGTCGGAATCATTTAATGTGCAATCATTTGGAATAAAATCCGACTTGTTTATTTTTTCAATCACAGGGTGTCTTCCAGCAACAATTTCAATCTCTTTCGTGTTGGTTATTGTTGGCCTAACATAATCGTTTTCAATTGCAACTGTTGCAAGTGAAACAAGACAATCAATGGTTGACAATTCGGTTGCAATATCCTGCATTATTGCTGTGTTTTGAAGCAACTGATTTTTTAACTCTATAAAAATCTTTTCTTCCAATGCAATCGCTTTTTCTTGACTTGTTAAAACATCTTCTTCAAACTTTTTAAGTTCTTCGGTTATATATCTTTCGTTGTTTGATATCGTTTGTTTTCTTATGTATGTGAATGGCACTTGTTCGCTGAATTGCTTGTTTACTTCAATGTAGTATCCAAACACACGATTATAGCCTATTTTTAAGTTTTTTATGCCTGTTTCCTCTCTTTCTTTTGCTTGTATGCCAAGAATTATATCTTCCGCATTTTGCTTCATATTTCTAAGTTCATCAAGCGAAGGGTTAAATCCGGATTTTATGTACCCACCTTCTTTCATGATGACCGGAGCATTTTCGCTGATGGTTGAAAATATTAAATTGACAATTCCTGAAACATCATGCAAATTCTTTGCGTGTTCAATGTAATTTTTATCATTTGAACTTTCAAGAATCTCTCTTATTTCTGCAACTTTATCCAGCGAAACTGCCAAAGCATAACATTCTTTTGGATTAATATTTCCGTATGAAAGTTTTCCAATCAATCTTTCAATATCTTGAATTGGTGATAAAGACGAAACAAGTCCCAAACGCATAAATTCATTTTTTACAAGACATTCAATCATATCAAGTCTCAAATTAATTTGATTTTTGTCTTGAAGCGGTTGACGAACCCATGAGCGTAGCATTCTTGAACCACCAGATGTATTGGTCTTGTCCAACACCCAAAGGAGACTTCCATATTTGGTGTTTTCATGCATGCTCGCTTCAATTTCAAGATTTCGTCTTGTGTTTGTGTCAACATACATAAATTGGTCATCTCTTAAAACTTTTGGAAGTTTTAAGTGCTTTAATTCTCTTTTTTGAGTTTCCAAAAAGTATTGCAGCAACGACCCCACAGCAACAATGCATAGTTTTGAGTTGAAATCGAATCCTTTCAAACTTGAAAGTCCATACTGCTTCAAGACTTGACGCTCAGCATCAGAATAATTGAAAGCCCAATCATAGTATAAATTTAATTTCAATTTATTATTTGTTTGAAAAATTTGAATATTCTTTTCCAAATCTTTTACTTCAGAATTGCATATAATCTCTGCTGGCATTATGCGGACAATTTGGTCGTTTATGTAATTTTCTAAATTTTTGCCACTATATTCTCCGACATACACTTCTCCAGTTGAAATATCTGCATATGCATAAGCGATTTTATCTTGAATTTTGACAATGCTCATCATGTATGAATTTGCTTTGTCGTTTAACATTGAAGATTCAACAACTGTTCCAGGGGTGATAATTCTTACAACTTCACGTTGCATAACTTTATCAACCATTTTGTCTGTTTGCTCGCATATTGCAACTTTATATCCCTTCTCAATCAATTTTTGAGCATATGATTCGTATGCGTGATATGGAACGCCACACATTGGCGCACGTTGCTCTTCTCCACAATCTTTTCCAGTTAGTGTTAGGTCAAGTTCTTTGCTAGCAACAATGGCGTCTTGGTCAAACATTTCATAAAAATCACCAAGTCGATAAAATAATATGCAATCTTCGTATTGCTGTTTTGTCAATCGGTATTGTTGCATCATTGGAGATAATTTGTTTTCATTTTGTTTTTTCATTTGATTTCTCCTGACAATTTGTGATTCCTTATCCCTTCAACCACAACATCTGCAAAATAGTTTTCATTCGTGAATTTATAGTTTGGAATATAAATCTCTCTGCCACCATCAGTAAGACCAATGGCAACCCCATTTTCAATCTTTATCAAGCAATTGAATGTCTTTTTGAATAACTTTTTGACTTGTTCCTTTTGAATTATTTTTTGTTGACGCAACAATTTGTTGAGTCTCACATTTTTTACTTGTTCGTCAATTTGGTCTTCAAATACTGCCGCTGGTGTTCCACTGCGTTTTGAATACATGAACGCAAAAACTTGGTCATATTTGACCTTTTTTAACAATTTCATGGTTAAATTGAAGTCCTTTTCAGTTTCACCTGGGAAACCTACTATTATATCAGTTGACAAAGCAATGTTAGGAATTGCTTTTTTAACTTTTTTGATAAGATTGTAATAGTGCTTTGCGTCATAGTGTCTGTTCATTCTTTTAAGCACTTTTGAACTTCCTGACTGAACAGGCAAATGAAGTGCTTTTGCAACTTTGTTTTCATTTTTCATAACTTCAATTAAATCTTCACCAAAATCCATTGGGTGCGATGTCATGAATTTAATTTTAAAGTCACCTTCAATTTTGCATAGTTCCGTTAGTAGTTTAGCAAAGGTTGTCTTTGATTTTAAGTCTTTTCCGTATGAATTGACATTTTGTCCAAGCAAGGTTATATATTTATATCCTTTGTTTTGAACAAGGTCTTTCACTTCTTCATAAATTTCCTTGACAGGTCTACTCTTTTCTCTTCCTCTTACATATGGCACTATACAATATGTGCAAAATTTGTTGCAACCATAAATAATGTTCACATAAGCATTTGTAAAATCATCTCTCACGTAATTTTTTGTGTCCATTGAAGAAACCGGAGCGTCAATTATTTCATAGACTCTCTTTCTTTCTTTTGCTATGTCAACAAGGTGTTGCTTTAAAGATAAAAGGTTATGTGTTCCCAAAACCACATCAACGAAAGGGAGACGCTTTTTTAGGTCATATTTCCCATTTTTTTGTTGAGTCATGCAACCGCAAACTGCGACTACCTTGTCTGGATTTGCTAACTTATCTTTTTTTAATTTTGCGATGTTGTTATACGCTCTGTCTTCCGCTCCTTCTCGTATGCAACATGTGTTAAAAACAACGACATCTGCTTTTTTTATGTCAGGTGTCTCATTCATTCCTAATTCAGACAAAATTCCACGAATCTTTTCAGACTCATGGACATTCATTTGGCAACCATATGTTTCTATGTGGTACAATTTTCCATTATAATAATTCATAGGTTTATTATAATATAAAAAATAACAATTTTCAACTAAATTCGTTAAATTACTCATTAAATTTGTTATTTTACAAATAATAAACGAGATGAAAAAAAAGAAATCAAATCTTAAACGCATTTTAATAATTTTTGCTTTTATTATTCTTTTATTTACAATATGCTTCGGCATATGTTTCTTTGTGGTTTATAATAAATATGACTTAAATGTAAGCGAATTAACAAGCATAAACAACGGAATTAAAGTTTATTCTTCAACCGGAACTGACTCAACACTTTATAACACCGACCGTTCAATAGTGGAAATTGAAACTCTTCCAGCATATGTTTGCAATGCTTTTGTGGACACAGAAGACAAAAGATTTTATTCGCACAATGGTTTTGATGCAAAACGTATCATAAAAGCGTCATTTGTTAACCTTACTAGCAAAACAAAATCTCAAGGTGCATCAACAATAAGTCAACAACTTATAAAAAATGCACTTTTAACTAACGACAAGACATATTCTAGAAAAATACAAGAAATTGTCCTTGCAATGAAAATGGAAAAGAAATTTGAAAAGGACGAAATTTTGGAAATGTATTTAAACACAATTTATTTCGGTTCAAACGCATATGGAATTGAAAATGCGAGCAATGTATACTTTGATAAATCTGCAAAAGACTTAACATTAAATGAAGCATGTTGTTTGGCGGGAATGATTAAATCTCCAAACACATACTCACCAACTAAAAACCCTGAAAATTGTGAGATAAGACGAAATTTTGTTGCTTTAAACATGCTGAAAAACAAACATATAACCAATGAAGAATATGAGAGCGTAATAAATTCTGAAATAAGTGTTTTTGGGGAAAACAAAAACTATCAATCATACGAAGAAGAAGCAATTTACGAAGCGTGTGCGCTATTAAACATGACCGAACGAGAATTAATCAATAAAAAATATCAAATTATCACTTTCAAAAATGATAAGTTGCAATCAGAAATTGAAAAAATAAATGAAAACAAAATTTCATACTTGAAAGAACAAACTCAATCTAATTTGGATTCCCTTTCTGTTGTTGCAAACTCAAACGGAGAAATTCTTGCATATTTTGCTAATAGTGCTTACAATTTGCACAATCTAAGAAGACAACCAGCATCAACTTTCAAACCTTTTAGCGTATATTTACCATGTTTTAAATACAACATTTTTTCTCCATCAACGCAAATTTTGGACGAAAAAATAGATTATTCTGGGTTTTCACCTAAAAATGCGGATAACACTTATCATGGTTATGTAAGCGTTCGTGACGCTATCGCAAAATCTTATAATATCCCAGCTGTCAAAGCTTTGGACTATGTTGGTATAAAAAAATCAAAAGAGATACTTTCTGATTTTGGCTTTAACATCTCAAATTCAGACTTAAATTTAAATTTGGCGCTAGGCGCAACGCAAAATGGAGTGCGACTGATTGATTTGTTGTCAGCGTACAACACTCTTTCAAATCTTGGAACTTATCACCCAATCAGTTTTGTCAAATCGATAAAAGACGAGTCAGGAAATATCATTTATTCTCACGAAGATTTCTCTACACGCATTGCAAATAGTGATGATTGCTTTCTTTTAACAGACTGCTTAAAAACAACAGCAAAAACAGGAACAGCAAAACGATTGAATTCACTTTCGTTGAATGTTGCTTCAAAAACAGGAACTGCATCAAATGAAAAAGGAAATACTGATATTTACAATATTGCATACACAACAGAGCATACAATGTTAACATGGATTGGCAATTTAAAAGACAACGTTTTGCCAACGAATCTTCATTCTTCTTCTCAACCGACAGACATCAACAAAGACATTTTATCAAACATTTATTCCAAACACTCACCTGCCGATTTCCAACCGCCAGAAAATGTTTCTTTTCTTCCTTTTGATTCTCAAAATTATGAATCTAATCACACAGTGATTGCTCCAATGAAAACCGAAGATAGATATAAACTATATGATTGGTTTAAGTCAGATTTTGCACCTGAAAACATAGATAAGAATAAAATTCAAATTGATGCAGAAATTTCTAAATATGGTGTATTAATTAAATATAATACTCAGAATATTGACGATTTATATCTAATTACTATGAGAGATGGAAAACAAACAAAATTGAAACTTAATTCAAAGGAAAGTTCAATTTTGGACAAAGATGTGTTCTCTTTCAAACAAATTGACTATCATATTGAAGACAAAGAAGGAAATGCGGTTAGCAATTTAATTTCAATGCGACCGAAAGATTATTTGGTCAATTTGTTGAACAGTGAGATTGTTTCCAAAAAAAAGTGGTATGTTTAAACATATCACTTAATTTTTTGAGCTGACAATAATGATTAATTATTTAAAACTTGCCATAATTTATCTATATAACTTTTTGAATATTTAGAAAGAAGGAAAACCACATTGAATTGATTGTTTTGTTCAAGTTCAATGTTATTAATCATTTGTTCGCTATTTAAAAGTATTTTTGTGTTTGGACAGCATTCTTTAAAAATGTTTAATGCAAGTTCATAGTGAGTGCAACCTAAAACTATTTCAGATAAATTATCAATTGAATGAAAATGTATATGCCCTGCTATTTTTTGCTTTAAAATCTGATAATTTAAGATATCGTTGTCAATAATTTTAGCGAGAGTTCTATCAGCAATACAGTTTTTTACATTGATATTTTGTTTTGTAAGCGGTGTTGCTAAATATGTTTTCGTGTTGTCAAATTCAATTTTTATAACATTTTCGATATCTTCTTCCAAACAACTCGACGCCGTGTTGCAAGCAATCAAAATCACATTTGGGTGAAAGTTTTCTTTCAAATATTTAATGATTGATAAAATTCTTTTTTTTATTGTTTTTTTGCTTTTATTTCCGTATGGCATAAAAGCGTTATCTGCAAAATATATAAAATTGCCAGAATTGTATTTTTTTTTGAGTTGCTTTAAAACACTCACGCCACCAATCCCGCTGTCTATTACTGCAATTTTTGAATTTGAGTTGAAAAACATACAATAATATGTATGATTTTGAAAAAATATTGTGAAAGCTCTTGCTTTTTTATTTTATCTTTGATATACTTAAAACTGAATTGGAGGTTTGTATGGCTAATATTAAATCAGCTAAGAAACGCATTGAAGTTATTGACAGACAAACATTGGAAAACAAATCTTATAAAACAAAGATTGCAACTTATGTAAAAAAATATAAACTTGCTGTTGATAACAATGAAAAAGAAAATGCTTCAAAACTTTTAAGTGAAACTTTTTCTTTGATTGATTCCGCTGTTTCAAAAGGCATTTTGCAAAAAGCAACTGCTAACAGAAAAAAAGCAAGATTAAGCTTGTATGGAAACAAATAGATTTTCGCTTCACAACTCTCTTTTATGAGAGTTTTTTTATGCCATAATTTTGCTTTTTTTAATTTACCCAGTCCATAATGTGGCGATTGTCTTTAAGCCATTTATTCATTTGCTTATAGTTTGGACATAAACTACCAACCAAAGTCCAAAAAGAACGACTATGATTTTTTTCTTTTATATGGCAAAGTTCATGAATAATCACATAGTTTACAACTTCTTTTGGGCAAAGTGCAAGTCTAAACGTGAAATGAAGATTGTTTTTAAAACTGCAACTTCCCCAATTGGTCTTTGCTTCTGAAATGGTGATTTTTTTTGCTTTTACGTTCAACAAACTTTCAAAATATGAAATATTTTTCTCAACATAATCTTTTAACACAGATTTCAGAAAGCTTTTTAACTGTTGTTCCCTGTTATTTATTGGAAGATATATGCTATTTTGATTGACTTTACAACATTTATCAACACTCAATTTTATGTCATAATTTTCTCCCAAAATTGACAAAACATTACCCTCTTCAAGATTAAGAATTGAATTGTTTGTTGACATTTGTTTCAAGCGCTTTTCAATTATCCAATAATGGTAGCGCACAATAAATTTATTTATCTTTTCTTCACTGCAATTTATTGGTGCTCTAACAATCAATTCTCCGCTAGTTGATATCTGAATTGCCAGTGTTTTTCTTTTCGATTTTATAATTTTGTTTGGAGTTAAAAGTTCAATATCTGTCATAAAAATCCCTAAAACACGAGTTCATACAAAGCGTGCTCTGCACTAATTTTCCCTGATTTAATTTTATAATCTAAGTCAACATATTTTTCATATAAATCAAGATAATATTTTATGCCATTTTTCTTTATATTTTGTCTTGAAATTTTAATTGCATATGGTTTTACATTTAATATTTTAGACAATTGTTCATCATCTTTATTTAATGCAATATATTGCATTCTTTTAAAATATTTTCCCATATATGAAAACAATTCGCTCATAGTTTGTTGCTTGGACATTTCGCTCAAAATAGTTTGATAACCGGTCAAATCTTTGTTGTCAATCGCTTGTGTTAGCGAGTATATTGCATAACTGTTTGAATTTGCGACCAAATTTGTCACCATATCAATTGTTATGATTTCTTCATTTTCAGCATATGCAATAATCTTATTGAGTTCGTTAAAAATTTTTGACATATCCCCATTTGTGGCGTCAATTAAATAATCCAACGCTTGCTCTTCAATCTTTAAATTAACCTTTGAAAGTGAATTAAGAATGTATTTTGTTAAATCTGCGTTAAGAAGTTTTGAGCAATCTATTATTTCTGCGTTTTTTAAATTATCTGCATTAATGCATGCTAAAATAGTTGAAGAATCGTCAAAATTTAAGGTGTTAATAAATTTAACGATGTCCGCGTTTGGGTTTTCCAATATGACTAATCTGAAACCTTCTCCAATTGGCAATGTTGATATCATTGGTTCAACCTCAGACACATTCAACTTGCCAGCTTCAATTTTTGCGAAATTGAAATCTTCAAAATCTTTGACAAAAAATGTTTTTAAGTTCTGAACAGCTTGTCTTATCAAGAAAAAATCATCACCTGTGATATTAAACAAGTGTTTATCTGTATTTGGCAATTGCTTTTTCATTTCAATAAATTTCATAATTCCTCCATTTTAAATCAAACAAAAAATCATAACAGCGAATATTGGTAAACTATATAAAACTTTTTTCTTTTTAGATATTGTACACAATTTTCCAATTATTGTTAAGACAAAAATATATAAAATTATCAACAAATAATCAAATCTAACTGTCGCCAAGTTTGCAAAAGACAAGTGCCCTAGGAACGACGCAATAAAATTAATGAAATTTAGTAAAAAGTTCAGTGGGAACAAAAGATATCCAAATTGCTGAACAACAACACACAACATTCCAATCACAAATGCACATATGAATGCTATTGTGAAAAGTGGAATCAAAATGATGTTTGCCACAATTGAAATAACATTAAAGTTGTTGAAGAAATATGCCATTATTATCATCATTGCCAAACTTGTGGCACAACTAACACTTATTGCACTTGCGATTTTGTCTGGCAGATGAGAAAAGATTGACTTGATAGGTTTATATAGAACTGCAATTCCAAACACACATGAAAAACTCAGCAAAAAACTTGCGCTAAAAGCACATAGTGGATTTATTAAAAATATAATTATGCCCGCAATTGAAATCGCGTTGTAAATGTCATATTCTCGCTTTAATATTTTAGATAGTTGCAATATCAGTGCCATGATTAATGCTCGCAGAACAGAAATTGAAAAACCGCAAACATAGGCATAAAACAAAAGTATTGGCGCAAGTATCAATAAAGTCCACCAACTTTTTATCTTCATTAATTTGAACATTTTTGTTAAAAACGCGACAATTATCCCGACATGAAGACCAGAAACCGCAAGCAAATGAGCAACCCCTGCAAGTTTAAAATTTTCTAGAGTGTCAGACTCAAGTGAAGTTTTATCTCCAAAAAGCGCAGAAAAAACCAATTCTGTGTTTTCCTTAGTTAGACCGAAATTTACGCCAGTTTTCACGCGTTCTCTCACCCATTCTGCCACCGTTTTGTCAGTGTCTATGTATTCCACAGATAATATATCCGCAACTACTGTATATTTCGTGTTGTTTGCATAAAGATTGGCGTTTGGCGTTCCATAATAAAATAGGTCACTATGATAAAACTTTGAAGGAATAACTTTTATGATGCTTCCTATTTCTAAGTTGTTAAATTTTTCATCATTATCATAAATTATCACAGAAACTTCGTCGTCTGTTTTCACGCCATCAAAAATGCATGAGTCACCATGTGCTTTTAACTTATTCCCATCAATGTCAATCCCGCTAATCCTCATTTGAATTTCAGTTGGAGAATATTCAACTTGTTTGTTAAACGAATGAATTGCAAGAAAATATCCGCCCACTCCGAACACAAAAGCAATTATTGGAATTAAAGTGTATTTAATATGCTTATTTAAAACAGATAAAACAATCAACAAAATCAAAACACTAACAGCACATATAACTGTTGCAATCGTATTAATTTTTAAATAAAATGCAAAAACAGACCCCAATAATAGGAATGCGAATATAAGAAGTATTGGTCGATAGTTAAACCATCTTTCTCTCATTTATTGCATTATAACACAAAATTTTCAATAAATTAAGCAAATCCACTTGTAAATTCTAAACAAATATGATAAAATCAACGCGTCAAATAAATATTATTTTTATTATTCTCAAAATTTAAATAATAACAATAACATTGAATTTTAAAAAACTCTGAATTTATTTAAATATGGCCTTATAGTCTAGAGGTTAGGACACGGCCCTCTCAAGGCTGAGACACGGGTTCGATTCCCGTTAAGGCTACCAAAAAGTCTAAATCGACAATTTGATTTAGACTTTTTTAATATTGTTTGCCAAAATACACTCGATATTTGCTTGGTTTGCCACAGTAAATACATTTGTGAGTTGAATCATACGAATGTATTACGCGTGTTTTGATAGTGGTCTTTTCTTTGATTTCAGATTCACAATCACTATCTCCACAATGATATGCTAAGCAAACTTTTTTATCATTCACAGCGTTCACCATATCTTCAAAACTGTCTGTTTCAACAATTGAATTTTTGAGATTTTCTTCCGCTTGTTTAAGCATATTTTCTTGAATATTATTTAAAATGTTTTTAACCTCATTTTCAATGTCGTCAAGTTTTAATTGAACTTTTTCGTGTGTGTCACGACGAACCGCTGTTGCCACTCCGTTTTCAATATCTCTTGGTCCGATTTCCAAACGAAGTGGAACTCCTTTCATTTCATATTCATTAAATTTCCAACCTGGCGTGTTGTTCGAATTGTCAAGTTTTATTCTAAAATCTGCATTTTCAAGTTTTGTTTTCACATTTTCGCATGCTTCATTAACGCCATCTTTATGACTAGCAACAGGAATAATAACAACCTGAATTGGTGCAACATTTGGTGGCATTCTCAATCCTCTTTCGTCACCATGGACCATCACAAGAGCACCAATCAAACGTGTGCTTACACCCCAACTTGTTGTATATCCATATTCTAACACACCCTCTTTATTGAGGAATTTGATATTGCTCGCTTTTGCAAAATTTTGTGCCATATTGTGAGTTGTTCCTGCCTGCAAGCATTTTCCATCTTTCATAACTGCTTCCATTCCGTATGTAGCAAAAGCACCAGCAAATTTTTCGTTTTCAGTTTTTCTGCCCGTCAAAGTTGGAATTGCCATTAAATTTCTCAATGTTCTTGAATAGAGTTCAAGCATTTTGTGGGCGTCATCTTCTGCACCTTGCATACTTGCTTGAACAGTGTGACCTTCTTGCCACAAAAATTCACTTGTTCTAAGGAAAGGACGCGTTGTTTTTTCCCAACGAACAACGTTGCACCATTGGTTCATTTTCATTGGCAAATCACGATATGATTTTATCCATTTTGAATACATTTCGCCGATGATTGTTTCGCTTGTTGGTCTTATAATCAACTTCTCAGCAAGATTTTCTCCACCAGCATATGTCACAACAGCAACTTCAGGAGCAAATCCTTCCACATGCTCTGCTTCTTTCAACAAAAAACTTTCTGGAATAAGCATTGGGAAATATGCATTCTGGACTCCCAATTTTTTAAATTCTTTGTCCATGTATGATTGTATGTTTTCCCAAATTGCGTATCCATATGGTTTTATAACCATTGTGCCTTTAACTGGTCCATAATCGACCATATCTGTTTTTAACACAACGTCTGTGTACCATTGCGCAAAATCTTTATTTATGTCTGCTATTTCATTAACAAATTGTTTATTCTCCATCTTTTTCTTCCTTTTCTGCAAATTCTTTCTTTATCATTATAATTTTTCCTTTGGCTTTTTCCAACTCTTTTAAACAATTTTTTGCCAATTTGCAACCTTCATCATACAATTTTAAACTTTCGTCTAAACTTGCTCCATTTTCAATTTTTGTTGCTATCTCTTCAAGTCTTTTGATGTCTTGTTCTATCATACTTTCTCCTTATCTTCAATTTTCGCTTTAAACTTTGCTGATTTTGTTGTGATGTCAACAGTGTCTCCAACAAAAGTGTTGCTGAAATTTATCGACTGCCCATTTTTTGAAACATATGAATATCCGGCACTTAATAACTTCATTGGATTTAACTTATCAAGTGTGTTTTGTATCATATTTACGCTATATATTGTTGAATTAATTTTATCATCGATGTTTTTATCCAATCTGTTTAAAAGATTATTAATTGCTAATATTTCATCGTTTATTTGGAAATTAATATTTTTTTCTATTTCAGACAACAATAAATTTGTTTTCATAAATTGCTCTTGAAATTGCATTTCAACTTTATTTTGAATTGAATTTTTTATATCTTTAATGTATCTTATCAATTCATCGTTATCAAATGCAACCAGTTCTGCTGCCGCACTTGGTGTCGGAGCACGCAAATCTGCGACAAAATCTAAAATTGAAAAGTCAGTTTCGTGACCGACTGCACTTATAAGTGGTTTGTTGCAAATGTATGCAACTCTGGCAAGTTCTTCGTTATTGAACGGCATCAAATCTTCAATGCTTCCGCCACCACGCGCAACTATTATCACATCTACATCAGAAAAATTATCAAAATACGTTATTCCTTGAATTAAGTCATTTACGGCAAATTTCCCCTGAACTTGTGCGTCATAAACATATATATCCAAATTTGGATTTCTTCTTTTTGACACATTCTTAATATCTTGCAAGACAGCGCCTGTTTTGCTAGTCACGACCCCAATTGAAGATATAAATCTCGGCAGTGGAATTTTGTGGGATTGGTCAAATAGACCTTCTTTTTCTAGTTTAGATTTTAATTCTAAAAATTGTTGATACAGTTCGCCTTGCCCACACAACTCAATTGACAAAGCATTAAAGGTTAGTTTTCCACCCTTTGGATAATACTTTATGTTTCCCCTACACTGCACCATGTCGCCAATTTTAAATTCTTGCTTTGCACCAAATTGAACGCATGAAAGCAAATTGTCATTGTCTTTAAGCGTGAAATATGCAATGTTCCTTGTTATTGAAAAACTTGACAACTCTCCAGTGATGGCGATATCTTCCAAAATCACTTCGTTGTCAATTAAGTCTTTTATAATTCTATTTATTTGACTTACTGTATAAACTCTCATTATTTTAATATGTCTGCAAGCACACCATTAATAAATTTTGGACTCTTTTCCGTTGAAAATTTCTTGGCGAGTTCCACTGCTTCGTTTATCACAACTTCCTTCGGTGTCTCTTTGACATATTTGACTTCAATAACTGCCAAAATTATGATTGCCAAATCAACTTTATACAATCTGTCAATTGTGTATCCCTTCAAATTTGAAGAGATTAATTCGTTAATTTCGCTATAATTTTTTGCAAAATTATTTAAGATTTTTGAAATAAATTCAAGACTTTCACTGTCCGCTTTTTCGAGCAAATCTTCTTGTGTCGCATTAAAAAACTTTGAATAAATTAATTTAAATGCCAATTCTCTTGCGTCTGTTCTTTTCATTTTTTCTCCTTAAATTGCAAAAAAACTCTCAATTGAGAGAATTTTTTTCTGCATCTTTTATGTGCACATTTATTGCCTTGATTTTTATTGGCAAGAGCGATGATATACTATTCTTTACATTCTGTTGAATTTTGTATACCAAATCGTTCATTTCAACATCAACTGACACAATGACATAAATATCAATTATAATTCCCAAATTTGTGTATTTGATTTTTACGCCTTTGCCAACATTTCGGTCAAATAATTTTGCAAAATTCAATTTCTTTGATTCATAGACATCAATGACACCATCAATTTCTTTTGTCGCAAGACTGACAATTGACAAAATCATGTTTTTATTTATCACTGTGTCGTTTTCTGCCATGGCTTTTTTTATTTGTGACATAATTATCCCCTCTTTGTTGATATTATAACACAAACATTTGAATTTAGCAATTATTCTGAAGGGATAATAATGATTTTGTCAATATCAACTCCAAGTTGTTCTGTGACAATTGTTGTTATTTGTGCAACCTCTGATTTTGTTAGTTCTGCCGCCTTAACAAATATGTTTACGTTTGAACTTGATGATGTCACAATTGCGTCGCTAAAACCTTTTCCACGAATGATACCTTCTGTGACAAGTTCCTTTTCCATTTGAGCAATCAAGTTTAATTTGTTTTCTTCAGCTTCTTTCTTTGAACTTTCACTGGCGGTTGCACTGGTTAAAATTGAGTCGTAAAATTGAATTTCTTGTGTTCTTGTTGCTTCGCGTTCTGCTCTGTAGTTTGAGTAGAAATTTGCGTTCGTTGTGCTGACTGTTGTTGTGTCCGCACCTGCAGAAAGCGATGAATTTAATGCAACGTTAACATAAGCTGTGACGAGCAACAACGCAACCATAACTGTTAAAATTATAATTTTCTTTTTCTTTGTTAATGTTTTCATATATCCTCCTAATCACTTGATAAAATTTGAATGTTTCCATTTGACACATCAATAACTGCTTCTATTGCATGCAAAACTTTCATTTTGCTTGTTGTGTTAGATAGTCCTTTTGCGGTCACAATCACGCCTTTTACGTCTGGGAAATAATTTAAATCTATTTTTGAATCTGTCACCTTTGCAGTATTCATATCCAACGATATCAAAACTTTTGCTTCACTGACACCCCCAATTTTGTTTATTATCGCTTCAAGATTTGTTTCTAAGTTGTCTACATAACTCATAACTGTCATCTCTTGAATTTCATTTGTTATGTTTGTCCCAGACGATTTTTTAGTTGTGCTCAAATAGATTAACGCCAAAATCACAATGAAGATTATTGCAATATATATTTCGATATGTTTCACTTTTTTGAGTTTTTCAAGCCATTTGAATCCAAATTTTTTCTCATTCATAAAACAATATCTCCTCTTCTGTCAGTCCTGTTTCGCTGTTCACAATCTTTTTTATGATTTCATAAATATTATTATGAGACTTGTCCGATTTTAAGACCATGTTTTCTAGATTTATTACGCACGAATTATATTTTATTTTGTCAAATTCAACAGAATGATTTAATTCAACTTCAACGTTATAAATTCCTTCATCTTCAATTAAACTTTCAATTTTAAATTCAATTTCATCGACCTGCTTATTCAAAACATATTCAACAAAACTAGAGTTTATCGAAATTTCTTTATAAGAGAACTCTAAACCTTTTGCTTTTGCTATCAAGTTAATAACTGGACTTATTATAACTGCCACCACAAATATTGAAAAAATGCTTTTAACATATTTACCAGTTGAACCTGACGGAATTATGACATCAACCAGAACTCCGACCACGACTATTCCTAAAATTGATAAAACATATGCTTTCATCACAACACCACATTGCTTACTGACATCATAAGCCCCATAGACAACAAGTACATAAATCCAATAGCAATAACAGACGACGATAAAATTGTTATAGACTTTGAAGTTGACGATAAAAAGTTTGATAGTTTACTACTTCCCAACGGCTGTAAAATTGCTGAAATCAGTTTAAACACTAGTGAGCAAATGGCAATTTCAATAACTGGCGACAAAATTGTTGAAATAATCAACAGAACTCCCACCAAACCAATTGAATTTTTTATCAAAATTGTGCTAGATAAAATTATATCCATGCCATCTGAAAGATATCCACCCATCACTGGCACATAACTTCTAATTGTGTATTTTGTTGTTCGTATGCTTAAACTATCAAAACTGCCCATAGTTATCCCTTGTATGCTAAAAATTGCGAAGAATAACATGAATATAAGTCCAATTGACCATTTAAAAACACCGCTAATGAACGAAGAAAATTTGTCCAATTTTACGTTATCTGAAATGTTTGATAAAATTGAAAATACAAAACTTAAAGTAAAAAGCGGAACAATAAAATAATTAAAAATATCCGCTATATATGTTGACAATATTGCCACAATTGGTTGAAACGCACTTACACTTGCATTTGCGCCAACACTTGCCATTAATGTCAACATAATTGGGAACAGACAATTCATTTGATTGACCATGCTTGAAATTGTGTTGCCCGTTGAGTCAGTCAACGAGGATATTATTCCAATCACAAGGACAACTGCTGTCAAAAACCCAACAGTTTGAATGAGATTTCCAGTTGATTTTTCATTAAATTTCCCTTTTAACCCATTCAAGAGATTTGTTATTACACCAATTCCAATTATAATTGAAAGCATTGGCAAATATTTTACAATCATCTCGATTAAATTTGAAAATATGAAAGCAAAAAAATCTGAATAATCAACAACCGCACTTCCAGATATTATTTCATAAACTTTTTTCTTGATATTTGAAATGGAAAATAAATTGGTCTTTTTGCTGTCAAATTCTTTAACCACAAGATTTAGTTCTGAAAAATCAATTTCATTTAATTCTTCTATTATTGTTTTATCCAAGTTCTCTTCTATTTGTGTAGAAGGTTCTGCCGTCACGCAATAAGTTTCAAGTGGCGAAATTAAAACCATTAAAGACAACATTACGACCAAAAGAAACGCTATTTTCTGATTTAATTGCTTCTGTTTTTTCATAATATTGACACCACCATATCCACCACGCTTGAAATAATCGGCAATGATAAGACAAGAATTACAATTTTTGCTCCAAACAAAACTTTATCTGCAATACTTGATGCCCCAGCGTCAACGCAAATACTTGCTCCAAATTCAGCGATATATCCAATGGCAATAATTTTAATTAATGGAGACAAAAGTGTTCCGTCAATCCCTGTTTTTGAAAAAATTCCGCGAAAAGTTTGTATAATTTGTCCAAGAGATGTCATCGCTATAATGACGATAATGATGCTTCCCGCAAGAGTGACAAAAAGTGCAAGTTCTGGTTTAACCTGCTTAAGTATCACATAAGACACAACTGTTATTAGTGCAATTGAAATTAATTTTATGATTTCTTGCATAACTTTCTATAACACAAACAAATTTTTCACTGTCTCAAACAAATCTTGAACAAGTCCAACAACCATGAGCAAACACACAACAAGACCTGCAAGTGTTGTTATTGTTGCAATTTCTTCTTTTCCGCAATATTTCAAAATTTGGTTGACAATTGCCGTCACGAATCCAATGCCAGCAAGTTTAAAAATTATTTCCATTCTTCCTCCTAAATCAAAATAATTATGACTGAAATTGCGCTCAAAAATGACAGTTTCAAGATTAAAGGACATAGTTTATTTTTTTCTTTTTCTGAAGTTTGAAGTTTCATATTAATCTGAGCAATAAACTCTTCAATTTGCGCCAACTCGCTTTGAGTGTCCAACCTTCCAATACTTGTCGTGATTGCTTTTAATTGTTCTTTTTCGTCATCATCAAGATAAATTAAATCACTCAAATTTAATTCTCCAGATTTTAAATATTCTTTATATGAATTGATGAATACATCAAAAGATTTTGAATATTGTCGCTTTGTTAAAAAATCTGTTATTTTCTCTCGCTTAAATGACAAATTCAATTTAAATTCATTCAAAAACTCTTTTAAATGGACATAAAAATTATACTTGTCCTTAATAAACGATGACACCTTAAACGCAACTATCATAACAACTGTTAATAGTACAAAAATTAAAATGATTTTCATTTTAACTCCTTATATATATCGGAGTGAGTTTTTCGTTATAAACATATTCAATTGTCCCAGGACCTTCGCTTTTAGATAATATAATAAACCTTGAAAAATACTTATTTTCAATTATCTCTAAAAATCCTTTTTTCTTTTTTAATTGTTCCATATTGTCAGCATGTATGGTAGCTATCACATTTACACCACAATTTATAGACTCTATTATTGAATCCATGTCATTAGATAAATCAATTTCATCAGTCACAATAATGTCTGGACTTAAACTTCTTATCCCACATGAAAAAGCGTATTTCTTGCTCGAATTTGTAATAACGTCACAAAATTCACTCAGTTCAATTTCCATTTCGCCATTTTGAGAAGAACAAATTTCATTTCGTTCATCAACAACTAAAATATTTTTGGGAATTTCTCTTGATGAAAATTGCATGATTAAATCTCTTATAAAAGTAGTTTTTCCTGCTCCTGGTGGAGAAATTATCAGAGTGTTATGCACATTGCCGTCATAGATATAATCAAACACTTTCAAACTACAATTTCGAACTAGGTGCGGAATTCTTATGTTTATTGATGAAAAATTTTTTATTGTCACAACTTGTCCGTTTTCTTCAACAACTTCTCCCGCCAAACCAACTCTTATTCCTTTTGGAAGAGTTATATATCCTCTTTTTATTGACTCATTATAAGCATAAAGTGAATTTTTGCTTGCCTTCTTGATAAATTCTTCAATAATTTGTTTGCTTGCATAAACAAAATGTCCAAGTTTATCTTTTAAATGATATTTTTTTGTTTTTACAACTACAATAACTTTTTCGTTTGCTCTCAAACGAATTTCGGTTATATCAAAAAAATTGAAACTTGAAATAATTGCTGAATATATTCCTTCGTCTAAATATTCTTTTAACATACATAAAGTTATTTTTTATGTGTAAAAAAAATGCAAGAAAAAAACCAATACAACAATAGTATTGATTTTTCGACTTTAAATTTGATTAATTAAATTTTATAATCTTTCCATATATTCGCCAGTTCTTGTGTCAACACGCACTCTGTCGCCTTCATTTACAAACAATGGAACTTGAATTACATAACCTGTTTCAAGAGTTGCTGGTTTTCCGCCAGTTTTTACTGTGTCTCCTCTAACACCTGGTTCTGTTTTTGTTATTGTCAATTCAACAAAAATTGGTGGTTCAACATTGATTGGTTGTCCGTTGTAAAATTGAACTTGGCAATTTGTGTTTTCAACAACGAAATTCAATGCATCTTTAACGCTGTCATAGTTAAATGGGATTTGGTCATATGTTTCATTATCCATGAAATAATACAATCCACCTTCGTTATAAAGATACATCATCTCTTTTCTTTCAATTGTGATATCGTTGATTTTTTCTGATGGATTGTAAGTTCTTTCAAGAACTTTGCCAGAAATTACATTTTTCAATGTTGTTCTAACAAAAGCGGCTCCCTTTCCTGGTTTTACGTGTTGGAAATCAACAACCAAATATAAACTTGGTTTTTTAGGGTCAGTTGATGTCCCATCATCAAAAATAACTCCTTTTCTAATGTCTCCTGCTGTTATCATAAATTTCTCCTATTAATCCTTTTTATTATACCATATTTTTTTAATATATCCAACTACCTAACCTAAAAAAATCGACATTTTTGCAAAATTTTTATCAACTTTTACAATTGCCAGCGTGTTATCTCCATCATTTAACACATAATTGCCATCATTTTTTTCAGTTTCAATAACTTGTCCATTCAATATTTTGGTTAATTCTAATTTTTCCAAATGCATAATTGGGTAGTTTAACACTTCATTTATATCATATATTTTAATGTTTTCAACAGTTAAATCCTGAATATTTTGGCAACTTTCAAGCGAAAACTTGTCAACATTTGTTCTAACTAAACTAGTCATTGTTGCAAAAGTGTTTAATTCTTTTGCAATGTCTCTTCCTATTGCTCGAATGTATGTTCCGCTTCCGCATTGTATTTTAAGTTTACATTTTATTCCGTCAAAACTGATTAAATCAATTTGATAAACGCTCACTTTCTTAGATTTCAATTCAAACTCAACATCTTTTCTTGCCAAATCATATGCTCTTTTCCCGTTTATGGACTTTGCACTATATTTTGGTGGAATTTGTTCAATCTCTCCAATTTGAGTTTGAATTGCTTTTATTAAATTCAATTTGTCAATATATTCATTTTCTTTTTTGTTAATCACTTTACCAGTGGAATCCAAAGTGTCAGTCTCATAACCAAATTCAAATTCTGCGACATATGTTTTGGTCTTTTCTTGCATTAAATCAAACAATTTTGTTGCTTTCCCAATCGTCACCAGCAAAACGCCTGTTGCCATTGGGTCAAGAGTTCCAAGATGACCAACTTTTTGCGGATAGAGAATGTGTTTGATTTTATTAACGACATCAAAACTTGTCCAGTTTGCAGGCTTATTTATTGCCACAATGCCTTTATTTTTCATCATCTTCTTCCGGTTCAGTTGTGTATTTTATGTTTTTCAAAATGTTTTCAATGTTTTGTGAATACTCCTCGCTGGTGTCATAAATAAATTCAAGTCTTGGAGTTATTCTCAAATTGACCATTTTTGAAACTCTTCCTCTGATAAATCCTGCCGCACCTTTAATTCTGTTTAGGACTTCCTCTTTTGGTGTGTTTCCAATTGATGTAATATAGACTCTTGCATATGACAAATCTGGTGTTGTTTCAACGCTACATACACTAATTATTGCGTCTATTTGTGGGTCGCGAATTTCTTGGTCAATGATGTGAGATATTGCTTTTTGAAGTTCGCTGTTAATTCTTTCTATTCTAACACTCTTCATTATTCATCAATCCTTTTAAGAGTATAACACTCAATCACATCGCCGACTGCAACGTCATCAAATGTTGTTTTGATTCCGCATTCTCTATCTTTTCCTGCTTCTTTTACATCATCTTTAACAATTTTAAGTGATTTGATTTCTGTGTTGGCAATAATTTCACCATTTCTATATATCTTTGCGTGCTCACCACGAACAATTTTTCCGTCCATAACCATTGAACCTGCAACAATTCCTGCATTAGAAAGTTTGAACACCATCATTACATTTGCTTTTCCGAGATATACTTCTTCATATTTTGGTTCTTTCATACCTTTCAAAACGCGTTCAATTTCGTCTAGCAATTCATAAATAATCTTGTATGAATAAATTTTAATTTTCATTCTTTCTGCAAGAGTTTTTACTTTGCTATCTTGACCGATATTAAATGCAATTAACATTGCATTGCTTGCATTTGCCAAAATCAAATCGCTTTCACTTATTGAACCTACACCACTATGGATAATGTTAATTTTAACTTCATCATTTTGGATTTTCATTATTGAAGATTTAATTGCTTCAAGCGAACCATGAACATCTGTTTTTAAAACTATATTTAAAATCTTCATGTCTTTTTCGCTTGTTTTCTTTAACAATTCTTCAAGAGAATTTGCACCGCTTCCTTTTGAAAGTTCTTCTTTTTGCTTGATTTTCCTTTCTTCAACAATTTGTTTTGACAATTTGTCATCTACAACTGTGAATGTCTCGCCCGCAACTGGAACTTCGTTAAATCCAAGAACGGTGACTGGCATTGAAGGTGTTGCAACTTTGACCGATTTGTTGTTTTCATCGACCATCGCCTTAACTTTACATATGCTCAGTCCTGAAATAATCGTGTCACCGATATGAAGTGAACCATCTCTTATAATAAGTGATGCAATTGGTCCTCTGCCTTTTTCAAGTTTTGATTCAAGAATTGTTCCCATTGCTGGAATTTTTGGATTTGCTTTCAAACCTTGAACATCTGCAACCAACAAGATTGTTTCAAGGAGTTTGTCTATCCCTTCACCAGTGTGAGCTGAAATTTTGCAAATGATTGCGTCTCCGCCCCACGCTTCTGGAAGGACATTATGTTCAGCAAGTTGTTGCATGATTCTGTCCGGGTCGGCTTGTGGCTTGTCCATTTTGTTTATTGCAACAATCATTGGAATGTTTGCTGATTTTATATGATTTATTGCTTCTACAGTTTGTGGCATTATTCCATCATCTGCTGCAACAATCAAAATTGCGATATCTGTGACTGACGCACCACGCGCTCTCATCGCAGTGAATGCTTCGTGACCTGGAGTGTCAATAAATGTGATGTATTTATCTTGAACTTTGACACGATATGCACCGATTGCTTGCGTTATTCCACCTGCTTCACCTGCTGTCACTTTTGTTTTTCTAATATAGTCCAAAAGACTTGTTTTACCATGGTCAACGTGACCCATAACTGTGACAATTGGTGGACGAACAACAGCATCTGCGTCGTCATAAGATTTAATTGATTTTTGAAGGTCTTCAAGTTTTTCTTCACTTGTTTTATCCAATTTTTGAATAAGTTCAATGCCCATGTCTGACATAACAAGTTCTGCTGTTTGGAAATCAATTTGTGAGTTTATTGTCACCATCATGCCCAACAACATAAACTTTTTAATGATTTCGCTGACAGGTTTTCCGCTGACTTCTGACAAAAGTTTTATTGTTATGTTGTCAGTTGTGATAACAGCTGGACCTTGAATTTTTTGTTCAACATGTTCAGTGGTTTCTTTTTTCTTGGTTCTGACCTTTCTTAAAATCATTCTGTCTTCATCGCCATCTTCAATCATTCCGCGTTTCAAAAGGTCTCGTTTGTTGTATTGTTTTTTCTCTTCAAATCTTTCATTCTCTTTCTTTTTGTTTCCAAAATTACGAGTTGGTGTTGTTGTTATGATTGGTTGAGCATAATTTATTGATGGGCGTTTGTTCATGCCATCTTTATTAAATGGTGGTCTCTGCCCTGGTTTTGTCGTTTGATTTTGCCTGAAATTTGGATTAAATGGCCTGGTCTGTCCATTTTGATTTGGTCTTTGATTTGGACTAAAAGGTCTTCGAACTCCATTTTGTTGATACTGAGAATTAAAAGGTCTGTTTGCATTTTGAGAGTTGAATGGTCTTCTGTCATTAGAATTTCTGTTCTGTCCCTTGTCAAATTTTGGTTGAACATTTGCTTGTTGTTGAGGTTTTGACATGTTTGATTTGTCGGCATTTACAACATTTTCACTCTTTTGCGAATAGTCTGTTTGTTCAATTTTTGGAGTCTCAATTGGCGCTTCTTTTGGTTGCGAAATTTGAGAAGATGGAATTTCTTCTTTAATTTCTTTTGTTTTTGTGTCTTGTAGAAGCAATGAATTTTCTTTTTCTTTCATCGCTCTTGCGAAATTGTTCATTTCAACTTTTAAATTGAAATATTTCTCAGCAAGATTTACAAGCATTTTATCTTTAACCATTGCTTGAAGTTGCTTAATTGATTTGTTAAATTCTTGATTTTTAATTTCGTTAGCCAATATTTATTTTCTCCTTATTCTCTATTATTGCTTTGCTTAAATTCTCATCTGTTAATCCAACAATTTTCACGTCTTTTATGTTTGTCAGAGTTTGCAGTTCAACTTTTGAAATTATGACATCACAATTGTGTCTCAATGCCACATTTTTTGCCATATTTTTAAGATTTTCGCTTGCTGAATCACTCACAAGAATTAAATACAACCTTTTCTTCGTTCGCTTTATTGGAGTTTGTCCAACAATCAAATTGTTTGACTTGTTTGCAAATCCAAGATAACTAATTATTTTGTCCATATTCTCCCAACTGTTCATATATTTGCGAATCAACATTCGCTTTGAATGATTTATTTAAACATCTCTTTTTAATTGTGTTTTGAATACAGTCTTTGTCTTTACAAACATATGCACCTCTGCCACCAAGTTTAAATTTTAAGTCCAAAACATAATCGTCGCCGATTTTAGCAACTCTTATCATTTCATTTTGAGCTTTTATTTGTCTGCAAGACACACATCTTCTCTCGAATTTTTGAGACATTTTTTCTCCTATTCATCAATATCATCGAAGAAATCATCGTCCAAAATGATATTTGCACTTGATGTGCTAACAACATCATTTGATTTTGCCGGTTCAGCATGAACTGCTGGTTTTACGTCAATTTTAAAACCGGTCAATTTTGCTGCAAGTCTAACATTGTGTCCACCCTTTCCGATTGCAAGTGAAAGTTTGTTTTCTGGAACAAGCACATTTGCAACGCCAGCCACTGTGTCAACTGTTATTTCGCTAACTTCTGCTGGACTCAATGCTGCAACAATGTAGTCCGCTGGATTTTCGCTGTAATTGATGATGTCGATTTTTTCTCCGTTCAATTCGTTGATAACTGCATTAATTCTTGAACCTTTGTTTCCTATGCATGCTCCAACCGCGTCAAGATTTGCAACATTTGTTGTCACAGCAATTTTTGTTCTTAATCCTGCTTCTCTCACAATTCCTACGATTGAAACTTCGCCATTGTTTAATTCTGGAACTTCCATTTCCAAAAGCATTTTTACAAAGTTTGGATGAACTCTTGAAACTTGAACAACTGCACCTCTGAAATCATCTCTAATGTGACGAACATACACTTTTACTCTGTCACCTGGCTTAAAATTATCAGTTGGCAACATATCGCGCTTTGTGAGCAACCCTTCAAGTGTTGTTCCGCCAATTTCAAGATAAACATTGTCTGCATCAATTCTTTTTACGTTTGCAACAACAATTTTCCCTTCTTTGTCTGCGATGTCTTTGTAAATTGATTGTTTTTCAATTTCTTTAATTTTTTGAGTTATAACTTGTTTTGCTGTTTGCACTGCAATTCTGTTGAAGTCTTTTGTGCTTTCTTCTTGCATAACTTGGTCGCCAATTTTGTATGCGTGCTTGATTTGACGAGCATCTTCAAGAGAAATTTCTTTTTCTTCGTCTTCAACATTTTCCACAATTGTGCGATAAGAATAAACTTTTATTGTGTTCTTTTCTGGCAACAATTTAACTTGCGCATTTTTTGCCATGCCAGAATTCTTTTTATAAGCTGCTGTCAATGCTTGTTCTAGTGCTTGAATGAAAACTTCTTCACTTATCCCTTTTTCTGCTTCTAAATCTTTTAATGCTTCAAAAAAATCTTTATTAATCATCTCTTTCTCCTTAAAACTCAATGTATGGTGTAATATATGCAATGTCGGCAAGGTTTATTGTTATATTTTCGTCATCAAGAGCAAACACAACTGAATTTTCGTCTTTTGATTTTAAAGTTGCAACAAAATCCTTTTTGCCATTGATTTTTTTATATAATTTTACATTTACCTTTTGATTTTCATATTTTTTAAATTGCCAATCATATTTAAGTGGTTTGTCTAGTCCATATGATGACACATCTAAAAAGTATGGTTCATCGTTTGTTGGATTTAAATCGTCGATTGTTGATTCAATCATATTATTAACAGCAACACAATCGTCAATTTTAACTCCATCTTTTTTGTCAATGTACACACAAAGGTGCATTCCATCATTTTTTTTGACATATTCAACTTCCAAAAGTTGGATGTCACCCTTAAATAAAGGCTTTATTGCATCATAAACCAAATTTCCGACTTTCATATCTCTCCTTAAAAAGTAATTTAGGAGTGGCATCGGGCCACTCCTAGAAATCAAGTGTATTATAACATACTAAAAAATTTTTATCAATAGTTTTTACAATAATTTCAAAAAAACTTTTGCCGTTGCTGTTGCGTCGTTTATTGCCCTGTGTGCGTTGTCCAACACAACACCCAATGTGTCAACAACAGTTCCGAGTTTATAATTTTTTAATCCCGGCAATTTTGTTCTTGCCATTTCCATTGTATCCATGGTTTGGTGACTGAAATCATAAGAAAGTTTTTTCCCGGCCACTTTGACAAAACCAAGGTCAAATGCGACGTTGTGACCTACCAAAGTTGCACCATCACAAAATTTATAAAAATCTGGCATTACATAATTTATTGTTGGAGCATCTTTGACCATATCGTCAGTGATTCCAGTTAAAGTTGTTATTTCTTTTGGAATATGTTTGCTTGGTTTTACAAAACTTGAAAACGTCTCATCAATCCTTCCATGGACAATTTTGCAAGCACCAAATTCAATTATCTCATCCTTCGATGCTTCTAGACCTGTTGTCTCCAAGTCAAAAACCACATAAACTCCCGGAACATCTTTAATCTCTTCGTCAAAAAGTCCGCTTTGTTCATAGTCTATATATTTTTGAGGAAATACAGTGTGATAATTTTCGTTTACATGCTTTAAATTTGATTTTATTTCTTCCTTTTTAAACTCACACCTTGCAACAGTTTGGCATGTAAAATTGAGTTTTGAATTAAATTCTCTAAATGAACCTAACGTGCAAATTTTCAATCCTGGTTCAATCAAGTCCAACTTTGACTCTTCTGCCTGCTTTGGGAAATATGAACAATACATCACTTTTCCTTTATTTTTTATTGAAAAATTAATGAAATGCTTTTCAATTTCAATTGTTTCTCCGTTTTTGGTTTGTTGCCTTTTATACGATTTTTTTTGTGCAGAACTAACTTCCCCGCAAATAATAACATTTTCAACTGGCGAAGTAATTTTTGAAAAATCGATTGCCAAACTTGCTTCAGTTTTTCCAAAAATGTTCGTGACATTTTCAAGAACAAAAACAGTCTTTTCTTCAGCTTCTTTTATGCTTGACATGAGTTCAACGTTGTTTTTTATCGCATCTTCAATTGCTTCGATTTCATCTTCTTTTTTTATGAATTTAACTACGAAATCCGCAAGAAAACTATCTTTCAATTTATCTGCCACCAATTGCTCACGATTTAAACCGACTGCATAATCATAATTTGTTGGCGACAATTTCAAATCTAGTTCAACTTTAATCCCATTAATAGACACCGAAACATCATCGTATGTAAAGTTTTTTGAAAGTGCTGGAAAATTGTTTACAATTGTTGTGTATGTGTAATTTGCAATGGCACGTTTATCAAGCGGACATGAAATATAGTTTATTTCATAATCAACATAATCTCCAACAATTTTATTTAATTTTTCAATCAAAAAATTCTTGTTTTCTTCGTTTGGCTTAAAAAATTCTGGATTATACAAAAAATTTGCAGTACACTTATTTGTTTTTTCGCTATATACTGCATCTCTAAATTTTAGTCCTTCATACAACTTATCTAGAATATCAATTGTCTCGTTCATATTGCTGATTATAACAAAAAAAGCCAACCATGTCAATCTTTGTTGAATTTTGGCTTTAATTTCATTTTTTGAATTTACTCACAATGTAAACTGAAGGATGTCGACCAATACAACGAAGCACAAAAGCACGATTAAGCCGACATTATTTATTGTGTTAACAACCGACCTTTTGACTGGTTTTTTTCTAATCCATTCAATCAACACAAAAATCATTTGGAAGCCGTCAAGTGCTGGAATTGGCAGTAAATTGAAAACCGCCAAATTGACAGATATAAATGGCAAAAACAACAGCAAATACAACCAATTTGTTTGAGTGTATGATGCAATTGTGCCAATCGTGGTCACAGGACCGCCAAGCGCTTTAATTGACAACTTTCCTGTCAAAAGTTGACCAAGAACAACCAATATTTGCCATGCCATGTCCAAAGTGAATGGTATACATTTTATGAGTGCGTTCCAAAATGTAAATTTATAAGCAACGAGCAAAAATATAAACGAGAATATTATTGCACTTAAAAAATTAAAGAAAGCACCGAAAAATAATACAATCAACCTTTTCCAAGGTTTTTGATTATTGAATGATTCTGGTTTTTCTGTTCCGTCCTCATTTTCGCCTTCAAATGCACAATATCCACCCAACGGAATTAATCTTAAAGTGAATTTTTCTCCATTTTTCTTGGTTTTTTGAATTAACTTTGGTCCAAACCCCACCGCAAATTCATTTATTTTAAATTTTAGCATTTTTCCTGCAATGTAATGACCAAATTCATGTATTGTCACCATCAAAAGCAAAATCAAAATGGCAACACAAATGTAGCCAACATATGCAAGATTTGAAGATACGCTTAAAATATTTGTCATGTTTAATTATAGTTCCTGTTAATCAATTTTATAACATTTTATGCCAAAATCACAACCAAGGCAATAAACATAAATGTCACAACAAAAGTCATTGCATCGACTCTATCTAGCATGCCACCATGACCTGGGAAAATTGTTCCGCTATCCTTCACTCCTGCTTGTCGCTTAATTTTACTCTCAAACAAATCTCCGCATTGTCCGACTAGTGACCCAGCCAATCCAAGCAAAACAAATTTCCAAATGTTTAAATTGTACATTTCCAATCCAATTGAAAGAGTTGAAATATTTTTTGCAAGTGCATAAACAAGCAATGCTCCACAAATTCCGCCAATCAAACCGCCAATACTTCCACTTATAGTTTTTTTAGGACTAATTGTTGGCGCAAGTTTTGGTCCTTTAAAAGTGATTCCAACAAAAAATGCAAATGTGTCAGTGAGCATTGTCACAGCAAACACCATTAAAATAATAATCAACGAAAAATATTTTGTGCCGGCAATAATATCGATGTGATTAATATTAATCATTAAACCCAACAAGAAAATTGGATAAAAACAACATAATATTGAATTTTTTGCCAAATCAAGACAATTTTTTTTCTCTTTCTTTTCCATTAAAAGTGAAACAATCCAAATGATAAAAAAATATAGAATTAATCCAAAAATTTGGAACAATAAAATCATTGGAAGATTAAATTTTTTTACCGTAAAAAGTGTTATAACATAATTAACTACACAATATATTGATATTGCTATTTTATAGTTATTTTTCCCTGATTTTGAAAAAATGTCGCTGATTTCAAGACCTGAAACAAACATAATAGCAATAACAAAGACATCAAAAATATAGTCACCAATTGTAAGTGGCAAAAGTTTTGAAGCAATTGCCAAAGCAGTGATTATTGCAATGATTGTTCCTGTTATGATTCTTTGTTTCATTTATCCTTTTATCTCTCCAAATCTTCTATTTCTTTTCATGTAAATTTTTATTGCTTTAATTAAATCATTTTTTGAAAATGCTGGCCAATTTACTTTTGGGAAATACCATTCGCTATATGTAGATTGCCATGGCATGAAATTGCTGGTTCTTATCTCTCCCGAAGTGCGAATGACAAAATCAAGTGGAAGCATATCTTTTGTGTAAAGCATGCTTGACAATTTTTTTTCATCAATGTCGTGTTCATTGTTTTCAATCAGTTTATTAACTGCTTGCAATATTTCTTGTCTTCCACCATAATTTATGCACATATTTAAAATTAAACCACTTTTATTTTTTGTGTCTTCCATGATTTTCTCGGCTTTCTCTCTCACGCTTTTAGGAAGTCGCTCATCAGACATGTCTCCAGATATGATAATCCTTACATCTTTATCTGAATATTTTTCTCTATAATCATCTAGCATCTCATCAAATTTTTTCATCAAAAAATCGACTTCTTCTTTTGGCCTGTTCCAATTTTCACATGAAAAACAATAAAAAGATACATTTGGAATTCCAAGAGTCATCACATTTTCAATATGTTTAATAACATTATCTGCACCAACATTGTGTCCAGCGCTTCTTGGAAGTCCGCGCTTTTTTGCCCATCTGCCGTTTCCGTCTATAATAAATGCAATATGTTTTGGAAGTTTTGGATTATTTTTTAGTTGTTCCAGTTTCAAAATTAAACCTCCATGATTTCTGCAATTTTCTTTTCACAAGAAACATCTGCTTTTGCTGTGTATGAGTCAAGTTTCTTTTGCACGTCTTCTTCCAATGAAGAATATTCGTCTTCGCTGATTTCTCCATTTTTCTTCATTGATTTATAAACATCCAAACAATCTCTTCTATAGTTTCTCATTTGGATTTTTGTTTCTTCCAAAACTCTTTTTGCGTCTTTAGAATATTCTCTTCTTCTTTCTTCTGTTAACATTGGGAAATTTACTCGGATTATTCTTCCGTCATCGCTAACTGACACGCCAAGATTTGCTGCTTCGATTCCTGCTTTTATATTTCTCAATGTGCTTACATCATATGGAGAGACAACCAACATTCTAGCATCTTGAACTGTGATGTTGCTAGTTTGTTGAATTGGAGTGTATGTTCCATAATAATCCACCTTGATGTTTTCAATAATCCTTGGATTTGCACGTCCAACTCTTATCATCATATATTCATCAAGCATGTGATTATATTGTTTTTCCAAATTTTCTTCAAATTCCATCATTGCCATTTCTGTGTTTTCGTTTAACATAATTCTCCTTTAATATTTATGTAAAATGCAAAAAAACATTTCACTTCAATCCTATGATTAAATTTTATACAATTTTTAAAAAAATAGCAAGTGATTATCTTGCTATTTTTAATAAACATTGTTTAAGTGATTAGTTCATCTTTGATTGTGCAGCAACTTCTGCGGCAAAATCGTCATTTCTCTTTTCGAGACCTTCACCCATTTCCCAACGAACAAATCTTTTAATTCCAAATTTATTTCCGATGAGTTGTTTGATTGTCATTGAATCGTCTTTAACAAACAATTGGTCCATAAGGCAATTTTCTGTGTAGAATTTGCCAATTTTCCCAAGAACGATTTTTTCAAGGATTTCTTTTGGTTTGTTAGCATTCTTTTCGTCGTTTTGAAGTTGTGCAAGCAAAATTTCTTTTTCTTTTTCCAAAACTTCTGCAGGAACTTCACTTTCATTGATATATGAAGGTTTTGCTGCTGCAATTTGAAGAGCAACATCATGCAAAACATCTTCACCTTCATTAAATGGACAAGCGTCAATCATAACGCCAACTTTTCCGCCCATGTGAATGTATGATTCAATTTTTCCTTCTGTTTCAAAAAGTTCAAATCTACGAATTGAGATTTTTTCTCCAATAACATATGTTTGGTCTGCAATGTATGCTGAAACTGTTGTTCCATCAATTGTGCAATTGTTTAATTCTTCAATTGTTGCTGGTTTTTGTTCAACAATAACTTTTGCAATTGAATTAACTATCGCATGGAATTTGTCTCCCTTTGAAACGAAATCTGATTCGCAGTTGATTTCAACAAGCGCACCAATTTTCCCTTCAATGTATGCTCCAACCAAGCCTTCTGCAGCAATTCTGCTTGCTTTTTTGGCTGCTTTTGCAATTCCTTTTTCTCTCAAAATTTCTGCCGCTTTGTCCATGTTGCCTTCAGCTTCGATTAACGCTCTTTTGCAATCCATCATTCCTGCGCCAGTCATATCTCTAAGACTTGCAACGTCTTTTGCTTTAATTTCCATAAATCCCCCTAAAAATTATTCTTGAACTGGTTGTTCATTGTTTTCTTTTGCTTTTTTTACAACTTTTTTCTTTGCTGGTTTTTCTTCTGGTTTGTCTTCGTCTTTAACGATTTCTCCAGTCACCATAGCTTCCATTGATACTTCTTCATCTTCGGCATTCAAATCGTGAAGGACAACTCCATTTTTTGCTTCCAAAATTGCATCAGTCAAAGCACTGAGAATGAGTTTTACTGAACCAATTGCATCGTCATTTGCTGGAATGCAAACGTCAACATCCTCTGGGTCGCTGTTTGTGTCAACAATACCAACTGTTGGAATGCCAAGTTTCTTTGCTTCTTTAACAGCAATGTGTTCCATGTGTGGGTCAACCAAGATTATAAGCCCTGGAATTGCAGTCATATCCTTAATTCCTGTCAAATTTGCTGCCAATTTGTCGCGTTCTGCTTTAAGTTTGATGACTTCTTTCTTTGGAAGAAGGTCGAAATCACCCAATGCTTCCATATTGTTTAATTTGTTCATTCTTTCAATTCTTTTTCTGATTGTTGTGAAGTTGGTTAATGTTCCACCCAACCAACGAGAATTTACATAAAACATGTTGCTTCTTTCAGCTTCTTGTTTTACTGTTTCAGAAGCTTGTTTCTTTGTTCCGATAAACAAAACGTTTGCTCCTGCGAGAACTTTTTCTTTGATAAACACGTATGCTTTATCAATTTGTTTTGAAGTGTCTTCAAGATTTAAAATGTGGATATCATTTCTATCTGTGAAGATATACTTCTTCATTTTTGGGTTCCACTTTCTTGTTTGGTGACCAAAGTGGCAACCTGCTTCTAATAATTGTTTCATTGAAATTACTGACATATTTTTTCCTCCTGTTTTGTCCTTCCCAATCACTCTTTTTGCCAGCAAACCCAAATGGGCAACAGTTTGGCAATCATGACTGGTGCTTATTCATTGAACTGATTAATACTAACAAAATTTGTTGTTTTTGTCAACAATATTTTTTAATTATTTACCTTCTTTCCCATTTTCTTCATTTTCTTTTAAAAGTTTTTCATAAATTTCATAAACTTTTTCGATTGTTTGTTCGTCATTGCAAACTTGAATGTCGTTTTTTTCTTCATCAATTTGGAAAAGAACCGCTTCACCCTCTTCAACTCCTTGCATTGGTGTGACTGGAATTAAAATCGCAAATAATGAGTCGTCTTCAAGCGGAATAACTGCCACTTGTTCAAATTCAATTGGTTTGTTTTGAGCGTCTAACAAAATAATGTTGTCATAGTTTTCTTCGTCCAAAATTTGTTTAATTGGATTGTTTATTGAAAATTTTTCTTTCATTTTTATCTCCTTTCATCTAAATAATCTTGCAAAATCACTGAAGCAGCAACGGCATCTAATTTTTCTTTTCTTTTTTTCCAATCTTTTTCTGTGTTTTTGAGCATTTCATCTGCCACCACAGAAGAAAGTCTTTCATCAACAAATTCAACATCAATTTGCAAGTTTTTGGTTAGTTTTTGCATAAATTCTCGTGTTTTTTTTGCAATTTCTTGTTCCTCTCCTTGCATATTAAACGGAATCCCACAAACAATTTCGTCAACGTTATTGTCTTGCACGATTTTTAAAATGTGTTCGATGTCAGAGTTTTCGTCCTTTCTTTTATATGTCTCAAACGGGCTTGCCAAGAATTTTGTGTCATCAGATAGAGACAAACCAATTCTTGCCAAACCAAAATCAATTCCCATTGCCTTCATATTTTTATGATATCAAATTTCTTTTCAAAAGTAAATAAAAAAAGGCAATTAATGCCCTTTTATAATTTTTTAAATATATTTTTTATTTATTTGGAATGTTAACTGTTATATTCTTCTACAAATTGTTTTAATTCTTTGTTGAATGATGAATTTCTTAATTTTGTCATGGCAGACGATAAAATTTGACCAATGCGTGTGACTGATAAATCAAGTTGCTCAGCAATTTCTCTAAATGTACATTGATTTTCTCCATTCAATCCAAAATAATTTATTACAGCAAACTTTTCATGACTTGTCAAATTATTTAAAGCTCGACCCACAACCTCTTTGATTTCCTTTTTGTCATATAAAGCAACAGGATCTGTCTCTTCATTTGCAATCATATTATGCGCCAAATACAAAGGTTCTACACCAATTTCTTTTTTGTCTTTTAATTGTCTTCGGCAATAAGCTTTTATTACATTTTTTGCTTTTGCAAAACTATCAAAAGTTGTGTTGATTAAATTTTTGTTGTTTAAAAATCTTCTAATTTTTTCTCTTAAAATTTCTTCAATGTCAAATTCATCAATTTGTTTAAATTCTTCTTTTAATTCTCCAATTATTTGATTGTATAAATTTTGTCCAACCAAAAGGACGCGATTTTCATCTCCATTTAAGAAATTTTGATAATTTTCAGAAGAGAATTCATCATAAATTTTGCTTTTTTTAATCCCAAATTCAATGTTGTAATTTGTTAAAAATTTTCTCTTCATTTTATTGATAAATCTAGCGTATGTATCTGGTAAATTTTTCCTTGAAGAATAATCAAATGCTAAATCATATAGTTGGTTTTGCTTGCTTAAAGACAAATCGTTTAAATTAATTGAATATCTCAATTTTTCAAAAATGATATGTTTTGTGTATTCTTTTAACTTTTCTTTTGATTCTTCTGAACTATTTAAACGATAATCTTCATATAAATCTTTTTCTTCATCTGTAAACGTTATTTTTGGATTTTCTTTGGTTTCAAAATAACACTTGCAGATCATTGTCACTTTTCTTTGTATTGAATTTCTCAATTTAGAATATGACAACTCTTTTGGCAAAACTTTTTCGCATATTGTCCTTTCAATTTTTTTCTTTAATATAACTTCAAGTTCTTTTGATGGAATATAATCAAATTCTTTTTTCAATTCAACAATAATATCATCAAACAAGCGTTTTGAAATCTCTTCTTCTGCGTTTTTTACATCACTTTTTTCAGCATTTTTGTCAACCAGACGCAAAATTAATTTGTTTTCTTTTCCATAAAATACCATAACATCTCCAATTTCTTGTTTTGATTTTAACACCAAAACAACAACTTGTCAATACCGATTTTTATATTAAAAATAATAAAAAACTCCCAAATTGTGGGAGTTAAATTTTATTGTTTTTGTTTTCTTGCTTGAGTTTGGACTTCGTCTTTGATGTCCCCAACAATCTCTTTTCCTTTTTCAACACTTTTTTCAACAGTTTCAGCAAAAGGTTTGTTGGTTTTGCACATAATTGCTCCAACCATGAAGCCAATGCCCATACCAATTAATAGTTCCTTCATATTTCCCTCCAATTGTAGTTTTTACAATTTTTGCAAAAATATGTCGAAAGTTGATTATTTGTTGTTCTTTTCCAAATTTTCTTTATAATCTTGAACAGCGTCTTTTAAGCAGTCAATGCAGAAATCAATATCATTTTCTGTGTTGTCGTCCAATGCTTCTTTAACTGCTTGAGAAGAGATTAACAACATGTCAACCATCTTACCTTTCATCATTTCAGTTATTGTTGAACATACTGCAATGATATAAGGGTTTGCTTGTGCTCTGAATTTACAATCGGTTATAATGCCATTTTCAATTCTAAGAGAAAATTCAACATTCGCTGTCTTATCTTGATTAAATCTATCTGCAATTCCGTCTGGTTTGGAAATTCTTCCTGCATTTTTTGGATTGTTGAATGCATTTAAAATCAATTCGTTATACATTCTTATCCCCCTTTCTCTTTCTTATTTTCATTCCATATGTTGAAGAATAAGCTCTCAATTCATCGACTGAGTGAGCAATGATTGAAATTGCTTTATCAATTTCGTCATATGAATTGTTTTTGCCTAAACTAAATCTGATTGTTGCTCTTGCGTCGTCATTAGAAAGTCCGATTGCAGTTATTACATGAGAAACTGTCAAACTGTTGCTTGAACATGCACTTCCTGTTGACACTGCGACACCTTGCATATCCAATTTTGTCGACAAACTTTCGCCGTCGATTCCAATGAATGTGATAGAAATGATGTTTCTTAATTTTTGCTTTACATTTGCGTTAATGATGATGTTGTCAACTCTTTCTGTTAGTTTTGACAAGAAATAATCTGAAAGTCCACGAATTTTTTGGTTGTTTGCTTTCATATCACGCATTGCGATTTCTGTTGCTTTTGCAAGTCCAACCACGCCAGCAACATTTGTTGTTCCGCCACGTTTGTTTCTTTCTTGATTTCCGCCAAATATGATAGGGTCAATTTTAACTTTGTTTGAAACATACAAAGCGCCAACACCTTTTGGTCCATAAATTTTATGTGCAGAAATGGTCATTGCGTCGATTCCAAGGTCTTGAACATCAATTTCCATATGCCCAAATAATTGAACAGCGTCTGTGTGGAAGATTGCTCCTCTTTCATGCACTGTTTGCGAAATTGCTTTTATGTTTTGGATTGTTCCAATTTCATTGTTTGCAGACATAATTGAGACCAAAATGGTTGTTGATTTCATTTCTCTAAGCAATTCAGCAAAATTGATAAAACCATTTTTATCGACATCAAGATATGTCACATCAAAGCCGTTTTTCTCCAAAAATTTGCAAGCATTCAAAATTGAAGGGTGTTCAATTTTGCTTGTTATGATATGATTTCCTTTACTTCTGTTTGCATATGCAATTCCAACAATGGCCCAACTATTTGCTTCACTTCCGCTTGAAGTGAAATACACTTCATTTGAACTGCTGTTTATTGCATTTGCAATTGTGTCTCTTGATTCGTCAACATAATTTGATGCAATTCGTCCAAATGAGTGAATTGAAGAAGGATTGCCATTTACATTTGCCAAAACTGGCATCATCGCACTCAACACTTCAGCACTTAAATTTGTTGTTGATGCGTTGTCCAAATAAATCTTTTCATTCTCCATAATTTTTTCTCCGTCTTAAATTTACCACATAAACCATATTTTGTCAATAGCTTAATCTTGAACAAAATCATTTTTTGTTCTTAACGAATTCTTAAAACAAAATTATTTAAATTTTTGCAATAAAAAAGAAAAAGACAAAACTTTTTCTATTTTAATTTATTCTTCCACTGGTGTGTCCTTGCAACGAGACACAAAATCTACAACATCGTCAAAAGAATTAAGCCCAACGAGAGTGTCAATCATTCTCCCTTTTTTGAAAGCGACCAATGTTGGAACACTAAAAATTCTATATCTCTTTGCAATATCTTCGCAATCATCAATGTCAAGATTATAAAAACTTACATCGTCAAATTTTTCAACAACTCTTTCAAGAATTGGTTTTAACATTCTGCAAGGCATGCACCAAGTTGCTGAAAAATCAATTATAGTCAAATCATCTTTATTAATTATTTCGTCAAATTCAAGTTCTGTGACTGAGTTCATATTTCCTCCTAACCCAACAAATCATTCATTATTTTTGCCACCATGATTGTTGACATATTCATTGTGTAGTATATCACACTTCCAATTGTTTTGCAATCGAATTTTGTCGGTTTTTGCTTAGTATAACAAACTTGAAGATGTTTTATTCCAACTTGCGAACAAAATTTTCTCAATATTTTTGCAATAGGGTCATAACTCGTTTTTGTTATGTCCGAAATTTCAAATTCAGGAATTCCTTTATATCTGTTCCCCGCACCCATAGCACAGAGCAAAGGTAAATTTAATGAATTCGCCGTTAAAATTAATAATTTCTTCGCTTTAATGTCGTCAATGCAGTCCACAATATAATCATAGTTTTCAAAATCGATTGCAGAAATTGTTTGCTCATCAAGTTTTATTGGATATGTTTTTATTTCCAAATTTGGGTTTATTTCCAAAAGTTGAGATTTTAACTCATCAACTTTCATTTTGCCATTATTGTTATAAGTTGCAACGAGTTGACGATTTATGTTTGTAATGTCAACCTTATCAAAATCAACAATGCCTATGTGAGAAATTCCAGAGCGCACCAACATGTGAACGACAGAACCACCAACTCCGCCCACTCCAAAAACTAGGACGCGCTTTGAAAATAATTTTTTTTCTTGTTCCGCGTCCAGCATCATTGTGAATCTTGAAAATGGTTTACATAATGTATTTTCTGTAGTCATGTTCTTCAATCAAATTTGCCATTGTTTTCATAACAAATGGTTTGTCAATTTCAACTTTAACCATTGGATTTTCATCACTAGCATTGAAAGAAATGTCTTCCAACAATGCTTCCATGATTGTCTGCAATCTTCTTGCACCAATGTTTTCACTTGTCTCATTTTCTCTTTCGGCAAGTTCTGCAATTTCATCAATAGCTTCGTCTGTGAAACTCAATTCAACATTGTCAGTTTTTAATAGTGTTGTGTATTGAGTTGTTATTGCATTTTGTGGGATTGTTAAAATCTTTTTGAAATCTTCTTTCCCCAAACTATCAAGTTCAACGACAACAGGGAAACGACCTTGCAATTCAGGAATTAAATCACTCACACTCGAAATGTGGAACGCCCCTGCCGCAATAAATAGGATATAATCTGTGTGAATTACCCCATATTTTGTGTTAACAACACTTCCTTCAACAATTGGCAAAATGTCTCGTTGAACACCTTCACGCGACACATCTTGACCATTATTGTTCTTTGCTGCAATTTTGTCAATTTCGTCAATGAAGATAATTCCTTCTTGTTCTGCTCTTTCAATTGCTTCTTTGTTTAAACTATCTGGGTCTATCAGTCTTTCACTTTCTTCGTCCAAAAGCAATTCTTTTGCTCTTTCCACTGTCATTTTCTTAAGTTTTCTTGGAGTTTTAATTATGCCACCCATGATTTGGCCAATGTTAATTTCCGCTCCAATTCCGTCCATAAGATTGATTGATTTTGGTTCTTCTTTTATTTCAATTTCAATGATGTCTTTATCAAATTTTCCTGCTTTATAATCTTCAAAAAATTGTGATTTAAAAATTTCTGTATCTATTTCTTCTGACTTTTTCGCTTTTTTAAGTGGATATAAAACATCAGTGATTTTCTTGTCAACAACTTTCATTGCTTTTTCTTTTGTCTTCTCAAGTTGTTCTTTTCTAACAATTCTCACGCTCGCTTCAACAAGGTCACGAACCATGCTTTCAACGTCTCGACCAACATATCCCACTTCAGTGTATTTTGTTGCTTCAACTTTAACAAATGGTGCATTGACGAGTTTTGCAAGTCGTCTTGCAATTTCTGTCTTTCCAACACCTGTTGGTCCTTTCAAAATTATGTTTTTGGGAGTGATTTCATCTCTCTCTTCTTTTGAAAGTTGGCTTCTTCTATATCTGTTCCTAAGAGCAATTGCCACCGCTCTTTTTGCTTTTTCTTGTCCAACTATATAGTTATCAAGATTTTTCACGATTTCTTTACATGTCATCATATTTTACACCTCTTCTATAACGAAATTTTTGTTTGTGTATATGCAAATATCAGATGCAATTTCAATTGCTTTTTGAGCAATCTCTCTTGCACTTAAATTTGTGTTTTGAAGAAGAGCAAGCGCTGCCGCCTGAGCATATGCTCCACCGCTTCCTGTTCCACAAACCCCATTATCTGGTTCAATTATATCGCCATTTGATGATATCCAAAGAAGGTTATCCTTATCTGCCACCAAAATCACAGAAGTGTCGTCTCCGCCACGTTTGTTTTGACGAATTTGTTTTGCAAATTCGACCGCACTTCTGAGTAAACTTCCACTATATTTATTTAGCATTTTTTCAAAATCTTCACTCATTTGGAAACCGTCTGCCGCATTTCCAGCGCACGCTATTATAACTTGGTCATGATAAATCTTTTTAACTTTGTGTGTGTGAGATTTAAAAACTTGATTTCCAAGGGTTGCTTGGCCATCTCCCGCAATTACTGTTTTTCCATTTCGTTTCACTGCTATTATTGTTGTTGCTTTTATTTCCATATTTACTCCTTAATTAATTTTAACACATTTTCAATTTCAGTCAAAGCTCTGAGACGATATTTTACATATCTTTTTTGTTTGTCTCGTTCATCAATAGGATTTAATATTCCAAAATTTGCGTTTATTGGCTGAAAATTATCAGTGTCTGCGTTTGTTAGATAGTTGTATAATCCTCCAATAATTGTGTCCGCTGAAAACGTGATTAATTCTTGATTATTTAACATTCTTAAAGTGTTTATTGCACAATACAAACCACTTCCTATGCTCTCTACATACCCTTCAACTCCACTAAGTTGTCCAGCAATGAAAATATTGCTGTCTGTTTTCAGTCTAGAGAATTTATCCAAACATTTAGGGAAATTCACATAATTGTTTGTGTGCATAACGCCATATCTTAAAAATTCAGCATTTTCCAAACCTGGAATAAGTCTAAAAACTCGTCTTTGTTCAGGAAATGTTAAATTTGTTTGAAATCCAACCATGTTATACATTGTTGCATTTTCATTTTCTTTTCTGAGTTGTACAACCGCATATGGTCGTTCTGGGTTATTTGGATTTTTTATTCCAACTGGTTTTAATGGTCCAAACCTGATTGCGTCTGCCCCACGTTTTGCAAGAATTTCGATTGGCATGCAACTTTCAAATATATTGTTTTTTTCAAACTCATGCAACTCAACTGTGTCAGCGTTTATAAGTTCATTTAAAAAACTTAAATATTCTTCTTTATTCATAGCACAATTGAGATAATCTGATGTCCCTTTGTCATATCTTGACGCAAAAAATGCCTTCGATAAATCTATGCTTTCTGCTGAAATTATTGGCGCGGCTGCATCATAAAAATACAAAAAATCCGCACCAATTTTGTCCTTAATTGCCTGACACATACTTGGTGTTGAAAGCGGACCTGTTGCAATTATTGTTATTGCATCTTTTTCAAACGAATCCACTTCTTTGGTGTGAATTGTGATGTTTTTGTTTTCTTTTAATAATGATGTTATGATTTCTGAAAATTTTTCTCTGTCAATTGCCAACGCTTGCCCAGCAGGGACTTTAACTGAATAAGCAACTTTTAAAAGTGATGAGCCAAGCATTAAAAGTTCGCGTTTAAAAACTCCTGATGCTGAATTTTCATCATCACTTTTGAAAGAATTGCTACAAACAATTTCCGCATAATTTGTGCTATGGTGAGCGGGTGTCAATTTTTCGCCTTTTATATCAAAAAGGTCAACTTTGACTCCATGATTTGCAAGATACAGTGCACATTCACTTCCTGCAAGCCCTGCACCGATTATATTAACCTTCTTCATATGTACACCCTTGGTTGTTGCATATTTTAGTCACTTTCCCATTTTTGCCATATTTTTTGAACAATTTTGCGCCACATTTAGGACAAATCTCTTCAATTGGCAAATCCCAAGAAATATAATCACAATTTGGATAGTTGTCACAACCAAAGAAAAGTTTTCCACGCTTGCTATACTTTGCTGACACCACTCCACCACATTGTGGACAAATTCCCGTCTCATGAATTTGATTTGGTTGATTGATATTTTTTGTGTTCTTACAAGTTGGGAAATTTGAACAAGCCAAAAATTTTCCAAATTTTCCGTCTCGATAAACCATCATTGCTCCACATTTGTCACATTTGATGTCGCTCATAACTGGTGCTTGCTTTGGAAGAGAAACACCCATCTGTTTGCTTGCATAGGCAAGTTTCTCTTTAAAATCTTGATAAAAACTGTCAACAATATCTTGCCATTTAACTTTTCCTGTTTCAACTTCGTCAAGTTTTGTTTCCATGTCTGCCGTGAATTTAATATCCATTATATTTTTGAAGTATTCTTCCAAATATTTTGTCACTTGAATTCCTAGTTCGGTTGGCACAATTGATTTTTTCTCACTCTTTATGTAATCACGATTAAACAAAGTCATTATTGTTGCAGCATAAGTCGCTGGACGACCAATTCCTTGCACTTCCATTTCTTTGATAATCGTATCTTCAGTAAATCTCACAGGTGGTTTTGTGAATTTTTGTTCAGTTTCAATTTTTTCATTTTCAACCACTTCGTCTGGATTTAAATCTGGAATATTTATTCCATTCTTTTCATCATCTTGAACTTTATACATTCTTGTGTAGCCATCGAAAATTAATGCCTTTCCACTTGAGCGGAATTTATAATCTCCCGCTTGTATATCAACCGTTAATGTATCATATTGAGCAGGACTCATTTGACTGGCAACAAAACGTTTGAAGACCAATGTGTATAATTTCAAATATTGTTCTTCAATTTTTCCCTTTAAATATTCAGGTGTGTATTTTAAATTGATTGGACGGATTGCTTCGTGCGCGTCTTGTGCACCTGCTTTTGCCACAAATTCATTAAATTTCCCAGGGTGATAATCTTTTCCAAAATTTTCAAGAATAAAGTCTTTTGCCATGAATTGTGCATCTGTGCTCACACGAGTTGAGTCAGTACGTATGTATGTGACAAGTGCAGTTTTGCCTTCGCCTTCAATCATAACGCCTTCATAAAGAGATTGAGCACATTTTGTGTATGAATTTAAAGTCATTTTCAACTTTTTGATTGCATCTTGTTGAAGTGTGCTTGTTATGTATGGCGCTGGCGCTTTTGAATATGCAACCTGCCTTTTAACTTGTTTTACGACAAATTGTTTTCCTTCAAGTTCGGAAAGAATTTTGTCAACAGCTTCTTTGTTTGGAATTTCAAGTTTTTTATCCTTATATTGAATAAGTTCTGACTTGAACTTGTTTTCTCCCTTTTTAAGGTTTGCATGCACATTCCAATATTCAACTGGAACAAAGTTGTTTATTGCTTCTTCTCTGTCAACAATCAATTTTAGTGTGACAGATTGCACACGTCCTGCGCTGAGTTTACCTTGAATTTTTTTGGAAAGAAGTGGACTCAATTTATATCCCACAATTCGATCCAAAACACGACGCCCTTGTTGTGCATTAATAAGGTCGTAATTTAATGGTTTTGGATTTGCAATGCTTTCTTGAACTGCCTTTTTACTGATTTCGTTAAACGCGGTTCTAACCAAAGCATTTTTGTCCAAATTTAATATTGTTGCCACATGCCAAGCAATTGCTTCTCCCTCTCGGTCCGGGTCGGTTGCAAGATAAATTGCATCTGCTTTTTCAGCTTTTTTCTTCATCTCTGCAACAATTGCTTTCTTGTCTGGAATTATTTCATAAGTTGGTTCATAATTGTTGTCCAAATCTATGGCAAAACTTTTTGAAGGAAGGTCTCTTACATGCCCTTTTGTTGGAAAAACAACATAATCTTTTCCAAGATATTTTTCAATACTCTCTTTCTTACCTGGTCCTTCAATAAAAACTAACTTCATTCTTTCTCCTTACACGCTCTTACTTAAATTTATTTTTCTTCCTTTGTACTAACAAAATCAATATATTAAATGCAAAATTTTAAAATGTCTTTTAAACTTTCACTTTCAATGTAATTATGCCAAATTGATTTATCAAGATAATTTGCTCCATCTGGGTTAAAACACAATGTGTTCACACCAGTTAAGCACGCCGTTTCGTCGTTTTTGCCATTCCCAACAAAAAGAACCTGATTTGGTTCAACATTTTCGTCTTTTATCACCATATTTATAAATTCTTGTTTGTTTTCTGGATTGTGGTTGGGATATATAACACCATTCACATAGCCAAATTCATCAAAACTAAGTTCGTACGCTTCAACCGATTTAAAATAATGGAATATATCTTTCAAAACATTTTTTGCAATGTTTCTAACCCCACCTGAAAGGACATACACGCTAACATTATTATCTTTTAAAATTTTTAATGTTGCATCAACGTCTTTTACAAGTTTTGACTTTTTTGAAATCTTGTCAATCATCTCAGACGAAACTTTTAACCTTTCCCACTCTTTAATGACAATTGACAGCCATTCTTTATATGTATATTCGTGATTTAAAAATTTTTGATAATGATAATCGTCAATGTCTTTTGCGTTCACTTCTGTCCAAATGTCAGCCCAAGAATTTCCGCCTTTGTTTGTCACTGTTAGTGTGCCATCATAATCAAAAATCACAACCTTTGTGTTCATCTTTCTCCTTTACGACATAATATAACTATTATTTGCAAGTTTGGTTATCAGTCCTGCCATTTCAAGTTCCATCAAAATTAGATTTAAATCTCTTGCTGACAGTCCAGTTTTTTCCAAAATTTCTTGGAAAGTGTGTTTGTCAGTCTTGATATAATCTAAAACAATTTGAAGGTTAATGTCAAGTTGCACAGCAGGTTTTTTTTGTTTTTTATCAATTTCAATGTGAAGCATATCAAAAATGTCGCTTGGTGACATAACTAATGACGATTGGCATGTTTTTATTGTTTTGTTTGTGCCTTTTGACAATGGTGCATTTATTTTTCCTGGTATTGCAAAAACTTCCCTTCCGTAATTCACCGCATATTCAACAGTATGCAATGCACCACTTTTTTCACCTGCTTCTGTTATCAACACACCTTTGCTTAATCCGGCGATTATCCTATTTCTCAAAGGAAAATAATAACTTAGTGGACGCGTTGTTGGTGGAAATTCAGATAAAATTAGGTTGTTTTCCAACATTTTTCTTGCAAGGTTGTAGTTAGAAGCTGGATAGATGTGGTCCAATCCGCCAGCAAGAACAGCAATTGTGTTCGCTTGCTCTTCCAAAGCAACTGTGTGCGCAATTGTGTCAACTCCTGTTGCCAAACCAGACACAATCGTAAGACCTGCTTTTGCAAGTTCTTTGGTAAATTGTTTAGTTGTGACGATTCCATAATCAGAAGGTGTTCTCGTTCCGACAACAGCAACACAATCAGTTTGTAAAAGTTGAGTGTTCCCTTTGCAATATAGACAAAGCGGAGGAGCACTTATCTCTTTCAGTAAAAATGGATACTCATTGTCATAAAACGTTATACATTTAACTGATTTTTGTTCGTATTCCTTTAATTTAATATCTAGAAATGCATCACTCAATGAAAGAGCCATTTTATCAAATTCTTCTTTTGATAAAATCTCTCTAATCACCTTATTTTTTAAAAATTCTTGTCTAATGTCCTTATCCTTTTCAAAAAGCGAAAGCAAACTTCTTTTTTTGTTATACGATAAGAAGTCAAACAAATCTAACCAAAGTATATTTTTATTTCCTATATCCATTTTACACCATATATTTTTTATCCAACGAACGATATTGAATTGCTTCCATGATGTGCGCTTTCTCAATTTTTTCACTACCATCAAGGTCGGCAATCGTTCGTGCAACTTTTAAAATTCTGTTGTATGCCCTTGCAGATAAATTTAATTTTTTAAAAGCAATTTCAATTAAATCTGAACATTCTTTGTCTAAAGAACAAAACTTTTTAAATTCTTTTTCAGTCATTTTTGCGTTAGAATATATGTTTTGTCCTTTAAATCTTTCAAGTTGTATCTTTCGTGCCCTATTTACTCTTTCTTTTATTTTTTCGCTTGATTCTTCAAGTTCATAACCAGACAAATCTTCATAATTCACAGCATCAACTTCAATGTGTAAATCAATTCGGTCAAGAATTGGACCACTCATTCTAGACAAATATCTGTGAACTGCACTTGGACTACATTTACACTGATGTGTTGAACTTCCATAATAACCGCAAGGACATGGATTCATTGAACCTACTAACACAAAACTTGCTGGATATTTAATGGTTTGTGCGTTTCTTGCAACTGTGATATAACCGTCTTCCATTGGCTGGCGAAGTGTTTCAATTGTGCTTCGAGAATACTCTGGCATCTCGTCTAAAAACAACACTCCATTGTGTGCAAGACTTATTTCTCCAGGTTTTGCTTTTGTTCCGCCACCAGTTAAAGCAACAATTGTTGATGTGTGATGTGGACTTCTAAAAGGTCTTTCAACCACAATTCCTGTTGAATTATCCAAAATCCCTGCCACGCTATGTATTTTTGTCACTTCCAAACTCTCTTCAAATGTCATGTCTGGAAGAATTGATGGAAAACATTTTGCAAGCATAGTCTTCCCTGAACCAGGTGGACCGATGAGCAAAATATTATGCCCACCCGCTGCTGCAATTTCCATCGCTCGTTTTGCACTTGCTTGACCTTTCACATATGCAAAATCGTGCTTATAATTATGTTCTTTTAATGAATTTTCAAAGGATTTTACAGTCAATTTCTCCAAATTATTGTCACCTTTAAAGAAATTTACAACTTCCCTTAAATTTGAAACTGGATAGACATCAATCTTGTCAATAAACGCTGCTTCCATTGAGTTTTCACTTGGAATAATGAATTTTGTATACCCCATTTCTTTTGCTGAAATTATCATTGGCAAAATTCCATTAACACTTCTGATTTCACCATTTAAACTCAACTCACCCAAAACGACATAATTTTTCAAAACCCCATTCGCAATGACATCTTGCGCGGACAAAATCGCAAGTGCAATTGGAAGGTCATACATACTTCCTTCTTTTTTTGTGTCCGCCGGAGCAAGATTGATTATTATTTTGCTCGTGGGATACTTATAACCACTATTTTTTATTGCCGATTTCACTCTTGCCCTGCTTTCCTTGATTGCAGTGTCTGCAAGACCAACCACCTCATAAGCAGGAATGCCAGCATTAATATCCAGTTCTATTTCAACCGGATACCCTTGAATTCCATTTAATCCAAACGACAAAGTTTTTGATAACATATTTTCTCTCTTTTACATACACTTTACACAAAATGTCAATAATTGTCAATCAATTTATCGAACAAATGTTTGAAAAACAAAAAAGAGCAGAAATTTGCTCTTTATGTTTTCGACTTTTATTTTCCGCAAATTATTTTTCTTCTTTAACTTTTGCGGCCTTTCCTGAAAGATTGCGAATGTAATAGATTTTTGCGCGTCTAACTTTTCCTTTTCTAATCACAACAACTTTTTCAATTTTTGGGCTGTGAAGAGGGAATGTTCTTTCAACACCGATTCCGAATGAAATTCTTCTAACGGTGAAAGTTTCTCTCACGCTTGAACCTTTTTTTGCAATGACAACACCTTCGTAATTTTGAATACGCTCTTTGTCACCCTCTTTGACTTTAACCGATACTCTTACGGTGTCTCCAATATTGAAAGGGGCTATGTCTGTTCTCAATTGCTCTTTCTCGATTTGGTCGATAATGTTCATATTTACCTCCTAAATTTGACGTTCTTGCTTTGGACAGCAGTGGACCGCCAACAACGTATTAAATATAACATATAATTTATAAATTTGCAAGTGTTTTTCTAAAATTAATTGTCCTTTTCCAACAATTTTTTTGCATTTTTTACATTTAACTTTGCGAGTATAGCCAAAAGAAGTTTCTTGTTTGATTCAAAACCTTGTTTTTCAACAGGATAAGCAAGAGCATTTCCTTTGAACAAAAACAAATAATTTTGTGACTCAATGATCTTGGTTAATTCAGAATAATATAACTTTACGCTACCAATATTTTCTCCGTTTCGAATTGTGGAAATGATGAAATGGTCTTCGAAAAAATCATAATTATTTTGAGTGTCTGTTTTTTTTATTTTTTTTATCATTTTGTTGTGAAACACTAAAAGTATGATGCCAATTGCCATAATTCCAGGGAAAAACAACAAAACTTCGAACCAAGAACCAACATCTTCAAAAATTGTCCCAATTGCGATATAAATTAAGGTTCCAATTGCTCCCATCACTGTAAATAAAATGCTAAAAACATAACTTCTACAAGTTAATTCCTTTTGCATTTGTTCATTGAATTTCACTTTTCCACTAAACATAAAACCCCCATTTAAAAAGCGTCAACGATATGTTCGATTTCTTCCTCTTCTTCTCCCAAAATCCCAACAACATCAAATCTGCACTCAACATTTTTTAATTTTTTTGAATTTAAATAAACTTCTGCAACCAGACGAATTTTTCTTTGTTTTTTGTCGTCAACCGCTTCAATTGGCATGCCAAACATTGAACTTAACCTTGTTTTCACTTCGACAAACACAAGAACATTTCCATCTTTTGCAATGATGTCTATTTCTCCAATTTTATTTTTATAATTATTCGCAATGATTTTATATCCTTTGTTTTCTAGATATGAACTTGCAATTAATTCGCCTTTCTTTCCAAAAATATTTTTTTGCATTCATTTTCCCCAATGATTTTTTTTAAAAAACTTAATCTATGAATTTTTGTCACGCCATATTTTTTTATTGCGTCAACATGCTTTTTTGTCCCATAACCAACATTATTTTCAAAATCATAATTTGGAAATTCTTTTGAAAACTGCTCCATCAATTTATCACGATACACTTTTGCAATAATACTGGCACAAGCAATTGCATAACTTGTTGCGTCACCTTTTACAATCGATTTTTCATTTTCACAAATTCCAAGTTTTACTGCGTCTATAAGCAACAAATCTACTTTAACTTTTGAATTGTTGAAACACTCTTTCATACACTCTTTTGTTGCTTCCAAAATGTTTATTTCATCAATTCTATTTTGGTCTCTTAAAGAAATTGAAACTAATTTTGCATTTTTTATTATTTCATCAAACAATTTTTCTCGATTTTTTTTGGTGACTTTTTTGCTGTCAAACACCCCATCTATCATATTGTCATAATTCATAACAACACATGCCGTGACCACCGGTCCCGCCAAAGGACCCCTTCCAACCTCATCGATGCCTGCAATGTTTTTTGTTTTTTCACTCAAAAACTGCTTGTCAAAATCAAAAATTTTCTTTGTGTCTATCATAATTTACCTTTTGTTTACTTTATCATTCCATCAATTTTCCAAACAAATCTTTCCAAGTTTTCCCGAACGAAAATCAGTTAACAAAATTTTTGCTGTTCTATCTAAATCCACAAGTCCACCTTTCATCATGCAACCGCGCTTTTTAGCAATGCTCTCCAAAATTTCATGATTTTGTGTTGAAAAACTAAAATCTACCCCATATTTAGATTGAATTATGTTGTTATCAATCTGAAGTAATCTACCAATTAAATGCTCGGCAACATCAACAAGATTTACCACTTCATCTTTCACTGAACCGACGAATGCCAAATTATAAGCGACATTTTCATCTTCAAAATTTGGAAGAAGAACTCCAGGTGTGTCCATAAACTCAATGTTGCTGTCTGTTTTAACCCAAAGTTTATTTTTTGTCACTCCTGCTTTATTCCCTGTCACCGCTCTAGTGGTTTTGCAAAGGTTATTAATAATTGTTGATTTTCCAGAGTTTGGAACACCCAAAATCATTGCACGAATTATAAAATTTACACCCTTATCCTTATTTTGCTTGATGCGCTCTGAAAATAAATTTTTTATTGCATTTATGATTGATTTTGAATTTCCGCTGACCGTTGCATTTAGCGACACGCACTCATGACCTAAATTTTTAAAATATTGAATATGTTTTTCAATGTCAGATTTTTGAACCAAATCTGCCTTGTTTAAAATGAATATTATTGGCTTTTTCCCAACTACTTTTACAAATTCTGGATTAATGCAACTTTTTGGACATCTTGCATCAAGAACATACACAAAACAATCACAAAGTTTGCTGTCACTTTGCATTTGTTTTAATGTCTTATTCATATGTCCCGGAAACCAATTTATCATATATATCCTTTAAATTTATTTCTTGTTTTTATTATATTTTCGCCATAAATCTGGTCGATTTTTTTTTGTTATTTTGATTGATTCATTCAATCTGTGTTCTGCAATTTTTTTATGGTTGCCAGAAACCAAAACTTCCGGTACACTCAAACCGTGATATTCTGCTGGACGAGTGTATTGATTATATTCAAGCAAATTGTCTGAAAAACTTTCTTCAATTGTGCTATCCGCACTAATCACACCAGGAATCAAACGACTGACACTATCCACAACAACCATTGCTGGCAATTCTCCACCTGTTAACACATAATCGCCAATTGAAAGTTCTTCAATTTTGAAATATTCAATAACCCTTTGGTCAATTCCTTCATAATGCCCACAAATCAAAATCAAATGTTCAAAAGTGGATATTTCTTTTGACATCGTTTGATTAAAAACTTTTCCTCTTGGAGACATATAATAAATTTTTGAATTTTCTTGTCTTACGCTTTCAATTGCTTTGAAAAGTGGGTCGCACATCATAACCATTCCCGCTCCGCCACCAAATGGTTCATCATCGCATTTATAATGTGGTGGTTCAGCAAATGAACGTATATCAACAATATTTATTTCAACAATCTTCTTTTCCACTGCTCGATTTATTATGCTTTCTTTCAGCGGAGAAAACATATCTGGAAACAGAGTTAAAATGTCAATTTTCATATTCTCATATCCTCAAATGTTTTTTGATTAACAATAAAGCAATCTTTTGTTTTGTCAAATTTAATCAACTCTTCAACATATGGCAATTGATACACCACAACCCCACACTTAATCGAAAGAACCACATTCGCTCCATAATCGTCAAAATCAACAAGGTGACCCACAACTTCATCTTGCTCATTTTTGACAGGTTTGTTAATTAAATCTGACAAATATAATTTGTCTTTATATTCGTCATATTCATCTCTATCTATAAAAACGCTTTGATTTCTAAATTTTTCTGCCGTTTCAGTGTCTAAAATGCAATCAAAATAGACGATGTAAAAATCGTTATTAAGAGATTGCACACTCGTTATTTTGGTTTTGATATGTTTTGAAGTGAGATAAACATTTTTGAATCCTTTTAGCCCATCTTCAAGATATGATTCAACTTTGACCGCACCTTTGATTCCGTGTGGGCGAAGTATTCTTCCAATTTCCAATAAATTCATATAATTCCTCTAAATTAATATAACATAATGAAAAAATTTTAACAAGAAAAAATGTGGATTTAACCACATTTTTACACCTCATCAAACTTTATGATAATTCTTTCTTTGTTCCCTGTTGATTTAACAACAGTTCTGATTGCATTAGCAATAACTCCACCACGGCCAATAACACAACCCAAATCTTTTGAATCAACTTTGACTTTAAATACTTTTGCCTTGCCTTGATTTTCAAGTTGAATTTCAACAGCATCAGGATTTGAGACCAAATGTTTGACAATGTAATTTAACATTTCTTGCATAACTCACTCCTTATGCTTTTTTCTTTTTGTTGTTTGTTTTTGGAACACTGTTTCCTTTAACTTCCAAAACTCCGACTTTTTGAAGCAATGTTTTGGTTGTTTCTGTTGGTTGAGCACCATTCTTTAACCATTTGTTTGCTTTTTCAACATCAATTTTGATTTCTGCTGGGTTGGTGAGAGGATTGTATGTTCCAATTTGTTCAATATACTTTCCATCACGAGCAACTCTTGCGTCAGCAACAACAACACGGTAGAATGGAGATTTTTTGTCACCCAAACGTGTCAATCTGATTTTAACTGCCATAATATTTCTCCTTTTTTTCTTTACACCTGTAAAGTATTTTCGCTTTACATTATATCACATATATTTTTATTTGTAAAGGGTTTTTTATATTTTTTATAATTATTTACTCTTCTTTGTTTTCATCATTGTCTATATCGCAATGTTCAGCATCAATATTAGGAGCATTGTTTGCCACAACTGGAACGTCTAAACTATCATTGGCAACACTCTTTTTGCGCGAAACAATTGAAACTGAAAAGTATTCGTCAAGTGGAACTTTTTTTATTTTAACTGAGAAGACAAGTACACAAGTCATAATTCCGCCGAAAATGTCAAGGCATATATCCTTCATTGTGTCCATCAACGCCATTCTTCCCACAAATGGTTCACCGGCATGTGGTCCAGAAGAATAATTGTATCGTTGCATGTTAGAATTCCATAGTGCATCAGAAGTCCATTCGACGATTTCCCAAAGAATGCCAACCAAAAGCACGCATGCAACAACCAAAACTGACATAACAAATTTGTTTTTTGTTTTGACGTTTTTCTTCAATAAATTATAAATCACGACACCCAACAAAGCACTATTCATAAAATGCAAAAATGCGTCATAATATAGGCTGTTTGAATACAAATACAACATATTTCCGCCAATAAAATGTCCCATGACCATAATCGTGAAATATACCTGCAACGTTTTAGTTATTTTTACTCTAAATAATAGTAAAACATATGGAATTAAAGACATAAGCAATGCTTGCATAAATGAATAGAATCTATAATAACTCGTCCACCCGTCAAACAATGAATTAGTTTTCCAACATATGAAAAAGAAAACTGCTCCTATCAAAAGTAGGATTTGAAGAGCAATATAAATCAAACTAAATTTTCTATCACTTATTTTTTCTTTCATATTTGGTTTTTACTCTATCAAATTTTGACAAATTTTGCAAGTGTTTTTTATATTTATGTGGACAAATGTTTATTTTATTCTTTATATGGTTTATAAAAATAGGACTTGTGTCGCCCTATTAAAAAGTTAAAAAGTTTTATAGTTCATTGTTTTCTTCTAGGTCAATATTGTTGTCTAGTTTTGTTTGTATACTAGCATTGTTATTTTTGCTTTTTTCTATTTGTTGTGAATTTTTTGATTCTTCAGTTATATCTTTTGCTTCTCCTATTTTCCTTTTTACATAAGATATTGCAAAAAACTCATCTATTTGTGTGTGTTTGACTTTTATAACTAAAACACAAATTGCTGTGGCCACTCCACCAAATATGTCAAGACAAATGTCTTCCATTGTGTCCATCAATGCTTGTCTTCCTAAAAAAGGTTGACCAGCATTCACGCCAGCGGATATTCTATGTCTTTGCATGTTTCTGTTCCACCAGCCGTCTGCCAACCATTCGTATATCTCCCACAAAATGCCCACCATTAAAACGCACGCAACAATCAAAATTGCCATTGTAAACTTATTTTTGGTTTGCACATGTTTTTTGAGTAAATTATAAATGATAAAACCAATAAGGACACTATTGAGAAAATGAAGCACAAAATTGTACCACGGAACTTTTGCATACAAGTCCAAAAGGTCTCCACCAATGTAGTGTCCCATTAACATTATTATGTAATATGCTTGCAATGTTTTTGTCGTTTTGCATCTACAAAGTGCCAACACATATGGTATTAAAGAAAATAAAAATGTTTTTAAACAACAATCAAAGTAAAAATAAGCGTCATGTTCAGTATATTTAAATTTTGCAAAAAAACACACCAAAAAATATACGGAAAAAACAAGCATCATTGTTTGCAAAAAGATATAAATTATACTAAATTTTCTTTCTTTAAATTTCCCCATAGTTTTATTTTAACATTTTTTGTATTATTTAGCAATAAATTTAATAAAATTGTTGAATATTATTAATTATATTTATTAATTAATAAAAAAATAGATGACAATTTTATATTGTCATCATTTTATTTTTGAAATATTTTTTTATTAAATTTAATTGTATTTTAAAATTGCATTTTAAAAAATTCGATTTAACAAAATTATGGAAAGCGAAATTGAAATTAATATTGTCCGCCCATCAAGTTCTTTATCATTTTAAATTTTCCGCCATACGCTTTTGGATTCTTGTCCCGCATAAGGTATAACACTTATGTGTTCTATCTTGGCTGTATGATTCATCTTCCAAAATCGTGTCGTAAAATTAATATTGTCCGCCCATAAGGTTCTTTATCATTTTAAATTTTCCGCCGTACGCTTTTGGATTCTTGTCCCGCATAAGGTATAACACTTATGTGTTCTATCTTGGCTGTATGATTCATCTTCCAAAATCGTGTCGTAAAATTAATATTGTCCGCCCATAAGGTTCTTTATCATCTTAAATTTTCCGCCATACGCTTTTGGATTCTTGTCCCGCATAAGGTATAACACTGCGTGTTCTACCTTGGCTGTATGATTCATCTTCCAAAATCGTGTCGTAAAATTAATATTGTCCGCCCATAAGGTTCTTTATCATCTTAAATTTTCCGCCATACGCTTTTGGATTCTT
>JBJETW010000011.1:58504-116703 GCA_051883515.1 Candidatus Onthoplasma sp.
CGCCCATAAGGTTCTTTATCATCTTAAATTTTCCGCCATACGCTTTTGGATTCTTCATCATACGCATGACTTCTTTTGATTGATTAAATTGCTTGATAAGTTGATTTACATCGCTCACTTGCACCCCTGCGCCTTTTGCAATTCTTTGTCGTCTACTTCCGTTTATTATGTCAGGGTTTGCTCTCTCTTTTGCTGTCATGGATTGAATTATTGCTTTGTTTTTTTCAAGCATTTTTTCGTCAATTTGATTTTCAATTTCTCTAAGTTTTCCGCCCATTCCTGGCATCATTGACAAAACTGATTTTAATCCACCCATTTTTTTCAATGAATTTACTTGGTCAATGTAGTCATTCAAGTCAAAACTATTCTCTCTGAACTTCTTTTCCATTTCCTTGGCTTTTTGCTCGTCGACTGCTTCTTGCGCTTTGTCAATCAATGTCAAAACATCTCCCATGCCAAGAATTCTGCTCGCCATTCTGTCTGGATAAAATGGTTCAATGTCTGTAAGTTTCTCACCCACACCAACAAATTTAATTGGTTTTCCAATAACCGACCTAATTGACAATGCCGCACCGCCACGCGTATCACCATCAATCTTTGTAAGGACAACGCCTGTCACATCAAGTGCATCATTAAAAGCGGTCGAAACTGACACTGCCTCTTGTCCAATCATGGCATCAATAACCAATAAAATTTCAGTTGGATTAATTTCCTTTTTGATGTCTTTTAATTCGTCCATCAATTTTTCATCAATTTGCAAACGTCCTGCCGTGTCAACAATCACTGTGTCTAACGCAAATTTTTGCGCATATTCAATTGCTTGTTTTACTGTTTTTGTTGGATTTTGAGTGCCTTTTTCAAACACATCAATTTGAATTGACTTTCCAAGAACTTTCAATTGGTCTATTGCTGCTGGTCTATAGATATCACACGCAACAAGAAGTGGTTTTTTGCCTTCTTTCTTTAATTTTAATGCAAGTTTTCCACACATTGTTGTTTTTCCGCTTCCTTGCAATCCGCACATCATTATAACTGTTGGTGGTTTAGGGCTAACATTTAGTTTTTGATTTTCACCACCCATAAGAGCAGTTAACTCATCTCTAACAATTTTGATAACCTGTTGAGCAGGGGTCAAACTTTTTAATATTTCTTCTCCAAGCGCCTTTTCACTGACCTTTGCACAAAATTCTTTTGCAACAGAAAAATTTACATCGGCTTCCAAAAGTGCAACTCTAATTTCTCTCATTGCTTCTTTGATTTCAAGCGATGTCAATTTGCCATGCTTTGTTAGTTTGCTGAAAATGTGGTTGAGTCTCTCCCCCAAATTTGAAAACATTCCCATATCTATTCCTCCAAAATTGATATAATTTCATTCTTTGTCACCATATCAATTTGATTTGGTGTTTTTTCTTCGATTAATTTTTTCAAATTTTCATCTCTAGACTTAAATTTTAATTTCTCTTCTAAATTTTTTAACATTTCAAGCGATTTGTCAAGAGAATCCTTCACCGCTTGGCGAGATATTTTAAGTTCTTCACTCACTTCTGCAAGCGACAAATTATTGTCCACATACATGGAAATAATGGATTGTTGCCTATCTGTCAACAATTTCCCATAATACTTATTTAAAATTGCAAATTCCACTCTCTCGTTTAAATTCATATCTTTTCTAAATTTTACATTAAAATTTTATCAACAAAATTCTCTTTGTCAAACACTGATAAATCGTCAACGCTTTCACCAAATCCGGTAAACAAAACTGGCACTTTGAGTTCGTTAATTATTGGATAAACCACTCCACCTTTTGCTGTTCCGTCCAACTTTGTCAATACGATTCCATCAATGTTTACGCTATCCTTAAACGCTTTGACTTGCGCAATTGAATTTTGTCCAATTGACGCGTCCAAAACGATTAAATTTATCTTTTTTGCTTCCGGATATTCTCTGTTTATGATATTGTTGATTTTTTCGAGTTCTTTCATAAGGTTTGTTTTTGTGTGTAATCTTCCCGCTGTGTCAACAATCAAAACATCAGATTTTTTTGCTTTCATGCTGGCAATTGCATCAAACACAACTGACGCACTGTCTGCACCTTCTCCTTGCTTTACAATCTTTGTTTTTAATCTTTCTGCCCACATGCTGAGTTGCTCAGTTGCTGCTGCTCGGAAGGTGTCTCCCGCAGCAAGCAACACATCTTTTTTGTTATCTTTAAAATATTTTGTCATCTTTGCAATTGTTGTGGTTTTCCCAACTCCATTGACTCCAACAACTGTTATAATTAAAGGATATGTGAACTCAACCGGTTTGGCATCAAGTTTTTGAATGAGCAAATTTTTAAGTTCAATTTGTGCTGAATCAATGTCTTTTATAAGTTTCTTCTTGCACACATCTCTCAGTTCGTCCATAATGTCCATGGCAGTTTCAACCCCCATGTCACTACTGACCAATGTCGCTTCCAATTCGTCATAAAAATAATCGTTAAGTTCAGTCTTTTTGAATGTATATTTAAGTTTGTCAAAGAACTTTTTAAATATTCCCATATAATTTACTCCATTTATATATTGTGTATTTATTAGTTAGTTTACACAATATGTATTAATTTGCATTAACTTGTTTTACAGCATCAGAAAGTTTTACTGAAACAATTTTACTAACACCTTTTTCTTCCATCGTCACACCATAAAGTGAGTCAACAACTTCCATTGTTGGTTTTCTGTGAGTGATAACGATGAATTGTGTTTCGTCACTGAAGTGCTTCAAATAGTTTGCATATCTATCAATGTTTGCATCGTCCAACGCTGCTTCGATTTCGTCCAAGAAACAGAATGGCATTGGCTTTAATTTTAAGATTGCAAACAAAATTGCAATTGCGGTCATAGTTTTCTCTCCACCACTCAACAATGTGATATTTGAAAGGACTTTTCCTGGTGGTTGAGCAATGATTTCAACACCGGCAGTAAGTGGGTCGTCGCTTGGCAACAATTCAAGTCTAGCATTTCCGCCACCAAACAATTCCTTAAATACTTTGGTGAAGTTAGTTTGAATTTTTTCGAATTCAGTGTTGAATTGAGTGAGCATCTCACTTGAAAGGTCTTTTATAATTTTAACTGCGTCTTCTTCTGCTTTTTTCAAATCAACAATTTGCGCATTCATTTCTTCATAGCGCGCACCTTCAGTTTTATATTCTTCAATAGCATTGATATTAATGTTCCCAAGAGCAGACATCTGTTGTTTGATTCGGCTGATTTTTATCATCGTCTCTTTTATGTCAAAATCTTCGCCTTGTTCCTTAAATGGCAAACAATCGTTGTATGTCATTTCGTATTCTTCAAAAATTCTCTCTTGCATATTTTCAATATCAATGTCTACTTTTTGAAGTTTTGTTTCTTCCTGATAAATTTTATTGTTTAATTTTGCAATATCATTTGAAAGGACTGTTTTCTTGTCGTCAAGGTCTTTCAATTCTTGCATTAATGACTTTTTAAAATCGTCAAATTGAGAAAGTTTTGTGTTTAAAACTTCCAATTCTTGCTTGATTTTTTCAATTTCTTCAAACTCCTCTTTGCTTCTATTCATGTCAATTGCAGCGTTGTACACTTTTTCTTGACTTAAAAGGTCATTTTGAGTTCGTTCAATCAAGGTTTTTAAGTTTGAAACATCGTTTGAAAAACTTTCAATGTCTTTTTCGTATGATTTGATTTTTTCTTCTGTTGAAGCAATTTGCACCCTAGATTGAGTTATGAGTTGTTGATATTCTTCTCTCTTTTGTTTCAACTTTTCATACGCAGATTTTTCTTGCTCGTTTGGTTCGTGAGCTTTTGCGTTTGAATAATCAAATTCAATTTGGTCAATCGAGTTTATCTTTACGTCCAAATCTTTGACGATGTTCTCAGCAACTGTCAATTGACTTTGAATTGAGAAAATTTCTTCTTCATTCGCGCTAACTTGCAATTTCATGCTTTCAAGTTTTGAATTATACGCATAAAAATTGCTGTTTGTCTCATTAAGTGCAAGATTTTCTTGATTTAAAAGGTTTTTAAGTTTGTCAATTGCTTCCAAATATGATTTTTGTTGACCTTCATATGCACTTAACGTTTGCTTTTTGTCTTCAATGTTATCTTTCAAAGATTTTATTTCATTTTCTTTGCCAAGCAAACTCGAATCTTTGTTCTTTTTGCTTCCACCGGACATGCTTCCTTGTGGAGACAATGTGTCACCGTCCAATGTCACAATTTTAAAAGCAAATCCTGATTTTTTTGCAAGAGACACCGCATTGTCAAGCGTGTCGCACACAACGGTCGAACCCAAAAGACTGTCAATCACAGGTTTGAAAACTGCGTCCACTTTAACAAGTTCACTTGCAACGCCAATACAACCTGTTGAAGACAAATATCTCATGTCTTGTGAAGACAAAGTTCTTGGTTTTACGCTAGAAATTGGAAGGAAAGTTGCTCGTCCAAATCCAGAAGTTTTCAAGAAATTGATTAAAACTTTTGCGTCATCTTCATTTTTTGTGACGATGTTTTGAATGCTTCCGCCAAGTGCCATTTCAATTGCAGTTTGATAGTTCGAGTCAACTGAAATTATGTTTCCAATGACACCTTTTATTGCAGATTTCAAGGTCGGATTTTTTTGACCTTCTTGCAATAATCTTTTAACTGAAAATTGATAACCTTCAAAGTCTGCTTGAAGATTTTTCAATATATTCATTCTATTTTCATCATTGGAAATGCTTGTCTTTAATGAGTAAATTTTTGAATTTAAGTCATCAATTGAATCATTCAAAGATGAAAGTTTTGATTGAATTTTTTCAATGTTCGTCTGTTTTTCTTGTTTTAGTGACGACAAATCATTAACTTTGTTTTGCAAAGTTAAAAATTCTTTGTTTAAATTTTCTTTTTCAAGTTGAAGATTTTTAAGTTTCCCCTTGTCTTGATTTATGTTTTCTTGAAGCGTGTCTCGTTTTGCTGTGTATGCAGACAAATTTGACTTTATGTCAGTAAGTTTTGAGAGATTGTCGATGATTGTTCGTTGTTGTTCTTCTTTTTCTCCTTCACTCTTTGTCAATTGGTCAATGAGTTCCATATATTTTTGAGTGATTTCTTGAGATTGAACATGATATTTATTCAAGTTGTTTCTCTCTTCTTCTTTTGACTTTAAAACCTGGTCAAGCAATGATTGTTTTTGTTCAAATTCTGATTGATACGCATTTAATTGCTCTTTCAATCTGTCAACTTGTTCTTTTAAATAACGCGTTTGTTCATTCAAAAGTCTAGAATCGCTTTGTTTCTTTTCAATTATAATTGAATGTTGCAAAACTTGTTCATGCAAATCTCTTGCATCTCTATCTAGTTTGTCAATTTCGTTGAGCGCCTTGTCATATTTCGCTTGTTCCGTTTCCATTTGATTTGTCAAAACATTGAGATTATCTTTTAAACCAACAAGTTTTTCATTTATATCCGCTTTTGTTTGTGCGGCATGGTCATATTGATAAATGTAAGCATTTATCTCGTTTTGCTTTAAAACATCTCTCAATTCAAGATATTTTTTTGCATCTTCACTTTGGCGTTTAAGAGGTCCAAGTCTGCGTTCAACCTCACTCAAAATGTCTCCAGCACGACTTAAATTATCCCTAACTCTTTCAAGTCTGTTTTCTGTTTCAACTTTTCTCGCTTTATACTTTGCAATGCCTGCTGCTTCTTCAAAAATTGCTCTTCTTTCTTCTGGTTTGCTTTGAATTATTTCTTCAACTCGACCCTGTCCAATGATTGAATAACCATCTTTTCCAATTCCGCTGTCATACAAAATGTCACGAATATCTTTTAGTCTGCATGGTTTTCTATTGATATAGTATTCACTTTCTCCACTGCGGTATAATTTTCTTGTCAACACGACTTCATCAAAATCTATGTTGAACCATTTGTTTGTGTTGTCAAAAATTAAAGATACTTCACAATAAGAAAGTTTTTTCCTTTTTTCAGTTCCAGCAAAAATGACGTCTTGCATTGATTTTCCACGCAAAGCTTTGCTTGATTGTTCACCAAGCACCCAACGAATAGCATCGCTAACATTTGACTTTCCGCAACCATTTGGCCCAACGATACCAGTGATGCCACCATCAAAACTGATTCTAGTTGTGTCAGCAAATGACTTAAATCCTGTCATTTCAATTTCTTTAAAAGTAATCATTTGTTCCTCATTAATTCACAATCAAAGCGTGTTTGATTATACTATAATCTAGTTAATTATAACAAATTTTTATAAACTTTCCAAATTATTTTAATTAAAAAACAACCTTTTTTTGTTTGATTTACATAAAAGGTTGTTTGTTTTGATAAATATACACATTCAACTTATAAGTTGAACTTTGAATTTAAAGCACAAAGTTAAAAGTTTAACTGTCTTTTGCTCAATTTAAGCATGAAAAAACACATTTGAAAACAAATGTGCTAAATGCCTAGCGACTTACTATATTTCTCCGCACCCAAATTATATTTTTCGGGGTGACTTCTTTTCAAAATTGAAATCCACAATTTTTGAATTTCTTTATAGTCAATAAATTCGTCGTTGTTGTTTCCTTTTTCAACGACCATTTCATAATCGTTTAGAAAAATTGTTGATATTTTCTGATTTTGGTCATTCAACAAAACAAATGCAATTCCCTCGTCTGACCTTTTGGCTATTATTGCATAAATTTTGTCTCTATACTCCCTTAGAATTTCTCCAATAAATTCACGTTTGATTGTAGAATCTCTTTTAACTCTCGTAAATCTTGCTTTATCATCTGTTCTCATTTTTAATCCTTCTTAAAGTGCTAAATCTTCACTATAATCTTTTAGACCATCATTATAGCATTTTTTGTCAACATTTTGAAGCATGTCTGTCCATAATTTTTGAATTTTGCCATAATCCAAATAATAATCTTTTCTTTTTATCATATTTTCTTCATTGTCTAACACCAACAATTCAAAATCATTCACAAAAAATTTTGAAACAACGTTAGAAGAATTATCCATCAAAACGAACTTTTTTCCATTAAGATAAGCAAAGTAGTCAATTCGTTTAATGCATGGATATAATCTAATAATTTCTTCAAAAAATTCTTTTTCCATTCTATAACTACTTACAATTCTCGTTAAATTTGCTTTGCAAATTGCTTCCATAATTTTCTCCAAGTGATTGCATTTTATCACGTTTATTTTAAGTTGTCAATATCCAATTTTTTATTATTTTAATTATTAAATAAAAAAATAAAAAGAATAATTAGATAATAATTATTCTTTTAAATGATTTATTTATATTTTTTTAATATTTTTATGATTATTTTAATTTTTTTAAAATAATTTTTAAATCTCTTTAGAAAATTCTTTGTTATATTCTCTAAGACCTGATTCATAAACATCTTCATCAATTTCTTTAAGAATATCTACCCATAAATTTTGAACTTCGGAATAATTAATTTCTATTTCGGCAGTTGTGTTATCCTTCATCACATTTAATTCATAATCATTTACACAAAATCTTGTGAGCAAATGCATTGAACGGTCATAAACCGCAAATTCTTTTCCAAAGAAACTTGAAGCACATTTAAAGCCATAAACAAATGGATAAAGGTCTTCCAATTTTGAGCAAAATTCTTTTATATAGTGTTCACTAACTCTTCTTGTGATTGCTGCTTTTAATCTAAAATCCATACTCTCTCCATTCATTATAAGTTTAACACCAATAACAAAAGTTGTCAATATCCAATTTTTTTAGATAACAGATTGACCTATAATTCTTTTAACATTTCTTTTAATTGCTCTTCGTTGATTATTTTTATATTTAGTTCTTTTGCTTTGTCAAGTTTGCTTCCAGCGTCAGTTCCAGCAATGACTAAATCTGTTTTTTTGCTTACACTGCTTGTGACATTTGCACCCATATTTTGCAAAATTTTTGTGAGTTCTGGTCGTGTGTATGATTCCAATGCGCCAGTCAAAACGATTGTTTTGTTTGTGAAATTTGAATTCGACATTGTTTCAACGTTTTGATTAATCTTAACGCCTGCTTGGAACAATTTTTCAATGTTGTTGATATTGTCTTGGTCTTGAAAATATTCAATTATGCTATTTGCAACAATTTCTCCAACATCATCAATATTTGTGAGCGTCTCAATGTCTGCATTTTTTAATTCTTCAAGGTTTGAAAACTTTTTGCTGAGAGTAAAAGATGTCTTTTTGCCAATATTTAATATTCCCAGCGAAAAGATGAAGTTTGGCCAGTCAACATGCTTAGATTTTTGAATGTTGTCGATTAAATTGTTTATTTTTTTATCTTTAAAACCTTCAAGACCAACCAACATATCTGGTTTTAAATTGAAAAGTTCAAATGGATATGCCACATCAAACTTATCAAACAAAACACGCAAAGTCTTTTCATTTAATCCTTCAATGTTAAACGCATCTCTAGACACAAAATGAGTGAGTCTGTCAATGATTTGTTCAAAGCAATGTTTGTGATTTGTGCAAAATAAATTTGGCCCAATTCTTTTTAGTTTTTCGCCACAGCATGGACATGCTGTTGGAGATTGTATTTCAGTTGAATTAGGTCTTTTTTCTGCAATGCCCATAACTTCAGGAATAACTTCATTTGACCTTCTGACAAAGACAGTGCTTCCAATGAGAATTTGTTTCCTTTCAATGTCTTCTGAATTGTTAAGTGTTGCCCTGCTGACCATAGCTCCAGAGAGTTCAACTGGGTCAAGAATTGCAATTGGAGTGATTTTGCCAGTTCTTCCAACCTGCCAAACAACATCTTTTAAAAGTGTTGATTGTTCAATCGGTTTAAATTTAAACGCCATTGCCCATTTCGGAAATTTGTTTGTGTAGCCTATGTCATCTCTAACTGAGCAATCTGCCACCTTAATGACCATTCCGTCAATCATCACATCAAGTTTGTTCTTAATTTTATCTATGTTAGATATTTCGCTTTCCGCTTGAGTGGCGTTGGATACAACTTTGAAATAGTCACCCGTCAAAAATCCTTGTTGAATTATAAATTCATGCATCTCAATTTGAGTTTTGAAATTTATGTTCTCAACAAACAACACATCATAACAAAAGAAATCCAATTTGCGTTTTGCTGTTTCTTTTGGGTCAAGATTTCTAACCGCTCCAGCAACTCCATTCCTTGGATTTTTTAATGGAATTTCTGCTGTTTTGTTGTATTCTTCGAACGAAGAATTCGTCATCATGCACTCACCTTGAACCAAAACTTTATCTTTGTATGGAATTGTGAGCGGAACAGATTTAATAGTTTTTACTTGTTGAGTGACATCTTCCCCAATTTGACCATTTCCTCTTGTTGTTGCGCTTTTATAATGGCCATTTTGATACTCAATAACAATTTTTAAGCCATCGTATTTATATTCAAGAGTAAAACTAAGGTTATTGTTGTGTGTTGCTTTTCGCATGTCATCCATCCATTTTGACATGTCTAAATAATCTTTCACTTTGTTTAGACTATACAAAGGAATTTCATGCTTTCTTTTTTTAAATCCCGGCAAAACATGATCCCCAACTCTTGATGTTGGAGTGTTTGGCAAAGAATAACCCAGTTCTTTTTCTAGGTCAACAAGTTCATAATAAAGTTTGTCATATTCAGCGTCACTTATTGTTGGATTATCGTAAACATAATAATTTTCGTTATGTTTTTTCACTTCATTGGTGAGCCAAATTAAACGTTCTTCTTTTGTCATTTTATTCCTTAAATTCAATTGGTGCGTAGTCAAGTGAAAGCATCTTTTCTCCAACAGTGTCAAACTTAATTTTCACGCAGTGGTTGCTACTGTTTGGAGAAATTTCCACAATTTCACCTTCGCCAAATTTTGGATGCACAACTTTCACCCCTAATGCAATTTTTGAAAAATCAATAGACTTCTTTTCTACTGTGTCTTTGCTAAAAGTATAATTAAATGATTTTGTGCTGTTTGTTTCAAGTTTGTTCATATTTCCTCCTACATTTTTGTTTGACCAATTTGAATGTGTAAATTGGTTTGTTTTATATTGATTATTTCCATATCGTGTGAAATTATTGTATGATTCTTCACTATTAATTTTGCGTTCTTTTGCAAGTTCAAGTTCGTATAAAAATCTTGATTTAACAGAATATTCTCTCTTTCCGTATAAAAATCTTTGCGAACTGCTCGTTAAAATTAAATCTTTTTTTGCTCTGGTTATTGCAACATACATAAGTCGTCGTTCTTCTTCCAAATCGTCTTTGTCATCTCTTGAAATTGGAAAAATTTTTTCTTCACAACCCACAACAAAAACAGTGTCAAATTCAAGACCTTTTGCGCCATGTATTGTTGCAATTACAACCCCTTCACCATCATCGCTGTCCATTGCACTCGACAAACTTACTGATTCAAGATAATCAACAATCGTCGCCCCTTGATTGTTCTCTTCAAATTCACTCACTGAATTGATAAGTGAATTTACGTTTAGCCAACGTTCATAATCTTGCTCATTTTCCAAATCAAAAGCGGTTGAAATTTTTGCTTCTTCAATCATGAATTTGAAAAAATCCGTCATTCCCATTTTATCTATATTTTGTTCAAGGGTTAAAAGAAGTTGTTTCAATTCTTTTAATTTATCTTTAAGTGCTTTCGGCAAAATTTCATTTTCATAATTTAAAACCACATCTTTCAACGAAGATTGATTTTTTATTGCAATTTCATTAAGTTTTTCTATGCTTGTGTCTCCAATTCCGCGTTTTGGAAAGTTGATAATCCTCGAAAAACTTACATTGTCGTCTGGATTTACAATTGCTGTTAAATATGCCAAAACATTTTTTATCTCTTGCCTTTCAAAAAACTTAAATCCGTTGTACATAATATGTGGAATATTGTATGTCAACAATTTCTCTTCAAACACTCTTGAAAGTGAGTTTAATCTCATCAAAATTGCAATCTCGTGATATGTCACACCTGCTTCATGCATTCTCAGAATGTTTCTAACAACAAAATCCGCTTCGTCAGTTTCATTCATTGCTTGATAATAAAACACATCTGTACCCTCACTGTTTGCAGTATACAATTTTTTGTCTAATCTGTTTTTGTTGTTTTTTATTATTAAATTCGCCTTGTCTAGAATTTTTTTTGAACTTCGGTAATTTTCTTCAAGTTTGAAAATTTTTGCTTCTGGAAAATCTTTTGTGAAATTAAAAATGTTTTCAATGTTAGCTCCGCGCCAACCATATATTGATTGGTCTTCATCTCCAACCACCAATATGTTGCGAGTTTTGCTTGCGAGCAATTTGACAATATCATATTGAAGAGTGTTCGTGTCTTGAAATTCGTCCACACTAAAATATGTATATCTATTTTGAATGCTATCCAAAACATCTTGGTTGGTTGAAATTAATTTATAGAAATTAATCAACAAATCATCAAAATCCATCGCGTTGTTTTTCTTCAATTCTGCTTGGTACAATTCATAAAACTTAATAAATCTATTGATATCTTTGTCGTATGAGTATATTCTTGCAAATTCATCAATTGACATGTTTTCGTTTTTTATTACCGACAAATTGTGCTTAAAATTAGATTTTGTGGACTCATCATCAATTTCAAGTTGTTTGAATATATCTTTAAAAATTTTTGCTGTGTCATTTTCTGAAAAAATGGTGAAATTTTCTTTATAACCTTCAATCATGCTCGCATAAGTTCTTAGCATTCTTGCACAAAAACTATGAAAGGTCAAAACTGTGACCAAATCGCCATCAGGTGCCACTTTTTGAATTCTATCTTTCATTTCGCCTGCTGCTTTGTTTGTGAAGGTTATCGCCAATATTTTTTGCGCTGGAACGTGACAATCTGTGATTAAATAAGCAATTCTATAAGTCAAAAGTCGAGTTTTTCCACTACCCGCGCCAGCAGAAACCAAAACAGGTCCTTCAGTTGCCTGCATTGCATTATATTGTTCAGTGTTAAGCAATGATTTGTAGTCCATTTTTCTCCTTCAAGCATTAAAAAAATACAACTCAATCTTTTTTTGAAAGTTTTTCGTTTGTCTATTTCATTATATCAAATAAAAAAATTAAACGCAAATGTTTCAAGTTTTTTGTTAGATTTTTATTTGATTTTAAGCATAAAAAAACACCATTTAAGGTGTCAATTTTAATAACGAGATTTTTTTGCAGCACGTTTTCTTGCAGCTTTTTGTTTTTCTTTTTTGGCAACGCTTGGTTTAACATATTCTTGTTTCTTTTTCAAGTCACCAATGATGCCGTCTTTTTGGCATTTGCGTTTAAATCTTTTTAAAGCGCTTTCAACTGATTCTTTTTCTCCACAATAGACTGTTGTCAACTTTTTCACCCGCCTTTTCGTTCAAATTCTTGTCTATTATATGAATTATTTTCGATATTGTCAAGAGATTTTATAATTTTATCAATATAATTAGCAAAAATATGGAAAATCAAAATTATAATTGAAAATTTAAGACTGCATATCATTTACATGATTTCGTTCAGTTTTTCGCCACCAAGAATGTGAATGTGAACATGTTGAACAGATTGTCCAGCATCTTCGCCTTGATTTACAATTAAACGATATCCGTTTGTGAGTCCCAACTCTTGTTGCATTTGAGAAATTTTCCCAATGATATCTCCCAAAAGAGCGGTTCCTTCTTTTGTCATCATATCAATGTGCGCAACATGTTCAAAAGGAATTGCAATTAAATGAACTTTTGCAATTGGATTGATGTCTTTTATAATCATGAAATTTTCATCTTCATATAATTTTGTGCTTGGCAATTCGCCCTTTTTTATTTTACAAAATACGCAATCTTCCATACATTCTCCTTTTATTCTTCTCCAACCATTGTGTCTCCAACGATTGAGGTTAGTTTTATTGGCACAATGTCGCCAATTTTATGCTCGCCCGTGAATTTTGTGTATATATAATTATCAGTATAACCAAAACAAAAATTCCCGTCAACAATTTCCACCAACACATTGTGGGTTGTGTTTAAATTTTTTTGATAAAATTTTGTTTTAAATTCAAGGTTGAGTTGTTGTAAGACTTTTTCTCTTTGCTTAATAACTCCGCTTGGAACTGGATTTGATAATTTTTCTGCAAGTGTTCCTTTCCTTTCACTATATGGGAATATATGCATAAAATCAAACTGTATATTCTTTAGATTTTCAACTGTGTTTTCAAACTCACTGTCAGTTTCACCTTTAAATCCAACAATGATGTCCGTTGAAATGCAACAATCTGGGAATGTTTCTCGCAATTTTTTTGTTATTTTAGTAAATTCTTCGATTGTGTATCTTCTGTTCATTCGTTTCAAAGTGTCGTTGCAAGCAGACTGCAAACTCAAATGGAAATGATGACAAAAGTTTTTTAATTTTGACAAAACATCAATCATTTCATCGTCCAACACATTGCACTCAATTGATGAAATTCTGAATCTTTTCCCTATTTTGTCGACTTCTTTAACAAGGGTTTTAAGCGCCAATTTGTTATCAATTCGATAGTCGCTCATGTTAATTCCAGTCAAAACTATTTCACTCGCACTCATATTTGTGATTTCGTTTAGCACATCTTGCAAATTTCTGCTTCGGCTTCTTCCCCTGAGATATGGAATCAAACAATATGAACAAAAATAGTTGCAACCATCTTGAATTTTAATGTATTGTCTCGCTCTTGTTTCAAGCGGTTTTGCGGTTTCTGTATAAGACTCATTGTTAATTTCAATTGGTGTTAAATTATGTTGTTCAATGATTGAAAGAATATTCTCTTTCCCTTGGTTTCCAGTTATTGCAATAACATTTTCTAACTTTGAAAAATTGCCTGCATTGTTTTGACTTGCACAACCTGTGACCACAATTTTTGCATTTGGATTTATCTTTAAAATTTTGCTTAGAAATTGTCTTGATTTTCTCTCGCCGGTGTTGGTCACGGCACACGTGTTGACGATATAAAGGTCAGCAAAATTTGGCCATTCGACAATCTCATGCCCCGCACTTTTAAGTTGGAATAACATTGATTGCGTCTCATATTCATTGACTTTGCAACCCAAGTTTACAGCACTAACAATCATAGTTCACCGCCTTTAATGAACTCACAGCAACCACGCATGCAACTTCCGCCCTTAGAATTGTTTTTGATAAACTGACATTTTTTGCAAAACTTGAAAAATACTCATTTTCTTTTTCTGAAAACCCACCTTCAGGGCCGATTATCACTGCAAAATCTCCTTTGAAAGGTTGAATTTTGCCAGTTGAGTCTTCAAACGCAAAAAATTTATTTTCAAATTTTTTTATGTCTTTTTCAATTTCATTTTTTTCTATTATGGAAATTTCCATAATGTCTGCACGCTCACACTGTTTGCTGGCTTGAATTGACTGCAAGCGAAGTTTATCTAACTTTTTGTTTTCAACCACAGCAACCGTTCTGTCCGATTGAAACAATTTGACATGTTTTACATTAAGTTCTGCCAAGTGGTCAATTGCTTCACTGAGAGCGTCATTTTTTATCATCGCCAAGTAAATCGTCGTGTTTGTTTCATCGTTAGCATGATTTTTTGTTTTGTCTAGAATTTTCGCTTTAACTTTGTCCTTTAATATCTCAGTGATTTTTAAATGATAATCATATCCGTCACCATTAAAACCGACAACACAATCAAACAAAGCACAACGTCTAACCTTTAACAGGTGTTGTGCTTCTTGCCCATCAATTATAACTTGATTGTCCTCTATTTTTGAAAAATAATATCTATTATCCATTTTTCCCTTTTAATGTTTGAATTGCAGTATATGCGTCATTGTTGTAAATGTATGAACCACTGACAAGAATGTCAGCCCCTGCTTTGATGCATTGTGGTGCAGTTTTGTCGTTGATTCCACCATCAACTTCAATCAAAATCTCAGGATTTAACGCCCTAACATATTTAATCTTTTTTAATGCTTCTTTTTGGAATTCTTGTCCGCCTTTGCCAACTTTTACACTCATTATCAAAATTAAGTCAACATATTTTATAAAAGAATCGACCACTTCAATGTTCGTGTCAATATCGATGGCAAGACCTGCCAAAACTCCACTTTTTTTAATTTTTTTGAGTGCTTTGATTAAATCTGATTTATCTTCAAATGCTTCATAATGAATTGATAAAATGTTTGCTCCTGCTTTAATGTACTTTTTTATTTGTTTTTCTGGGTGAACGACCATCAAATGTGCGTCAAAAAGCATTGTTGAACGCTCTCTCAACTGCTCGAAATATTGATGGTCCAAAGTTTTTGTTTTAACAAATTCTCCGTCCATAACATCAAGATGATACATGTCTGCGCCATAATTGGACATTCTTTCAATATATTCAATTTGACTTGACATATTTCTTCCTGCTGGCATGCTTGACGCTGAAACAACAACCTTTCTCATAAAATCTCCCATTCGGTTTGTATTATAACACAATTTATCAAAAATAAAAAATAAAAATCTGTTTTATCTAAAAATAAACTTAAAATTTTTATTGATAAAACAGACAATTTTTATGATTAGTTTATAAAAACTCTATTTTAAATTTTTATTTTTTAATTCGTCTAAAACTTTTGCTCTGAGCATTCCGCATGCACCTTCAATGTCGCTTCCTTGACTGCGTCTTAATGTTGCTGAAACTCCTGAAAAATTCAACTTTTTCACAAACTCCATTGCTTCTGCTCTGGTTGTGGCTTTAAGCGTTCCGCCATTGGGATTTAAACAAATCACATTCACATGACACAGAAGTCCGTTTGTTAATTGTTTGAGTCTATGAATGTCATCATCTGAATCGTTCATATTCTTTATAAGACAATATTCAAACACGACGCGTCTATTGTTGATTTTAACATATTCACGCAACGCACTCACAATTTCTTCAATTGTGTATCTTTTTGCTATTGGCATAATTTGCTTTCTTTTTTCATCTGTTGTTGCATGCAATGACAAACAAAGAGTTATGTTAAATTTTTCTTTTGAAAGGTCATAAATTTTATCAACCAGTCCACATGTTGAAAGTGAAATATTTCTCTCGCTCACATTAAATCCGTTTTCATCTGTAATGAGATTCAACCATTTGACCACATTATCATAATTATCCAGCGGTTCACCACTGCCCATAAGCACAATGTTTGAAAAATTCCTTTCTGTTCTCTTCCCATTGTCAGCATTTATTGTTGCGATGATTGAAATCATTTCTCCACTTGACAAATTTCTGATTAATCCATTTTTTGTGGACGCACAAAATTTGCAACCCATTCTACAACCAATTTGAGTTGAAAGACATATTGTGTTGCCATAATTTTGTTTTAAAAACACGCTTTCAACAAGATTATTATCATAAGTTTTCAAGAGATATTTTTTTGTTCCATCTTTACTTTCCAAAACTTGAAAAATTTCAACTGGTTTTAAAATGTATGAAGTTTTCAATTGTTCAACCATGCTTTTTGGAAGCAACGTCTCATTGAAATCTTTGGCTTGAATTATTGCGTCAAACACCTGTTTGGCACGAAATTTTGGATAATCTGCCAATTCAGTTTCAATTTGTTTTAAATTGTAGTCACTAAGAATTTTCAATTATATCTCCCAATTTAAATTTGTTTGAATTCATCAACGCCAAAGCAAACATTTTTTGTTTTCCTTCAGGTTGAATGGTCACAATCTCAATCGATTTGTCTTTCGTTGCAATAATAAGTCCAGTCTTTCCATTGCAAGACAAAATTTCTCCAACTTCACCAGTTTTGTCACAAGGGACAGCAAACAACACTTTGTATCTTGTGTGATTGTAAATGAAATAACAATTTTCAAGGGCTCTGATTTTGTTGCAAATGTTAAACGCACAATCATTAAAATTGATTAAAAAATCTTCTTTTTTAAACATTGGATAATACGTTGCTTTTCTCTCGTCTTGAGGAAAATGTTTATCCTTGAATTCGTCGAAATTATTTAAAAATTCATTAATACATTCAACACCTAGTGTTGCAAGTTTTTTAAATACACTTGATGATGTGTCTTCTGGTTCAATTGAAATTTCTTTTGAAAAATAAATATCACCAGTATCAACCCCAGCATCAGTTTTCATAATGGTCACGCCTGTCTTTTTTTCGCCGTTTAAAATTGCCCATTGAATTGGTGCCGGTCCGCGATATTTAGGAAGCAAACTCGCATGGACATTTACTGTTCCAAACTTTGGAATATCCAATATGTTTTGTTTAATAATTTGGCCATAACTCGCAGTCACGAATAAGTCTGGATTTAAATTTTTTAAAATCTCTTCACCATCACGAGAGAGTTTTTCGAATTGGAAAAGTGGAATATTTTCTTCTTCACAAAAAATTTTTATTGGCGAAGGAATGATTTTGTTGTTTCTAGAATTTATTTTGTCTGGCTGTGAAACAACTGCGACAACTTCTTTGTTGTCGTCAATCATCCCTTTTAATATTGTCGCACTAAACTCATTTGTTCCAAAAAAAACTATTCTCATTCATTATCCTCTGCCTTTCCTTCTGGTGGAACACAAACTTTGTCTGTAAACAAAATTCCATCAAGGTGGTCATATTCATGGCACACGCACACAGCAGTCCAATCTTCACAAATCAATGTGAAATTATTGCCATATCTATCACACGCTTTAACTGTCACTTGGAATGGACGTTTTACATAATCAAACACTCCACCAACGCTCAAACAACCTTCTTTTTTGTATTGTTCACCGCTTGAATTCAAAATTTCTGGATTTACAAATTCGATATACATGTCATTTATGTTTAAAACGAAAACTCGCTTGAGAATTCCAACTTGAACAGCACTCAAACCTGCGCCATTTGCTGAATTGACTGTTTCTTTCATATCATCTAAAAGTTCCCAAAGCTTTTCGTCAAACTCTTTGACTGGTTTACTCTTTTTCCTTAAAAAAATATCTGTTTTTGGAACTATTTCTCTAATTGCCATATTTACCTCAAATTATTTGGATTTATTTCAACAAAAATTGACACATTTTTTTCGTTTATGTCGCTTATATTGAAAAAATCCTCTGTTATTTTATCACTTGGTTCAAATCTAGTCAAGATTTGATAACGATATTTCGTTTGAATTCTTTTTACAGGTGAAGGCATTGCCTGCAAAAACATAATTTTGTTGCCGTATTTTTGTTTGATTTCAATTGCTCTATCAAACAATTTTTTTGTCACTTCTTTTGCAAGATTGTCGCTTTCACTTGAAACCAAAATTCTTAAAATTGTTGAAAATGGCGGAAAATTTGTTGTCTGTCTTAAATTAATTTCCTTTTCATAAAACGAATTGTAATCATAATTTGACGCATAGCGATATACATAATGCTTTGGCGCATATGTTTGCAAAACGACGTGTCCATCATTTGTTTTTCTGCCTGCTCTTCCTGCCACCTGAGTCACCAATTGAAATGTTCTTTCATTCGATTTGAAATCGCTGTTATAAAGACTCACATCGGCGTCCAAAATTCCGACAAATGAAACATTTGGATAATCATGACCTTTCGCAATCATTTGTGTTCCAACAAGAATGCTTGGAGTGGTTTTTGCAAATTTTTCGAGTATGTTTTTATGTCCGTTTTTGCCACGAGTTGTGTCGTTGTCCATTCTAAAAATTTCAACATCTGGGAAAATTTTACTTAAATCTTCACAAACACGCTCTGTTCCAACTGCCCCATATTTTAAATTGGTTCCATGGCAATTTGGACAATTTGTGAGCGCTTTGTATCTTTTTCCGCAAAAATGACATTTTAATTCGTTGTCTTCTTTGTGATACACCAAACTCACTTCACAATCATCACATTTTGCTCTATAACCACAATCTCGGCAAATCATGAATGATGCAAATCCGCGCCTATTTATAAACAAAATTGCTTGTTTTTTACTTTTTATACATTCGTCAAGTTTTTGCAAAAGTCTTCTGCTATAAAACGAAGTGTTTCCGTCCATAACTTCGCCAACCATGTCAACAATTTCCATTTTTGGCATTTCAAGACCATTGATTCTCTCTGGAAGTTCAACAAGATGATAAACTTTGTCTTCTGCCTTTTTAAAACTTTCAAGACTTGGAGTTGCACTTCCCAAAATTAGCGGACAATGATTGTATCTTGCTCTAAATTCAGCAACATCGTGTGTATAATATCTTGGATTTGTTTCGCTCATATAAGAACTATCGTGTTCCTCATCAATGATTATTACTCCAACATTTTCAATTGGCGCAAAAATCGCACTTCTTGCGCCCAAAACTACTTTGGCTTTCCCTGTGAAAATTCTATCCCACTCGTCATATCTTTCACCTTCGCTTAAACCGCTGTGCAAAACGGCAACTTGCGATGGGAACCTTGCGTTAAATCTCTGCATCATTTGTGGGGTTAAAGAAATTTCTGGAACAAGCATAATGGCAGTTTTCCCGCGATTTAATGCTCGCTCAATAATTGTCATGTATACTTCCGTCTTTCCGCTTCCTGTCACGCCTTTTAGAAGAAAAGTTTCATCTTTATTATCAATTGTTTCCACCGCTTTGCTTTGAAGAGCGGTCAAAACTTTTTTCTCTTCAAAAAATTTTTCAGTGTCTGGCAGTCTGAATTTTCTTTTTGCTTGTTTTATCACCAGACCTTTTTCAATTAATGCGTTCACGCTTTGCCTTCCAAAGAGTTCAACCATGCTTGAAAAAGAAACTTCTCCTTGTTCCGCTAAATAAGCATATGCAGACAATTGATTTTTTGCTCGCTTGCCAATCATGTTAATTGCGCTTTCAACATCAATTGTTGGCAACAATGTAAACAACTGCAATTCATGTTGTTGGTCAAGTCGCACGCACGATGGCAACAACAATTTAATTGCATCGCTCAAACGCAAAAAAAAGTGTCTTGCCAAAAACGAACCTAACTGCAAAATTTCAGGTTTCAGTTTTGGGACACTTTCCAAATTTTCAATAATTGATTTTATTTTTGAAGAATCAACATTTGTCGTCTCGCTAAGTGAAATAACATATCCCAAAACAGAACGCCCAGCAAAAGGAACTTTGACGCGCATTCCAACTTTTGTTGTTGGCAATGCCAAATAATCAAACACTTTGTCAACTGCATCATTGGGAATGTCTACAATCACCTGTGCGAACATATTATTTTGATTGAACTCCTACAATTTCACCCTTTAAGAGTTCATGTGCTGCGCAATCAATTGCAAGATTTGCACTCCCATTTAACAATGCTGGAATTTTATTTTCCAAATCTTTTGCTCTTGCTCCAACAATCACCGCAACAGCATAACGGCAACCTGCAACTTTAACTAACTCATCAATTGGTGGCTCAAATAAATTCATACTAACTCCTTATATTCTTATGCATATTATTTTATCATTATCTAATTTTTTTGTCAATGCAAATTTTTGTCAATTTTGCCTTTAATTTTTATCTTTTAGTTTCTTAATGGCTTTTTTTGCTCCATTTTGTTCCGCTTCTCGCTTGGTTGAACCTTGCCCATATGAAATAAATTTTCCATCAACAAAAACACTTGCCCTAAAATTTTCTTGTCCGCCAGCAGTTATGTATTTCTCAACTTTATATTCAAGTCTCTCTTTTTCGGATTGCACAAATTCTTGAAGTTCACTTTTTGAATCTATGACTTTCATGCCTTTTTTTAGCATTTCCTTTACTTTCAATGCGTCCAAAACAGCGGACTGAATTGAATGCAAACCATAAGTTAGATATATCGCTCCAATCATGGATTCAATTGTATCTTCCAAAATTGCATCGCTGATTTTTCCTTGAAAACTTTTGCCAAATCGAATTCGCTTTTCAATTCCAATTTCTTTTGCCAAGTTGCTTAAATTTTTTGTGCAAACAAATTGTGACCTGATTTTGCTCATTTTGCCTTCACTTTGATGTTGGTGTTTATATAAATAATCGCTTACAATTGTTGAAAGCACTGTGTCTCCCAAAAACTCCAATCTTTCATTGCTTTCAACTCCGTGTTGATTGGCAAAAGAAGAATGAGTTAATGCGGTTTGTTTTAACTCATCATCACATTGTTCAAAAAGTTCCAAAAAACTTTTATTTCTCATTTTTCTCCACTGCTTTTTCCACTCTTGAAATCAACTTATTTTTTGACAAAACATATGCTTGATTTATCGTGTCTGCAATTGTTTCTGCATGACTATTCCCATGGCATTTCAAAACTATTTTTGAAACGCCCAACAATGGCGCCCCACCAAGTTTTCGATAGTCGTATTTATCTTTAAATTTATATAAATCTTTTTTCAAAAGCAAAGCGCCCAATTTTGTTTTAAGAGATTTTTTGGTTATATCTTTTATTTCTCCCATCAAAATTTCTGCCGCACCTTCAATTGATTTTAAGCAAACATTTCCAGAAAAACCGTCCGCTACAACCACATCAACATTGCCTCGCAAAACATCTCTTGCTTCGATGTTGCCAACAAAATTGAGTTTTGATTCTTTTAAAAGTTTGTGCGCAGTTTTAATTGTCTCGCTACCTTTCTCTTCTTCTGTTCCGATGTTAAGCAAAGCGATTCTTGGTTTCTTGTTTCCCATTGCCTTCATATATTCGTTTGCCATCATAGCAAAGTCCAAAAGATTTTCAGGTTTGCACTCTGCATTGGCACCAGCGTCAAGAAGCATCACACCACCGTCGTTTAATGTTGGCAAAATTGGTGCAAGAGCAGGTCTTGAAACACCTTTTATTCTGCCCAACTTCAACACTGCTCCAGTCAATGTCGCGCCAGTTGAACCCGCACTAACCAATGCTGTTGCATCTTCGTTTTGTTTTAAATAATCAAATGCAACAACTATACTTGAAGTCTTTTTTGTTCTGATTGCAACAGTTGGCACATCGTTCATCGTGACCACATCTGGAGCATGCACAATTTCAAGTCTATCTGACATGAACACCAAAGATTGCAATATTTCGGTGATTTTATCTTTGTCTCCAACCAAAACCACTTCAAGATTTTGATTATTCTGCAACGCCTTCACTGCGCCAGCAACAATTTCTTCTGGTGCATAATCTCCACCAAATGCATCAACAACAATTTTCATAAATATCTCCTAAAATTTTTTTAATTAAATTAATTTTTTATTTATTTATTTTTAGCATTATAAATGAATTTTTAATAAATGTAAAATGTTTTTTTATAAAAATAAATTTATTTGTTATTATAAACAATTTTAAATGAAATTTAATTATTTATTTGTAAATCAAAAAGTGTTTGATTAAATTTATATTTTTCTTTTAAATTTTTTGCTCTTAAAATTGATTTTTTTGTACTATTTTTTGTCGCTCTAATCATTAAATTTTTTGGCGTATTCTCAAAATTTACAAATTCAATTATGTCAACTGAATATCCTTTTGCTCTCAAAATTTCAACTCGCATTGCGTCAGTTAAAAGCGCACAAAATCTTTCTTTAATGACTCCGTCCTCCATCAAAATATCAAAGTCTCCACCATTGGTTATTGAAGCATTGACTTCGTGTTGACAGCATGGCACTGAAAAGATGTATTTCACATTGTTTTTAATTGCAAAATCAAGCGCAAAATCAGTTGCCGTGTCACATGCATGAAGAGTTATAATCATGTCGACTTTTTCAGAAAATAATTTGTCTTTCTTCACATCACTCAACACAAATTCCAAGTCATCATAACCATACTTTTTAGCAATTTTGTTGCAAGCAGACACAACATCTTGTTTTATATCATAACCGATAATTTTTGCCTTTATGTGCTTTATTTTAACAAAATAATAGTACACCAAAAATGTCAAATATGACTTTCCGCAACCAAAATCTAAAATGGTTATTTCAGTTTTATCCGTGTTTTTAAAAGCATCATCAATGAGTTCAATAAACTTGTTGATTTGTTTGAATTTATCGAACATCGCATTTACAATTTTGCCATCTTTTGTGACAACCCCAAGGTCTAAAAGCGCTGGACAATCGTCTTCTGGTCTTATAATATAATTTTTTTGTCTATCGTGAGTCAGAACTTCTTTTTTAAAATTATTTTCATTTTGGCGCATTTTATATCCATTTTTTGCAATAGAAAATGTGAATGATTTCCCTTCCGTTTCAATCAAAATTTGCTTGTAATCACTGAAAGGCAAATTCAACAATTTTTGAAATTCCACATTTTCATGATACACTTTTGTTCCAACGAAGCGCTCAATTTGCCATTTTTCTTGATTCTGTATTTCAACTGGGTGCACAACAATTTTTTTTGTCTCTATTTTTGTGTCACTCAAAACAATTTTAATTAATTGGTCTCTATTATTTTCGATTGTCTCAATTATTCTTTTCATGACTTTAGTTTACCCTAAAATGAATTTTTTGACAAGAAAAAAGCACTCATTTGAGTGCTTTTATTTATTTGTTGTCTTTTTTGTCAAGATTTACAACTTGTTCTCCGTCATAATATCCGCAATTTTTGCAAACTTTGTGTGCCACTTTCTTTTCATGACAATGTGGACATTCAACTAATGTTGGAACAGCTGCTTTCCAATTTGCACGACGTTTGTCACGTCTTGACTTTGACACTTTTCCCTTTGGAACTGCCATTATATACCTCCATAAATATTCGCAACCTTAAATAGGTGCTCGACATAATATGGACTCATTATATCAAACCATCGTTTTTTTGTCAACAAGTTGGAGTGAATTTTTGAAATTATTTTACCAAGTTGGCTGTATCCATTGCAATCATATATTCTTCGTTTGTTGGAACAATGTAAACTTTAACCCTGCTGTTTGGCTTTGAAATCAAAACTGGTTCGCTTGGTTTGTTGAGTTTAATGTTCTTTTCATAATCCAACTCAATTCCCAAATATTCCATATCTTTGCAAACTGCTTCACGAACAAGTTCATCTTTTTCACCAATTCCTGCCGTAAACGCAATTGCATCAACACCATTTAAAGCAGCGGCATATGCTCCAATATACTTTTTGATTGAATAATTCATAACGTCAAAAGCAAGTTTAACTCTTGGTTTGTCCAAATTGCTTTCAATGTCACGCATGTCACTATATTCACCTGTGATGCCCAACAAACCGCTCTTTTTGTTTAAAAGGTTGATTGCTTCATCAATATTAATTCCTTTGATATCCATGATATTTTTCACTATGCTTGGGTCGATGTCCCCTGAACGAGTTCCCATAACAACACCTGCAAGCGGAGTTAATCCCATTGAAGTGTCAACACATTTTCCATCTTTGATTGCACAAACGGATGCACCACCGCCAATGTGACATGAAATGATTTTTTTGCCATTTAAGTCACCAATCAATTCCTTCATTTTTAATGCAATGTATTTATGACTTGTGCCGTGCGCACCATATCGTCTAATTTTGTTTTCTTCATAAAATTCATATGGAATTGCATACACAAATGCTTTTTCTGGCATCGTTGAATGGAATGCTGTGTCAAAAACTGCAACATTCTTTTTGTCTGGAAGAAGGTCGAAACATGCTTGAATTCCAAGCATTGCTGCTGGATTGTGAAGCGGTGCAAATTGAATATAATTTTTCATATCTTCATAAATTTCTTTTGTGACCACCATTGATTTGTTGTATTTTTCTCCCATGTTCACAACTCTATGTCCAATTGCCCCAATTTCGTCAAGTGATTTAATTACGCCCAAATCCTTGTCAACCAAAGTGTCCAAAACTAATTGAAGTGCTTCTTCATGACTTGGCATTGCGTGTTGAATTTTGATTTTTTCTTCTTTTTTATATGTCATAAAAGAATCATCAAGTCCAATCTTTTCGCAATACATATTAACAAATGATTCCCCTGACTCTGTTTCAATAAGTTGCGCTTTTAAACTTGAACTTCCTGAATTTATAACTAAAACTTTCATATTTTCTCCTTAATTTTACAATAACTTGTGTATTATAACACAAAATTGTCATTTTTCAAAATAAAATTATAAAAAATTGCAAACAAAATCTCTTATTTGCAATTAATTTTTTAATTATTTTCAATTTGCAATTTTGTTATCATAACTGCATTTATAATCTCTTCCACATTGCAACCACGACTAAGGTCGCTCACTGGTTTATTGAATCCGAGCATGATTGGCCCACTGGCAACAAAGTTCCCCAATCTTGCCACGAGTTTATAAGAAATGTTTGCAGAATTTAAGTCGGGGAACACCAAAACATTTGCTTCTCCTGCCACCATTCCACCCATTCCTTTCTTCTTTGCAACAATTGGAGAAAGTGCAACATCTGCCTGCATTTCTCCATCAATTTGATATTCGCTTTGTTGGTTTGCCTGTTTCACTGCTTGTTTAATTTTGTCAATCGAATCATCACTCGCACTTCCGTTTGTCGAATAACTCAGCATTGCAACTTTAGGTTCAATTCCCAAAACGTTTTTCATAAATTCAGCAGTTGAAATTGCGATTTCACAAAGATTTTCACTAGTTGGATTTTTGATTATTGAAACATCGGCAAAAAGCAAAGGTTGAATATTCTTTTTTGTCATCAACATACAACTTGAAACAACTGACTTATTCGGCTTTGTTTTCACAATTTGAAGAGCAGGTCTTAAAGTGTCCGCAGTCGTGAAATGTGCACCTGCAACCATTCCGTCTGCCTCGCCCATTTTCAACATTAAACATGCATAATAAATTGGATTTTTGACAAGCTTTTTTGCTTCATTTAAACTCATTCCCTTTTCTTTTCTCAATTCAAACAATAAATTTGCCATTTCTTTTTGTTTTGATTTGTTGTTTATATCGATAATTTCACAATGAGAATTGTTTTTGAAATATTTTGGAAACTCATTCTCATCTCCAAAAATAACTATATCCGATAATTTTTCTTTTAAAATTTTTTCGCAAGCAAGTTTGACTCTTTTGTCAAGATTAGCTTCTGGCAAAATTATTTTTCCAGTTTTGTTTTTTGCTTGTTTTTTCAATATTTTAAAAATATCCATTTTTAATCCTCGTTTAATTTTCTTTCAATTTCTTCCATCGCAATCTTTGTTGCTTTGGCTCCACATCTTATCGCTTTTTCAGCACTTTCCTTTGAAAATGAAAGTTGTTTTATTTTTGGCATGGTGATTGTTATTATGTGGTCTGCTTTTATTTTGTGAGATTTTACAATATTTATTGTCATCAAATTGATGGCGTTTACCATATTTTCATATGATTTTATCCTGCTTTGTTCATACTGCTTTTCATAATCCCCAATAACGTCAACACCCAGTATAAAAGCGTTTGGATATGTTTCTTTTGCATAATCTTCAGCCAAATTGTTCATCAAACCGCCATCACAATAATATGTCTCGCCAATTTTCTTCAATGGGAAAATGCCAGGGATTGAAATGCTTGCCATAACATTGTCTTTCAATAGACCGCTATTAAGATGACACTCTTTTCCCTTTTTTATGTCAGTTGCAACTGCCGTGAAAGGTATTGGACATTGTTCGTGTGTGATATTTTTAAAAATTTTATCCAACAACTTGGTGACCTTTGAAACATTCAAAACATTCCCTTTAAAAAGCGTTGAAAACAAACTGAAATTTCCAATTCCAGTAAATTCTTTTGCCATATTTTCAATTTCGTCCAAACTGAGTCCTGCTGCATATGCTCCACCAACCAACGCACCCATACTGGTCCCAACAATTGCGTCAGGAACAATTCCGTATCTTTGAAGAATTTTTAAAACACCAATATGTGCAAAACCTTTTGCTGCTCCACCGCTCAAAACCAGCACTAATTTTTTCATATTTTACCCCTTTATTTTAATATGATTATATATGAAAAAAATATTTAAATCAAATAAATTATTTGGATTTATATTGATAACATTGTGTTTAATTTTACTTTCCAATCCAAGCGCATATGGAAGCGCATGTTTAAAAGGTGTTTCTGTTTGGGCAATAAATGTTTTTCCAATGCTGTTTCCGTTTTTTATTTTGACAAAACTTATTGTCTCAATGCAATCAAATAAGGTATCAATTTTGGACAAGTTTTTTTCAAAAGTTTATCATTCGCCCACATGCTCGCTGAAAACTTTTCTTTTGTCAATCATAGCGGGTTATCCAATGGGTGCAAAACTTATTTGTTCACTTTATGAAAGCAAACAAATCAATATAAATCAAGCGAAGTCAATGATGTCTTTCTGTTCAGTTAGCGGTCCAATGTTCATGATTGGGACTGTTGGAGTTGCATTTTTATGTTCGATTAAATCCGGAATAATTATTCTCGTGTCAAACATAATCGCAAGTCTTTTAAACGGACTTATATTCCGCCCTAAAATACAAGAAGAATCCAAAGAAATAATGGTGAAAACCAACGATGTTGTCTTATCTGACATTGTTCAAGATTCACTTATGTCAATACTTATGGTTGGTGCGTTTATTGCTCTGTCGTTTGTGTTTTTGGAAATTTTAAATCAAATGAAAATTTTAGAAACTTTATCAATTTTGTTGTGCAAGATAAAATTTTTAAACTTAAATCAAGATACTATTGTCTCATTCCTATCCGGAATCGTGGAAATCACAAATGGAATTTCAATTCTTTCAAAAATCGATGTATCAATAAAAATCAAAACAATTTTATCATCAACACTGGTCGCATTCTCTGGGCTTTCAATCATGATGCAAAGCTTATCTTTTTTGAGCAAACTTAAAATGAAATTTTCTGACATGTTTAAGCAAAAATTCTGCCAAGCATGTATTTGCTGTGTGGTGTCAATTGTTCTTTCATTGATATTTTTTTAAGTATTTCGTTTGACAAAAAGCAATTAAATTTCTAGAATTAACAAAAGAGGTTTAAATGAACTTAAAGCAGTTTGAATATAGAAACAAAGATATCCCATTCTTGTATAGACACATTGCTATGCGATTTTTGTTCTTTATTTTGTTTTTAGTATTGTTCGTTTGGCAAATAATTTCCATGTGGATTCATGCGTCGAATGGTGGATTAAAATTTTCTTACATTTTGTCTGCCATGATTGTGTTAATAACATCTCTAGCAATTATCATTCTTTCATTAATGTATTGCTTCAAAAATTTTAGAATAATAACCGCAATCAAAGAAAAAGGTTCGTGTGTAAGTTCAGTTGCTGTCTTTTTCAGCACAAAAAAAGCGAGTTTTATCAGATTATATAAATTTATCAATCAAGTTTTTGCTTTGGCATCATTGCTGGTGTTGGTGTGCAGTTTAACTTACACAGTTTTACAAATTTCAGTATTGTCTCATGTGTCATTCTACATGCCAGTTTTATTCTTAATTTGCATCACTGGATTTTATTCAGTTTTCCAAATCAGCGAAGAAATAAAAATATGCGAGCAAGTTTCTGAATACAATCACATATAAAAAATCTCTGTCTCCAGAGATTTTTTTCCGTTCATTTTAATTTCCTAAAAAACATTGCAGTTGTAAGAAAATAGTAAATCAGCTTAATTAAACTTAACATAAACGTTAAAAAACAACTGCGGGAGTTGTTAATTCTCTATGATTTTGCTGTATACATATTCGTAAATGTTTGCCGCCAACTCTCTCCACTTTTTGCATGCTATTGTGGCACTATGTCTTGTGTCTGTTTTCATTGACAAAGAAAAAATTGATTCTGTCGTTAAAGGTTCAAGAATTTTTAAGTCAACTGTATAACTTCCATCTTCGTTTTTATATGATTTGGCAATATACTCTTGATTGCGTTTAAATTGCATTTTGTTTTCTTGCGCAAATTTACTTATGTTGTCTCTCAAACTTGCTGGAATCCTTGTGTAAAATTGTGAAAGACATTCCCTGCCAGCAACTGTGATATTATATCTGCTCTCATCGCTATCTGTGTTTGGTTTATAAACGAATTTTGAAACAATTAATTGCGAAAGTAAATCTTTGCAATCCATCCAATTGACCCAGTTATTTTGAGTTGAGCAAATTTCCAAAATGGAATTTTCAGTGAGCGGAATTTCCATTTTGTCAAGGACATAAAGCAATATTAACTTATTTACAGTGTTATCTGGCACGAAATCCATAATTTTTTCCTCTTGTTTTTTTCGACCATATTATACACCAAAAAAAAATAAAACACAACTCAATTAAATGCTTAAACAAAAATTAAAAACTCCTAAAATTACATTTTAAATTAAATTTTGTTGCAAAACATTGTTTTTGTGTGATATAATTTTTATGTTGAGGTACATATGAAAAACGAAATTCAGGAACTTATTCCATTTAACAAAACATGTGATGAGTTTGTTAAGGGAAAATATATTCTGGTGGACGCAAAAATTGACGCAATTTTAAAAATCATTGCCAACGACGAAAAATTGAGAAATATCGTCAATTCTTGTTTGGAAAATTTTGATTTCTTCGTCAAGTCAAAATTATATATCCTTAAAAATGGAATCATAATGCCAACCGACGAAAATGAAGTCGTTGCTTTCGTTTATAACCTTTTATATCGCTTTAAATCTGGCGACATTGATTTCTATGAATTCATCTCATCTTTATACGGCGAAAATGGCGAAATTTCAAGCGAAAATTTCGAAAAATTTGCTCGTTCAATAATTGAACCTTTCAAACAAGCAATAAGTTCTATTTTTACAAAACGCCATGTCTTAGTTGATTCAACTGATTATCAAAACAACTATTACAACAAAATCAAGTCAACAGTTCAATTAATTTTAAAAAATATTGATGAATATCGCTTAAAAGATAACGAAAAGGAAGAATTTATAATGCTCTTAAATTCTTTGTATATCGCAAGTGAGAATAACGACAGAAAATTGGTTTACTCTTTAATGATAGGTCTAGATTATTTTACAAAAGCAAACAAAAAAAGTCGAGTTGCTTTCCTTATGCTGGAAGAGTGCTTTGAATAATTGTTCAACTTTATTTTAACGTTTTACGCAACCACATTTTTAAACATGTTGAATAAAATTAAAAAAATCTCTTATTTAAGAGACTTTTTTATACCACTTTTGAGTGTTTTTAATTAGTGTTATTGTCAAAATAGTTGCCAACACCAGAACAATTGCTAGCGTCGCCAAAATAAACCAAACGAGTTTAAACCATGTTGCACCTGTAAATGAAAAATAGATAATCATTGGAGCAATTGACACTAGCAAATCAATCAGCATTGTGAGAATTAAACTTGCACCCTGCTTCACTGCTTGATTTTCATTCGTCCAAACCAATTTCGGAAATTTTAAATTCATAATTGAACCCAAAACTGTGTAAAGGAATAATGACGACAACAAATAGAAAATTGAAACAATTGCAACCACAGCATTTAATTTCATGGCAAACACAAATATCAATTCGCTCAAAATTAAAAATGGCAAATTCAAAATAATGTTAAATAAAATTTTTGACCAAACAACCTTGTTTGCAGAGATTGGCAAACTTTTTATAGTCTCAAATTTTTTTCCTTCAATTGAAATTGAAACTGCTGTTGTTGGTGCCATTCCAACGCACATAGCAACAGAAAATGTTTGAATGATAACGAATATATTTGTCGCAAATTCAAAGCTTTTGATGTCTTGATAAATGCCAACACAAATCACACTCATCAACACTGTCAACAATGGCCCCATAATTCCATTCAAGCAATATGGCACGCTGGAAAAGAATGTTTTTGTCTCTTTTTTCAAAAGTGAACCCAACACAGATTTTTTTTCAAAAGACAAATCTTTTTTTGCTTTGGTTTTAGATTTTGTTTTGATATTATTTGTATTTATCGTCAACAACAAAAGTCCGACGCTAACCACCGCATATGGTATTGAAACTAAAACAAAATACACAAAATAAATGTATTTATTAAACGTAATGGTTTTTTGCAAGAAGTAAATGTATGGGAAAACAATTCTTATCCACATTGGACAATCATAAGAGAAAAGCGTTGTCAGCGTATTGCTGTTCGCAAGGTATACAAGTCCCATAATTCCAATTGCAAATATCACACTAACAACTGTTCTGACAATATTTTTGTTATTTAATTTTGCTGTGACAAGATTTACAAGCAAAGCGAACAAACTGCTAACCAACTGACTGAAAAGAGCCAAAAAAGGCAGTGACAATATTGCAAACAAAATCGGCCAAATGTTTATCTTGCAAAACATAAAATAAACAACAAATGTAGGAATTGAAATTATTGAAGTATACAACAAATTAACAAGATAAGCCCCAAAAAATTTTGCAGTCATGATTTGAACTGGTTTGAGCGGAAAACTCATCAACATTTCAATATCTTTTGTCCTTGTTATGCTCCCTTGTGTGTCGCTAATTGTAAACATAAGCACAATAAAAAGAGAAAACAGCAATCCAACAATCATGATATTATGTGCTAGATTGAACTGATTGAGCGTGACCGCCATATTATAAAAATTATATCCAAACGCAAACGCTATCAACAAAACGATGAACGTAAAAACTGCAATTTTTGTCGCTGTTCCGCTCTTCTTTTTGCCTTTGAAAAAATTTCTCAGCGCTTCTTTAAAATATATTATTGAAAGATTAAGAGTGTTTTTCATTTTCCAACTCCAAATAAATGCTTTCCAAACTTTGAGAACCTTTTATATTATCCATTGTGTCAAAAGCAATCAATTTCCCTTGTTTGATAATCGCAACAGATGAACAAATTTTTTCTGCCACTTCCAAGACGTGAGTAGAATAAAATATTGTTGCACCATTTTGCGCCATCTCTTTCATAATTTCTTTAACTTCGTGCGCACACATTGGGTCAAGACCAACAAAAGGTTCGTCCAGCAACAACAACTTGGGTTTATGCATCAATGCTGAAACAAGCGCCAATTTTTGTTTCATTCCATGACTATATGTTTCAATCACATCATTCAAACTATCAAATATTGCCAATCTCTTTGAAAGTTTTTCAATTTGCTCCTTTCTTTCTTCTTTGCCCATTGAAAAGACATCAGCAATAAAATTAAGATATTCAACACCTTTTAAATGTTCGTATAATTCAGGATTGTCAGGAAGATATGCAATTTGTTTTTTTGCCTCAATCGGATTTTTTGAAATATCAATTCCGTTCACTTCAATTTCCCCTTGATCATAATCTAAAATTCCAGCAATTGCCTTTAATGTTGTGGTTTTCCCTGCTCCATTGTGACCAATAAAAGCGCATATTTGTCCATTTCCGACTTCCAACGACAAATCATCAACCGCTTTTTTTTCTCCATATTTTTTTGTAAAATGTTCAATTTTTAACATATTCTCTCCCACACCACTTTAAAAGTATCTTTAAATTTATAATGATTGTATCAACAAAATTATGAATGGTCAAATATTTGTTAGTTTTATAACATAAAAGGAATAATTAGATTTGATACAATTTGTATAAATCAAAAAAAATTTAAAAAATATGTTGCAATTTATTTTTTTTTCATATATAATAAAAAAGTCCCTAATGTTATATATATTACGCATTTTAGATGTGGCACCATCGCCAAGCGGTAAGGCTAAGGTCTGCAAAACCTTCATCACCAGTTCGATTCTGGTTGGTGCCTCCAATTTAAAAGGCGGTTTGTTAAATCGCCTTTTAATCAAAATATTTAAATTTAAACATTACAGGACAAGCAAAACACCCCGGTGTGGCGAAATGGCAGACGCACAGGACTTAAAATCCTGGGAAGGCAATACTTCGTGTCGGTTCGACCCCGACCACCGGGACCAATAATCACCTATTTTATAGGTGTTTTTTAATATTTTGTTGGGTCAAAATGTTTTGGGTATTTTTTGCTTGAAATTGCACTTTTTGGCACAAAAGTTGGGTCAAAAGTTGGGTCAAAATTTAGGATATAAATCTTTATAAAGATTTAATATATCTTCCTTAGTGATTGTTGGGTCTAAGTGAGTATATATGTCGTTGGTTATTATAATACTGCTGTGCCCCATGTAGTATTGTCTTTGTTTGTCCGTCACTCCCAAATAATAAAGATTTGTGTTGTATGTATGTCTTAATGAATGTAATGTTTTGTTTTTTATCCCAATTGATTCAAAATATTTTTTAGATTGTTCGTTGTAGTATTTAACACTTTTTTTGAACATGAATTGAAAGTTGTCTTTTAAAATTTGAGCGAAATGTTCTGAAATAGGGATATATCTTTTTGCTGTTTTTGATTTTGTGCCATTAATAAAAATGATTTTATCTTTATAATTTATATCTTCTTCTTTTAGGTCTATACCTTCATTTCGTCTTGAGTTAATATAATAAAATTCACAAAATTGTAAAATATAAAATTATGAAGTATGTAAGTGGTATAAATTTTTTTGCAAACATAAATGAAAAATTAAAAAATTATCCGTATCTCAATAAAAATATTGATTGTGACATATTGATAATAGGTGGGGGAATAAATGGTGCCATCGCAAATTATTTTTTATCAAAAGAATATGATGTTGTTCTAGTCGATAAATCTAGAATCGGTTGTTGTTGCACAAGCATGGCAACCGCCCTTCTGGAATATCAACTAGACGAATATTCGTTTGATTTGAAGTCATTGGACGAAGAAAAAATTAAAAAATGCTATAATTTAGGTCTAAAATCTATAAAAAAACTTCAACAATTTATGAAATTGCATGGAAATTATTGCAATTTTTCAAAAAGGCCTTCTCTTATTTATTCAAATAAAAAGAAAGACAAAAAAGATTTATATGAAGAATATCTATTCAGAAAATCACATGGATTTCCATGCTATTTTATAGATGAAAACAACAATCCGTTCAATTTTTATGTTAGTGCTGGAATCTTTTGCAAAAATGGTGGCGCTGAACTCGACCCTTATCTTTTTACAAAACAATTGATAGAAAATTCAAAAAATCAAGAAAATATTTTTGAAAACACTGAAATTTTAGATATAAAAAAAGAAAACAACAAATTTTTTTGCAAAACCACATTCGGAGAGCAAATAATTTGCAACCACGTTATCGTTGCAACCGGATTTGATTTTAAGTTTGTCAAACACTCAGACTTGTGTGAAAGAACGACATCTTATACCATCGTCACAAATCCTCTAACCGACCTCGTTTGGAAAGATAGAACTTTAATTCAAGATGTTATTTCACCTTATCACTACATGCGTTTGCTCCCTGATGACAGAATAATTTTCGGCGGTCAAGACACAAATATGAAAAAAGAAATTGACACAAAAAAAGCAGAAAAGATGTATCAAAAATTATTTAAAACATTGGTTGAAATGTTTACAGATTATGCTGATGAAATTCAAATTGATTATAAATTTTGTGGCGCATTTGCTTCAACAGAAAACAACATGGGACTAATTGGAAAAGACGAAGATGGCATAATCAACTTTATAAGCTGTGGCGCCAATGGGATAACAAACGCAATGATTGGCATTGAAGTTATTCAAGACATTTTAAAGAATAAACCTAATCCTTATTTAGATATATTTTCTCCGTTAAGAAAGAAATAATAAAATTTATTTATAAACAATATACACACAATAACTTTTAAATCAATAAAATTTCTTTTTAGAAATTGTTAAAAAATTTTAAAAATTTTAAAAAATCCGTTGACATTATTTCTTCCATATGGTATATTTGTAGTGTTGCAATCGCATATGGGAGATTAGCGCAGTTGGTAGAGTACCTGCCTTACAAGCAGAGGGTCAGAGGTTCGAGTCCTCTATCTCCCACCACGATTGCATTTTTAAAAAATCACCTTATTTTGAAATATTTCGTATATTTGTTATAAGGAAAGCAATCAAAAATCATTTCACTTAGAATCAACCATTCTAAAATGAAATCAGACCGTAGCGCGTTAAAAAATATGCCACAATTGGCGTGTTTTAGCGTTAAGCGAGTGTGAGTGTTTACACGAACTGGAAGAGCGTTGCCAAGGCAATGCGTTGCACAAACCTTGTCCGAGATGACACAAAACTAAAATTATTTAATCTGCGGGAGTGGCTCAGTGGTAGAGCGTTGCCTTGCCAAGGCAAATGTCGCGGGTCCGAATCCCGTCTTCCGCTCCATAATCACAATTCTTTGTGTGAAAAAACATACGTCATGTATGTTTTTTTCATTGCACAATCTTCATCTCTCACCTGTTCATTAATCTAAAATTTATTAAGTTGATGTTGACATATTGAACAAATCATGTTAATATGTAAAATATTAGGAGTTAAAAATGAATAAAAAGATAAAGAAAAATCAGATTTTCGTTGCAGAAGCAATGGAATGTGTTAGATTCGAAAATAAACAAATGATTTCTTATGGAGATGAAGAAATTCAACGCACATATGTTGGCAAAAATATTGGAAAAAGAATTTTAGTTAAAATTAATGATGAATATCTGATTTATGACCCAACTTATAATGTTCTCACTACCGTGTATTTCGCTCCAAACGTAAAAAATGACGTTTACATAAATAAGGAAAGCATTAAACAATTATTTAACATTGACGACACAAAAGAAATTGATTTACTAAGCTTAAAAGATTTGCAATCAAAATTAAACGATGAGCAATGCGAATCAAACAACACCGAAACAACAATATAATTTAAATTGGCTATTTTCATTTTGAAAATGAAAATTAAAAAAGACGACTCATACAAAAAATTGTATGGTCGTTTTTTATACAAGCTTAAATCATGTGATTGTCTCTTTAATTACAATCCCTTGAACCACACGCTCTTGAACTGCATGCTCTTGATGAACAACCTTTTTCTTGTTTCATCTCTTTTGAAGTATTCTTTGTCTTTTTGGTTCCACAACCACATTTTGATTTCTCTTTTTTGTTCTTCATATTATCTCCTATTTGTAGGTTCGCTACAATATTATTTTTTACAAAGTTCAAAATATTAATCAAAAAAAAGTTGAAAATTTTAATTCCTTTTTTTGGAATTTAACAACAATCTCACATTTTACACAAGTAAAATTCTTAAATATTTAAATGTGATTTATAATAATAAAAAAACTTACCGCACAAAATATGGGGTAAGTTAAATTATGAAGTACACAATATCTATTCAACTGATACGATATAGTAGTAAACCGGTTGTCCACCTGAAATTACTGAGACATCAATTCCTGGGAATTTTTCTTCAACCAAAGATTGCAAGTTCATAGAGTCTTCTTCTGTCACACCTTCTCCATAGAAAAGTGTTATATTGCTTGAATCTACTTGGACAAGTTTTGAAATTAATTCAAGAGTTGTGTTGGTCACATCTTGTCCTGAACAAACAACAGAATGCTCATCAAGGCCGAGAATATCTCCAACTTTAACATCAAGTCCATCAATATTGGTTGTTCTAACTGCATAGGTGACAGAGCCAGACCTTACATTTGCAATGGCGTCAAGCATGTTGATTTTGTTATCATCAATTGCACATGTTTCATCAAAAGCAAGAACAGCACTTATGCCCTGCGCTATACTTTTTGTTGGAATAACAATCAAATTTTTGTCAGTGATATCATTTGCTTGTTGCGCTGACATGATTATATTTTTGTTGTTTGGGAACACAAAAATGTTCTTTGCGTTTACTTCATCAGCCGCAGTTGCAATGTCATTTGCGCTTGGATTCATTGTTTGTCCACCGCTGATTATGTAATCAACGTCAATGTCTTTGAACACATTTGCAAGCCCTTCTCCAGCAGCAACAGCAATCATTCCAAACTCTTTTGCTGGTTCTTTTTGTTGCTTCTTTCTGAACTGACGATTTTGTTCAAGCATGTTTTCAATCTTCACTCCGTTTAATTCACCGAGTTGCAAAGCATATCCTAACGCCCTGTTTGGTTCGTTTGTGTGAACGTGAACTTTAACAAGTTGAAGGTCGCCAATGCAAAGAACACAATCTCCAATTTCAAGAAGACGAGACCTTAATGTGTTAATATCTGCTTCTGTGGTCTTTTCGTATATGTTAATAATGAAGAATTCTGTGCAATAAGCATACTTAATGTCTGCCAAAGATTGGAAATTCATGTGGAATTCTTCGCTGGTCACATCTTTTTCAACATTATCAATGAACTCAACATCAGACATTTCACCTGTCAATGCCTTGTAAAAACCGCTGAAAATATACATGAGTCCACGTCCGCCCGCGTCAACGACTCCTGCTTTTTTCAAAACTGGCAACAAATCTGGCGTGGTTTGAAGCGCAGATTCGCCTTGAATGATGATTTGATTTAAGAATTCTTCAAAAGATTTTGCATTCTTTAATGCTTGTTTTGACGCTTCAGCCATCGCTTTTATGACTGTTAAAATTGTCCCTTCTTTTGGAACTGTCACTGCCTTGTACGCCATTTCAGCGCCATTTTGAATTCCTTTTGCAAAATCTTTTACTGTGATTTCTGTTTGAACAGACATCAAAATTGAGCATATTCCCTTAATAATTTGAGACGTAATAACTCCGCTATTACCTCTTGCTCCTTTTAAAGCTCCTCTGTTGAAAGCAACACAAATAGCTTCAATTGTGTTTGCCTCACATGCGTTCATTTCATTTGCAGCACTTTTGAGCGTCAAGCTCATGTTTGTTCCTGTGTCTCCATCTGGAACTGGGAAAACGTTTAAAGCGTCAACGTTATCCTTATTTTCTTCAACCATGGAATATGCGCTTGCAAACATCTTCCTAAGCGTTGAACCGTTGATTGTCTTCATAAATATTAAACTCCTATATTCTTACGTCCACAATATGCACCACGACACTTTTGACAATCATTCCCGCAAAACGTTCAACTGAATATTTTACGCTTTGTCTGATTGAATCGGACACTGCATTTGCAGAAACTCCACAATGTCGCATGATAACATAGACATCTAATTTCATACTATCGTTTCCAAGGTTTGTGACAACCACACCTTTGTGAGCGGTTGTTAAAGCATTACCCTTGAAAAAAGAGCGTTGCGAAACGAGACCAACCACACCAACACATTCAAGAACTGAAACAGCAGCAACCTTTGCGATTGCTTTTTTGCTTATGCTAATCTTTCCAAATGAATTGAAAGTGGTTAATTCCATTCTCCTCTCCGACTTTATTATATAACATTATTATTTATTAATCAAACATTTTTACCCAAATTTTTAAAAATGCTTGCATTTTAGTTTTCAATATGATAATATATGCTTGTTTTGAAATAAATTTACGGAGGTTCGAGATGAAAGTTTGTGAAATTTGCGGAAAAGGTCGCACAAGCGGAAACAACGTTTCTCATAGCATGCGTCACACAAAAAGAACATTTGATGCTAACATTCAAAAAGTGGATGTGGAACTTGATGGCAAAAAAGGAAAGAAAAATATTTGTGCAAATTGCCTAAAAACATTAAAGAAAGAATCTAAATAGATTCTTTTTTTTATTGGAATTTTAAGATTATTGGCGTCTTTTGATTTCCAAGCGAAATTTAAATCATAACGATTTTATGCCATTTTAGAAACACTCCAAATATTATTAACAAATTTAGACATAACTTCATATATTTCAGTATGAAAATATATTGTTTTAAAGCACCAAAGATTTTACGTCCATTAATTAAACTCTTCTTCAGGAAAAACATCTATTATATGAAATAATTTATACACAATCATTGTCTTCACAAGTCAAATTGTGTTAGTTTTCGTTGATTAAAATTAATAAGCTGAAAAGAAAAAGAGACTAGAATTCTAGTTTCTTTTTGTAGTTATTTGTTTTTGGATAAGCCTTTTCATTGATTGAATCTTTTAGGTCTTTTATTATCTTTATTGAATTTTTGTCCAATTCTTTTGGCATTTCACCTTTTAGTGTGACTATTAAATCACCGCTTCCAAAACCTTTGAGATACTTAATTCCTTTGCCTTTAAGCGTATATTTTGTGTTTGATTGCGTAAGTGGGGCAACATCTATGGTCGTTGTTCCTTTAAGTGTTGGAATTTCAACCTTTCCGCCAAGCATTAAAGTTGTGATAGGAGCATAAACATCGCAATACAAATCAAAGCCTTTTCTCACAAGCAAATTGTGTTCTTGCACCTTGATTTCCACTCTAAGGTCGCCTGGGACCCCTGTGTTTGACGCTGTTTGATGACCTTCACCATTCATTCTCAAAACCTGACCATCATCAATTCCTGCTGGAATTTTAACTTTGATTTTGGTTTGAACAGTCTTTAATCCTGAACCTTTGCAATTTGGACACTTTTCTTTAACAACTTTGCCTTTTCCGTTGCAATTTCTGCATGTGCCAGTTGTCCTTGTCATGCCAAACAATGTTTGTTGCGTGTATGTCACCCTTCCTGTTCCGTTGCACTCGCTACATGTCACATAATCGCTGTTCGATTTAGCACCCGTTCCACCGCATGATTCGCAACGTTCTTTTCTGTTGATTGTGATTTCTTTTTCAACACCAAATGCCGCTTCGGTGAAACTTATTGTCATTGTTGCATTTATATCTTCGCCTTCTTCTCTTGCTTGCGCTTGACCGCGCCCACCAAGATTCGAAAAAATGTTGAAAATATCTTCAAAACCGCCAAAACCTTCTCCACCGCCAAAGCCTGAAAAACCTTGACCACCAGAAAACCCTTGTGGACCATCTACTGAGCCGTATTGGTCATAATTGGCACGTTTCTGCTTATCGGATAATACAGAATACGCTTCGTTGATTTCTTTAAATTTTTCTGCCGCTTCTGGAGTTTTGTTTAAATCTGGGTGATATTTTTTTGCGAGTTGTCTATACGCAGACTTAATTTCATCATCTGTGGCATTTTTGCCAACACCTAGAGTTGAATAATAATCGTTTGCCATAATTCCCTTTTTTATTTTTTATTTTTATTTTTAGAAAAGTTTTAACATGTTTGCACATGCTAAAAACTCGTCTTTTGTTTCCACTAAAACTAAATTCTAACCTGCACTAATTATGCAGGTTAGTTTTAAGTTTTTTATTTTATTCAACAACAACTTCTGGGTCAGAGTCATCTTTTGGTTTGTCTCCGCCATTATTTTGACCGTTTTGTTGAGCATTTTCGTGTGCGTTTTGTTGAATGTTTTGATACATTTTTGTGAAGATGTCGTTGCTAACTTTTGTCAAGTCGTCCATTGCTTTTTTAAGTTTGTCAATGTTTTCACTTGAAAGGTGTTTCTTTGCTTCTTCTGTCGCATCTGTCAATGCTTTTTTGTCGTCTTCGCTGAGTTTGTCGGCACTGTCTTTCATAACTTTTTCAATGTTTAAAATCATTGCGTCAAGGTTATTTCTTGTGTCAATAACTTCACGTTTTTTCTTGTCTTCTTCTGCGAATTGTTCCGCTTCTTTTACTGCTTTGTTTATCTCTTCTTCAGTGAGATTTGTTGAAGCAGTGATTGTGATTTTTTGTTCTTTGTTTGTGCCAAGGTCTTTTGCACTTACGTTTACAATTCCGTTTGCGTCAATATCAAATGTCACTTCAATTTGTGGAATTCCGCGTGGTGCTGGAGCAATTCCTGTAAGTTGGAAACGTCCAAGAGATTTGTTTTGAGCAGCAAATTCTCTTTCTCCTTGCAAAACATTGATTTCAACGCCAGGTTGATTGTCTTGAGCGGTTGAGAATATTTGAGATTTCTTTGTAGGGATTGTTGTGTTTCTTTCAATAAGTTTTGTGCAAACTCCGCCGAGAGTTTCGATTCCAAGTGAAAGTGGTGTGACATCAAGCAAAAGCACATCTTTAACTTCGCCACCAAGCACTCCCGCTTGAATTGAAGCACCAATTGCCACACATTCGTCTGGGTTGATACCTTTAAATGGTTGAACTGGAATTTCTTTTGCAAGCGCATCAACAACGCAAGGAACACGAGTTGAACCACCAACAAGCACAACGTTTGAAATGTCTGATTTGCTAATTCCAGCATCTTTGATTGCGTTTCTTGTGCAAACAAGTGTTTCGTCAACAAGGTCTGAAATCATGCTTTCAAATTTTGCACGAGTTAATGTATATTCCAAGTGTTTTGGTCCAGTTGCATCAGCAGTGATAAATGGCAAACTGATTGTTGTTTGTGTGAGTGTGCTGAGTTCAATTTTTGCTTTTTCTGCAGCTTCTTTGAGACGTTGCATTGCAAGTTTGTCTTGAGACAAATCAATTCCATTCTCTTTCTTGAATTCTTCAACCAACAAATTCATAATTCTATTGTCGAAGTCATCTCCGCCAAGACGAGTGTTTCCGTTTGTTGAAAGCACTTCAAACACACCATCGCCAATTTCCAAAATTGACACATCAAATGTTCCACCACCAAGGTCAAACACCAAAATCTTTTGATTTTTTCTGTCTTGTTTGTCAAGACCATAAGCAAGAGCTGCCGCAGTTGGTTCGTTGATGATTCTCAAAACTTCAAGACCAGCAATTTTACCAGCATTTTTTGTTGCTTGACGTTGAGAGTCGTTGAAATATGCAGGAACAGTGATGACCGCTTGAGTGACTGGTTGACCGAGATATGCCTCTGCATCAGCTTTCAATTTTGACAAAATCATTGCACTGATTTCTTCTGGACTATATTGCTTTCCGTCGATGTTAACTTTGTAATTTGTTCCCATTTCACGTTTGATTGAAATAACTGTCTTTTCAGGATTTGCAACTGCTTGACGTTTTGCAACCTGACCAACAAGTCTTTCGTTGTCTTTAAAAGCGACAACTGAAGGGGTTGTTCTGCCACCTTCACTATTTGGAATAACGGTTGGTTGACCACCTTCCATAACTGCAACACAACTGTTTGTTGTTCCTAAATCTATACCAATAATTTTTCCCATAATATTTACTCCCTTTTTATTTAAAATTTATTTTCTTTTAAAAATTTTTGCCATTTTTTAATGTTTTCAATTTGTTCGTTTTTCGTGCTTGTTCTGCCATGTCCTGGTAAAAGGACTTTATAATCAATTGTTTGAATTTTATCCAAACTTTCAATTAGTTGTTGCGGATTTCCTCCCGCAAGGTCGGTTCTTCCAACTGCAATTGAAAATACCGTGTCACCGCTGAATAAATTATCTCCAATTTTATACACGACACCATCAATTGAGTGACCAGGTGTTAGATAGCATTCCACTTTCACCCCATCAACATCAATCACACAATCATTTTCAATTGGTTGAAAATTTTGAATGTTAAAAGATTTTACATACGAAACATTTAAATCTTTGTCTGATATCACATGTTTTAAATCTTTGTGACCATAAATTTTGAAACCATTTTGGTCAAATTCTTCAATGTGCAAAACGTGGTCAAAATGTCCATGTGTTATAAACATTGCTTTGATAGGTTTTTGTGTTAGTTCTGTGACCGCTTCAAGTGAACAACCAGCATCAATCATAATTGCAAAATCTTCAAATTCAACAATGTATGTGTTTTGCTTTAATTCACCATCGCTCCACTTTGTTTTTATGGTTTTGATTTCCATGCTTACCTCTTAACAATCACTTGGCTATATCTAATAACCTTGCCCTTGTAAGTGAAACCCTTGTAGCACTCTTTCACAATGTCTCCGCTCTCAAAACCTTCAGCGTCTTCTGTGTCAATTGCTTGATGAAGTTCTGGATTAAATTTGCCGTTTGCAGGGATTTCTTCAACTCCCATTTTGCTGAGTGTGTCCAAAATTCCTTTTTCAATAAATTTAATGCCCATAAGCGTGTTTTTGTCTGTTATCATGTCTGTTGCCATTTTAAAACTATCAATCGCTGGCAAGAAACCTGAAATTGCTTCAATAAATCCATCTTGTCTGGCGTCAGACAGTGCTGATGTCATGCGTTTTCGATAGTTGTCAAACTCTGCTTGAACTCTTAACAAATCATTCAAATAATCTGTTTTTTCTTCCTGTTTTTCGCATTCACAACTTTCACAATCGCATTCAGTTGGTTGTTCGTCACAACCACAATCTTCACATTCGCAATTATCGTCGCACTCGCATTGTAAATTTTCTTTGCATTCGCATTCTTCTTTTATTTCTTTTTCTTGTTTGTCTTCTTTCTTTTTCAACTATTGCCTCCCTTCTTGTCTATCTGGCTTGTTATGAATTTGAGCGCCGCTGCAACTTGTGCATAATCAATTCGCTTTGGTCCAACAAGCGCAAGACTTGCAATAGAAACCCCATTGATTACAATTGGTGCACTCATCATCATGCCACCTTTTAAAGCTTCGTCTTCTTCACCGATTGTGAAATTAAGTTCGTTGCTATCTTTGACAATGTCAATCACATTTTCCTTTTGTTCAAGAAATTCAAAAACATTCTTTGTGTCGTTGATTTCACTTGGACTCAGTCCTTCCATCATTTTTGTTGGATTTTCGCTTGTTATGTCGCATTTCGTTTCAGTGACAGACAATAGCGCACTTGCAACACTATCAATCAAACCTTTAAATTCTATGATTTGTGCTCCTGCCGTTAAACATACATTATTTATGTTGTCAATAAAATATCCTATTGTCTTACCTTTGAAATTTTTGGTTAAGTACTCACTCGCTTCCAAACAAGTCGTCCTTCCAACATTTGGGTCTAACGACATGTTATCATCGATAATTCCCGCATTCGTTTCAACAAGCAATAATGCATCTTTTTGAATTAATGGAATTATTTGAATGTTCTCAATTTCAAGATTTTTAAATCCATGTTGAACCAGCACGGTTGGACAATTTGTCACTTTGCTAAGTCTTTTTGCAAGACTGGTTAATGTGCTAATCAAACTGACCGATTTACTTTCATATGACGAAAGAACATCTTTTATCGCTTGATTATCCAAATTTTTCCCTTCCAACAGCGAATTTACATACTCTTTGTATGCTAAAGCAGTTGGAACCCTTCCGCCACTTGTGTGCAACTGTTTCAAATATCCCATGCTCTCTAAGGCATTTAATTCGTTCCTTATCGTCGCTGAACTGATGTCTTTGAAATGTTGATTGAGACCTTTGCTCGTTATTGGCTGTGCATTTTTGATGTATTCATCAACTGCAACCAAAACAATTTCTTTCTTTCTCTTGTTTTTTTCGTCTGCTTTCACTTTCCTCTTCCTTTTTAATTGCCTCCATATTTAGCACTCTTATTATTTGATTGCTAACAATATTTTATTCACACTGCCAACAAAAGTCAACTGTTTTTGTCAGAAATTTTAAAATTTTTTTTAATTTTTTTATAAAAAGAAAAAAACACTCACAAAGAGTGTTTAATCTAACAATTCCACAATAATTGAGTTTGCAACATTGAAGTTATTTTCTGTTATTCTCAAATGGTTGTCAACAACTTTAAGCATTCCGAGTTCGATTAATGAATTGATTTGTTTTGCTTTGCTCTTCAACAAATCTTCTTTGAATTCCTCTTGAAATTCTGTCAAATCTAATCCTTTTGTCATGCGAAGCGACAACATAATTCTTTCTGTTCTTCGGGTTGCATCTGTCACATATTCTTTTGCGTAAACTGGACTTTCTCCGTTTTTCAAATGGTCAATGTAAGTGTCAAGACGTTTTGTGTTGTAGTATCTATAATAATTTACATAACTATGTGCTGACACTCCAAGTCCAAGATATTCAGCGTCTGTCCAATATTTGGTGTTATGTCTACATTCAAATTCCGGCTTTGCAAAATTTGAAATTTCATATCTCACATATCCTTTTTTCTTTAGATACTTTGCAATTTTCTTGTATGTTTTTACAATTTTTTCATCTTTAACAGGTTTTAAGTGTCCTTTCCTGATTTTATCATACAATAATGTGTGTTTTTCAACTTGCAATGTGTAGGCTGAAATATGTTTAACCTTGTGTTTAACAAGGAATTTAACCGTGTTTTTTACCTGACCCGCGCTTTGTTTTGGAAGGCCAATCATAACATCGCAACTTACATTTGGAAATTCTGCATTTTCCAAAATTCTGAAAGTTTCTTTTATGTTTTCAAGAGATTGCACTCTTCCGTGATTTGCGAGAAGTTTTCCGTCCAAACACTGCACGCCAATGCTGATTCGGTTAACGCCCGCTTGAACATACTCCATAAATTTTTCTTTTGTGAAAGATGCTGGATTTACTTCAATGGTGAATTCTGTGTCTGGTTTGAACTTAAAAGAAGAAAAGAGTTTCCTTGCCAAACTGACAATAAATCCTTCATAAACAATGCTAGGTGTTCCGCCACCAATAAAAATTGAATCAAAAGTTCGTCCGTCATAGTCCATTTTTCTTCTGTCAATTTCCTCAAACAAACCAGCCAAGTATTCTTGTTGCGCTTTCCTATCCATTGAATATGAAACAAAATCGCAATAATCACACTTGCTTGAACAAAATGGAATATGTACATAAAGTCCTAATGGTTGGTCTTTCATTTTACCCCTAAATCCTTTTAATATATTGCTTTTCTTTTATTTTAACAATTATTTTGTCTTTTAACAAATAATTTCAGCAACTTTCTCAAATCAAAGCAAAAATCACCACGTAAACGTAAGAATCATTCGTCAAGTTTCAAAATTGTCACAAATGCTTCGCTTGGAAGGTCAACTGAACCCAGTCTTCTCATTCGCTTTTTACCTTCTTTTTGCTTTTCGAGAAGTTTCCTTTTTCTTGTCACATCTCCGCCATAGCACTTTGCAAGCACGTCTTTTCTCATTGCAGAAATTGTTTCTCTTGCAATAACTTTTCCGCCAATCACCGCTTGAATTGGAATTTCGAACAAATGACGCGGAATCACAGTTTTAAGTTTTTCACATAACGCTCTTCCACGTGGATATGCCTTGTCTTTGTGGACTATTATTGACAACGCATCGCAAATTTCACCGTTTAGTAAAATGTCAAGTTTTACGAGTTCGCTTTCTTGATAACCTGCAAGTGTGTAATCCAAGCTTGCATATCCTTTTGAAATTGATTTAATCTTATCAAAGAAGTCATAAACGATTTCGTTTAATGGCATTGTGTAAATGAGTTTTGTTCGGTTTGCATCAATGTATTGCATGTTGTGATAAACCCCACGTCTGTCTGAACACAAATCCATAATTCCGCCCAAATATTCTTTTGGAGTAATAATTTCCATGTTGACAATTGGTTCTTCCATTTTTGTTATGCTGGCCATGCTTGGCATCTCAGTTGGATTTGTCACATCATGCACCACTCCCTTGTTGTCTGTCACGCGATATTCAACACTTGGAGCGGTTGTTATAATGTCAAGGTTAAATTCCCTTTCCAATCTTTCCGTTATGATTTCCATGTGCAAAAGTCCCAAAAATCCACATCTGAACCCATGCCCGAGCGCCAATGATGTCTCTTTTGTAAAATGTAAACTTGCATCATTAAGTTTCAATTTTTCGAGTGCATCTGTCAGTTCTTGATATTTATCTCCGTCAAGTGGGAATATCCCACAAAATACAACGCTTGTTGCTTCTTTGTATCCTTCCAAAGGTTTTTCAACTGGGTCATTTTTTAGAGTTATTGTGTCACCCACTTTTGTGTCTGACACTGTCTTTATTGACGCTGCAATATAACCCACATCCCCCGCACAAAGCATGTCCATTTCGGTTTGTTGTGGCGTGAAAACACCCACTTCGGTGACAGTAAAACTTTTGTTGGTCTGCATGAAAAGGATTTCGTCGCCCGCTTTAACTTTTCCGTCAATAATTCTCACCATGCTGACAGCACCCTTATAACTATCGTAAAAACTATCAAAAATCAATGCTTTTAGTTTGCCATTTTCGTCACCTTTTGGATATGGCACATTTTTCACAACAGCATCAAGCACGGTCTCCACGTTTAATCCAGTTTTCGCACTAATTTCGCACGCTTCATCGCATGGAATGCCAATTACATCTTCAATTTCTTTTTTTGTCCCTTCAATGTCTGCACTTGGCAAATCAACTTTGTTTATAACTGGAATAATTTCAAGATTTGCGTCCAACGCGAGATAAACATTTGCCAAAGTTTGCGCTTGAACACCTTGAGAAGCGTCGACAACCAAAATCGCTCCTTCACACGCAGCAAGTGAACGACTGACTTCATACGAAAAATCGACATGCCCTGGCGTGTCAATCAAATTGAGAGTGTACTCTTCTCCGTTATATTTATATTTCATTGTTGCAGGAGTTAGTTTTATTGTGATACCACGTTCGCGTTCAATGTCCATGCTGTCTAACAACTGCTCTTCCATGTCACGTTTTGCCACAGTTCCTGTCATTTCCATCAATCTGTCTGCCAAAGTGGACTTGCCATGGTCTATGTGCGCAACAATGCAAAAATTCCTTATTTTTTCTTGTCTTGTCATATTTGTGATTATAACAAAACAATGAATTCTTGTCAAAGAAAAACAAAACACAAAAAATAACCTATTATTCTCTACAAATAATAAATTTTAAATAAAAATTGTTTTTATCTTTACATTTTTAAAAATGTGAGAATGAGAGAGAAAAGAAAGTTGTCCCTCTCATACTTGGGCGAAATCTTCGCGGAAAGATGAAGTTTCAACATACTTGTTGAAACGATTAAAAAACGCGAACACTCTCTATATCCCCTACTTCTTCAAAAGGTGAGCAATGAGAGGGAAAAGTCTGTTGTCCCTCTCATATTGGGGCGAAATCTTCGCGGAAAGATGAAGTTTCAACACACTTGTTGAAACGATTAAAAAACGCGAAGATTTCGCCCTGGGACATACAAATTTCCCCATTTTTCAACATATATTCACCTAGAGGTGTATATGGTATATGAAACTGTTGGGCAGTTCTTGTCAAAACTAATGTTATTTCACGGGTATGTAAATGAATTTACTGGCTTCCCTGACCCACTATCTAAAGAAAAAGAAGACGAATATGTTGCAAAAATGCAAACTGGAGACCAAAAAGCAAGAGAAAAATTAATAGAACACAATCTAAGATTGGTCGCTCATGTTTGCAAAAAATACAATGGTTCAATGGAAGCAGATGAATTATTATCGGTCGGTTCAATTGGTTTGGTTAAAGGTATTGATAGCTTCAAAAAAGAAAAAGGTTGCCAACTTTCAACGTATGTCAGCAGATGCATTGAAAACGAAATTTTAATGCTACTTAGAGCCAACAAAAAACATAAAGTATGTTTGAGCATAGAAGAGACCATAGGAGTCGATAAAGACGGGCAAGAAATGGCACTTAAAGACGTAATTCCCCAAGACAGCGAACTTGACCCATCATGTGTGATTGAAAAAAAAGTTATGATGGAAGAACTCATTAAATGCATGAAAAACAATTTAAGTGCACGAGAATTTAAAATAATGTGCCTTAGATACGGAATTCCTGATGGCGTTGAACACACACAGCAAGAAGTTGCAGACATTTTACATATCAGCAGAAGTTATATTTCGCGTATTGAAACTAAAGCCATTGATTTGATACGCAGTAAATTTGTTGTAAACAATAAATATGATGAAAACAACTTACATTAATTAGCATGTTTTGTCATAAATAAGTTTTATAAAATATCAATATTGACTTTTTTTAAAATATATGTTAAATTAAAAGTGACATAAATACAGTTTAAATTAAAAAGGAGAACCATGAAAAGTTTGTCTTCAGATGACAATTCATTGTCGTCCGAAACAAATGATAAAAATTATGAGAGCATAATCCAAAAGATAATTTGCAAAAACAATTCCAACACACAAAAACAATCCACACAATCTGACATCTTGGCAACACAAAAACACAATGATGAAAAATACATAGACCGCATGTTGTCTGGAGATAAAAAAGCAAGAGATAAATTAATTGAAAACAACACCAGACTTGTAGGATACATGTGCAAAAAATACTATGCTTCTATGGAGCAAGAAGAATTGTTTTCAATTGGCTTAATTGGTCTTATTAAGGGGGTTGACAACTTTAAAAAAGAAAAAGGAGTTCAACTTTCAACCTATCTTTGCAGGTGTATTGAAAATGAAATTTTAATGTCACTAAGAGCAAACAAAAACAAAATCACATGCCTAAGTTTTGACGATATTATATTCACTGATAAAAACGGCGAAGGAAAGACATTAAAAGACATATTAATTGAAGATAGCGAACTTGAACCGGCAGTTATCACTGAAAACAAGGTTATGTACGAAGAAATCATTAAATACATGAAAAAATGTCTAACTGACCGCCAATTTGAAATAATGTCTCTTAGATATGGTTTCAAAACCGGTGAAAAACTCACTCAACAAGAGGTCGCAGACAAATTGAAAACAAGCAAAAGTTTTGTTTCAAGAGTTGAATCAAAAGCAATAAAATTAATTCGTGACAAATTTATATTAAATGAAGACTATAATGAGCAAAGCATTGAGTAATAAAATTAATTATACATATTTTGTAATAATTTTTTAAAGGAAAAAGGAAATTAATTATGAAAATGACCGAAGAAAACAAAAAAATAATGACCGAAAGTGATGATAAAACACAAAACACAATCATTCAAAAACTTATTGACCAAAACCTCACAAAGATTGATGAAAAAACTGAAATAATCAGTGATGACGAATACATCAAACGCATGAAGTCCGGTGATGAAAAGGCGCGAGAAAAATTAATTGTAAATAACAAAAAACTTGTTGCTTATATAAGCAATACATATAGTTATGCAGGTGAAATTGATGAATTGTACTCTGCTGGCTTAATTGGTCTCATTAAAGGAATTGATAGCTTTAATCCAGAAAAAGGAATTAAACTCTCCACTTATCTTTATATTTGTATTGAAAACCAAATTTTAAGGTATCTAAAAGAGAATAGTCGACAACTCCCATATGTCAGTCTTGAGGAAACAATCCACACTAGCAAAGATGGTGAAGAAATTTATCTTAAAGAAGTTCTCGCACAAGACAGCGAGGTTGAACCATCAATTTTAGTTGAAAACAAAATGATTACAGAAGAAATTATTGAATATATGAAAAAAAATTTATCAGAACGCGCGTTTTCAATAATGATATTAAGATTTGGACTGTTTGGTCAAAGAAGACACACTCAAAAAGAAGTTTCAAAATTAATACACGTCAGCAGACAAATCATTTCAAAAATTGAAACACAATCCATAAATATGCTACGAACTAAATTCAATCCAGTCAAAGATAATAATCAAGAAAAGTTAGATTAAGCAAGGGAGATAATTATGGGAAAATCATCAGACAGCAAGCAATTAATATCTGAAATGAACGAAAAAGAACATAAAACAATAATTCAAAACCTCATTTCAAAAAACGATTGTGAGTCATCTCCAAAATCTAAACAATCTAACAACTTAAAAACGCAAAATAATGCCAATGATGAAGAATATATTTATCTCATGCAGTCAGGTGATAAAAAAGCACGTGATAAATTAATTGAAAACAATATGCGACTAATCATGCATGTATGTAAAAAATATAATACCGTAGCCGAAACAGAAGATTTGATTTCAACCGGACTAATTGGACTGATTAAAGGTGTTGATAGTTTCAAAATCGACAAAGGTTGTCAACTTTCAACATATCTTTGCAGATGTATTGAAAACGAAATATTAGTGTCTTTAAGAAAAAATAAAAATCCGAAGGTTTGTGTAAGTCTTGAAGATTTCGTTCCAATCAACAAAGACGGAGATGAAATATTAATTAAAGACCTTATCCCCCAAGATAGCGAACTTGAACCGCCATATATAGTTGAGAACAAAGTTTTAGTTGAAGATTATCTTAAATATCTGAAACGCAATTTATCACAAAAGGAATACACAATTATACTGCTAAGATTTGGTTTTTGTGATGGTGTATATTATACACAAAAAGAAGTTGCAAAAAAATTACATATCAGTGCGTCTTACGTGTCATTTACAGAAATTAAAGCTCTAAATATGCTACGCAACAAATTTAACACCAAAAAAGATTCTATTGAAAAAAACAATAATTAATCAATATATTAATTCAAACATTTTATTTTTTAGCAAATATAAAATTTATAGAAAGGAGACATTATGAAAACATTGACTGAAGAAGACAAAAGATTGTTGACTGAAATGGACGCAAAAAGACATAAAACAATAATGCAAAAACTCATTGTAAGAAAATACTCTAATTTATGCAAAAAAACTCAACAACCTGATGTTTTAAATATTGATAACAAAATGGATATATAATTTTAAATAAATTATTAAAGTGATTTTTATCACTTTTTTTATTGCTTAATTTTATAAAATTCATACATTTTTATATTAATTAAATTTACAATAAAAACAAAAAAATGGAGAATGTAAAATCATTCTCCACCATCCAAAAGGATGAAAGCATTTAGGTGGCAGTTTGGCCTATAAGCCGAGTTCTGTGTTAGATGGTCATCTATCTAGTTTGCAAATTGCTTTGCAAATCTAGCGGCATTTTTAATGTCCTGGCGAGCAACCGTAGCGGACATTTTAGCCTTGCTTCAGGTGGGGTTTACATGGACCAAGTTTGTCACCAAACTTGCGGTGAGCTCTTACCTCGCCTTTTCATCCTTACTAACCACTTAGGGGTATAGCGGTTATTTTCTGTTGCACTTTCCTTCGAGTTGCCTCGACTTGCCGTTGGCAAGCACCCTGCTCTGCGAAGCTCGGACTTTCCTCAAATTGAACCTTACGCTCAACTTGCGACCATCTGACCAAGCTGACATTATAATTATACCGCCTTTCCCCAATTTGTCAATACCCTTTTTAAAAATTTTAGACAATATGTTATTAAATTGTCCATGGTTCCCAGTCAAAACATATTTGACAGTGATTAATAAATTCTAAAAAAAGAGATTTTATTGCATAAGTTTTTTAAAGCAAGAAAATCTCTTAATGTTTAATAAACGACATAATTATTTTTAATTATTCTTATTGAAAAGTTTGTTAAACTCAACTTTTGTTGGCAAGTCATCTTTCTTTGCGTCTCCATAGACAAACATGCTGACTTTTGAGTCCACAAACACTTCTTTAAACATTTGATTTATTTCGTCCAAAGTTGTGCGTTTTTGTTCTTTCTTTGTCTTTTTGTCGTTTAAAAATCTATTGTAATATTTATGTGAAAACAGTTTATTCATAAGTTGATTTACTCTTGGTTCTGCATTTGCATCTGAATACGAAATGTATCTTTTTGCTTGTTTAAGTTGAGATTCAGTCAAACCTTTTTCAGCGGTATTTTTTATATATTCTGCCAAAGTTTCAACAACCGCTCGTATATTTTTTGCGTCACATTCCGTGTCGAAAGTTGCAACAGTGGTTTTGTCTGTTGCTGTTGACCTCACTCCGCCACCATAAACAAGACTCTTTTTAAGTCTCATGTCTTTCATAATTCCTTCCGCAGAGTCATTTACAATATTAAATAAAATTCTCATTTTAGATTGGTAAACCACATCAAGTTTTGACTTGTCGAAAGCAAAATTTATTCTAATGTAAGATTTTCCTATATCTTTTGAAATTCTCTTGTAAAATGTTGGGTGTTTTGCTTCAAAATAAAATAAAGGAAGTTGTTGAAATTTTTCATCAACAGCAAGTTTTGAAATTAAATTTTTATTTAATATTTTTTTAATTTCCCCAACTCCTAATGGACTTGAAACATATATTCTCATGTTGTTCGCAACAAAATATTTTTTCACAAACGCTTTGACATCTTTTGTCTTGACTGATGCAACGCTTTGATTTGTTCCTAAATTCCCGTATTGAAAAGCATCAAAATCTGTCATATAAAAAGCATTTAAATCTTCTGCAACGTACTCATATCTATCTCTATATCTTGCAATTTCTTGTTGCACAACTTTAACTTCTTCATCAATATTTTTTTGCGCAAAAGTTGTTTCAGTTATCATCTTTGCAACTAGAGAAAGATAATCGCCCAATTCTTTTGTGAAAACCTTTCCAGTGAATGCAATTTCACGATAAGAAGTGTAAGCATTTGTGTTTATAAAATCAAAATACTTTTTTGATATTTCTTGTTTTGTCATGTCTTTTGTGCCAGTGAAAAACAAATGCTCAGTAAGGTGAGCAAGTCCAGGGATTGTGTCACAGCGCGAGCCACAATCAAAAAGCACTTCAATTGTTGTGGTTTTTGAAATGTTGTTCTTTGCATAATACAACTTTGTTCCGCTTTTAAGTTGTTCATAATAATATTTACTCATGTTCACCTCTAATTAATGTATTAAATGATATAAAAATTACAAATATAAGTCAAACTCAATTAAAGAAAATTTATCTTATTTATTAAATTGCCCACCAAAATAATAAAATTGCAGCGCCAATAATTACAGCAATAATTGGAAAAATATATTTTACTAAAATTAATTTAATTCTACCCTTGCCGTTTATATTAAGTTGTTTTTTTGCTTTTTTAACTGCCAAATTTTGTAGCCAAGAAGGAATAAAGAGAAGGAAGATTGAAAACAATCCAATCGCAACATTTGAAGTGAAAGCTAACACAATTATTCCAATGATAACATCAAGCAAAATACATGCAATAACAGAAAAAACAATTGCCATATTCCCATTTTTGTTATCTTTTAATTGCTCTTCAGTTGGATTTGTGTTGACATAATTTTCGCTGGTTTCGTCTCGCTCTTCTTTTCTGCGGTTGTGTATTTTTTTGAAAAAATTCCATAATCCATTTGACATAATAACCACCCAATATAATAATTTATTTTTTTGTTGTTGAAAATATATTATCATAATCAAATTTTAATGTAAAGCGATGGATAAAAAATAATTATTTGCTTTTTTAAAAAATTTAATATTTATAAAAAATATCTCCAAATTTAATTTAGGAGATACTTTTAAATTTAAATAAATTATTAATTCTACTCTTTTCTATTCGCTTCTTAAAGCGGTCACAGGGTCTTTCTTTGATGCGATACGCGCTGGAACAAGACCGGCAATAAATGTGAGAACAACACTAATCAAAACAAGAATTAATGCTGGCAAGATATTGAGCACTGCAAGACCTCCAATTCCTGTCAATTGCTTCAAAATCAAACTTATTGGAATGGTTAAAAGTGCAGAAATGACAACACCCAAAACGCCCGCCAACAAACCGATAATTGTTGTTTCTGCGTTGAACACATTTGAAACGTCCATTTTTGATGCACCAACACTTCGAAGAACCCCGATTTCTTTTGTTCGTTCAATAACAGATGTGTAAGTTATAATTGCAATCATAATGCTTGAAACGACCAACGAAATTGCTGCAAATGCAATCAAAACATATGAAATTATGTCAATTAAATTTGAAAGCATGTTTGTAATCAAACTGCTGTTGTCGCTCAACGATATCTTTATGGCATTTTTTGCGTTCCAACCTGCCACCATATTTGTTAAATCCTCTTTTCCGTCAAAAGATTTAACATAAAATTGAATAACGGTTGGTGTTTCGCTTGCTCCATACATTTGAAGATATAAATCAAGCACTTGTTCATCTGAAATTTGAATGTTAAACATTGTGTCCAATGCTTGTTTGATTGCCAAAGGACTTGAATAATTATAAGCATTTTTATCAACATCAATTCCCAATCCCGTCAGCATTGCAAGTTCTTTTATGCTCACTTCATAGTTCTTTAAGTTGTTATCTTCAAATTTCGTCGAGCTGTTTGATGAATCTGAATACAATGTGTTAATCCTTGAAACAATCTCAGACTGTTTGCAATTCTCATGATAAAAGTTTGAAAGGTCTTTTGTGTACATAATTCCATTTGTAAAAATGCTTCCTTTTGCATCTTTTTTTAGAGTTAAAACACAACTAACTTTTAAATTTACAACTTTGGATTCGTCTGCGTTTGCATCTTTCAATTGAAACAAATCATTCAATTCTCCACCAAAGCCTGAGAAACAACTTTTAACAGAGTTATCATCATTGAAATAAGCATCATTCAAAACCAAAGCATATTCTTTCCCAATCAAAGAGCCCAATGAAACGACTCCATTTTCGTCACTTTCTGGAATGTCAAATCCCATGCCAAGAATTGACGTCTTGTCAATTGAGTTTTCGTTCAGAACCAAAGCAACTTCATTTTTGTTTGTTGGATACTCCCCATGCACATTATAGAGTGACAAAATATAATCTTTTTCATTCAATCCTTCAAAGAAAGTTGAACTTGTGTCACCACCCATGGCAGAAAACTCAACTGAGTTTGTCATTGGAAAACTGATTTTTGTTCCATCTGGCAATGCACTTAATGCCGTTTTTTGTTCAGTGGTTAGTTTTGAACCATAATTTTCTAAAATCGTCTCTTTTGTGTATTGTGTGATGAAATGCATTTCACTTGTATAACTAATGTTTATTGCATTGAGCATGTTTTGTTTGCTCTCTTTAGAATAATAATCTTTCACATATGAAACAAATTCTGAACTTATGTAATTATATTTCCCATAGCCTTTGAGTGTTTCCAAAACATCATACACCAAAACTTCATCATCTTCCACTTTGATGTTATGTTCTGACCTACTTGTCAAACTTTCAATATTTAATGTGATTGCTGGAACTGTGAGTGGATAACTTGAAAGCGACTCACTTTGCATTTGTGTTATGTAATTTCCCATTCCGGCACTCACAGCAAGAATCAAAGCAATTCCAATTATTCCAATGCTTCCCGCAAACGCCACCATGGCCGTTCTGCCTTTTTTCGTGAGCAAATTTTTAAAGCTAAGCCCAAGAGCAGTGAAGAAAGACATTGATTTCTTTTTTTCTGTCTTTTTGAAACTTGTTTGTTGCTTCTCCAATTTTTCATTGTGTTTTTCAATTTCTTTTTGTGCTTGCGATTGAGAATATGGCTTGTTGTCTTCAATGAGTTCTCCGTCCAGCAATCTGATTATTCGACTTGAATATTTTTCAGCAAGTTCTGGATTGTGAGTGACCATAATAACAAGTTTATCCTTGCTGACTTCTTTCAAAATGTCCATGATTTGAACGCTGGTTTTGCTGTCCAACGCACCGGTTGGTTCATCTGCCAAAATAATTTCAGGGTCGTTTACAAGCGCCCTTGCAATTGCAACTCTTTGCATCTGTCCGCCAGAAAGTTGATTTGGTTTTGACTTTAATTTGTCGCCCAACCCAACTTTTTCAAGCACTTCAATTGCTCTCGCCCTTCTATCCTTTTTCTTTATTCCGCTGAGCGTCAAAGCAAGTTCAACGTTTTCCAACACGGTTTGATGTGGAATTAAATTATAACTTTGAAAAACAAAGCCAACCCTGTGGTTTCTATAATTATCCCAATCTTTATCTTTATAATTTTTTGTTGAGACCCCTTCAATTATAAGGTCACCTGATGTGTATCTATCAAGACCACCAATTATATTCAAAAGAGTGGTTTTCCCACAGCCACTTGGCCCCAAAATTGAAACAAATTCGTGGCGACGAAAACAAACACTAACACCTTTTAGAGCATTCACTTTTTCATCTTTTAATTGATAATCTTTTGTGATATTTTTAATCTCTAACATAAATTTCACCTTTTCAATATTGTTTATAATACAAAATTGAAAAAAAGATGTCAATTATTTTAATAATTGCATAATTATGTAAAAAGTAATTTAAAAAAAATGCATTTATTTGAAATAAATGCAACCATGAAATTTTTTTAATTTTTGCAATTGTTTGCTAGATTACTTTAACAATACAATTTCGTTGTAAGTTTTCTTCAAATATTTTTTGTTTAAAACGCCTTTTTCGCCCTTATCAACCAAATCTGTAAACACCTTTTTAAAAAAATTAAACATTCGTTCATTTACATATGTTGAACCATCGTGTTGATTAAAATAATCAAGGACCATTTCTGGCTTGTATGTTTTTTTGTGATAGCATTTTGTTGCAGCAATCCTGTCACAAACACTTTCAACCGCATACTTATAAGGGATATTGACCTGTTCTTTTAAGTATGGGTCATACCAGTATTCAGCATGATGTTTGTTATTATTCTTATGATGAATCCAAGCGTTGGAATATCCTTTTTGCTTTCTACACTCTGAAATTGGTGAATGCGTTCCAGTGTAATATTTCACACTTTCAAAAAATTCTTGTGGCGAAAATTTTGAGAAATCGTGCACCAATCCTCTCCAAAACAAACCACATTTACAACATAACTTAAACACTTCAAATCGATGTTTGACAACCATTCCTAAATGGCCCAAAAATTTATTCTTCATTTGTAGTCCTGATTTCATTATAACACATTTCCCACAAATTTAAAACAAAAAAAATTAATATTATTTTTTTTATTTATCAACAAAAACATATATTTTATGTCAAATTATTCCAAAATTTTTAATTTTTTTTCAATTATGCTTGACATTACCCCCCCCCGTGCTATTTTTAAATAAAGGAGGGGTATATGAAAACAGCAAGTAAAGTATTTGTATGGATAAGTCTGATATTTTCTTCATTAGCCTTCATCTTGTGTCTCTTTTTAACTTTTAATTCGTTATTTGAGTTCATGGGTGTGTCAGATGGAAGATTATATATTCCAGAAATGCTATTTTTAATTGTACCAATAGTCGTAAGCATTATTGCTCTTGTTAAATTAAAAAAAGCACAAAAAAAGCAAGAATTAACAGCTATTGCAATTGTGACAATTATTTTAAGTTCTCTGCTCGGTGGAATTTTTATGCTTTGCATTCCTGAAAAAGATTTTGAAAATACTTCATCAAATCAATAGTCTTAACTAGGTTAATAAAAGACATACAATGTAAAAAACTAAATCTATATGATTTAGTTTTTTTGATTAAATAAGTTCTGTATTACTACAATTCTAAAAGTTATTTTTATCACGTATTTATACTCAACTTTTAATTGTTCACTCTAAAACGAAATCTGCAATAGTAAAAAATGAAGAGTTAAGAATGAAAGTACTTAAAAAAATCCGTCCCAAATTTCGGTTCGGATTATTTTTATATGGTGCGGATGAAGGGACTTGAACCCCCACGGTCTCCCACCAGATCCTAAGTCTGGCGCGTCTGCCATTTCGCCACATCCGCACGTCGCAACTCTCACTTTTGCCAGATTGCTATTCGCAATCATTGGCCTTTTGCTCGGTCGCTCCTTTTCCCCTTCCAAAACTCCGTTTTGGTGGGGACCCGTTAATTTTAATAATAAATCGCCCGTTATTATTGTTTCAACAGGTGTGTTGAAACTTCTCTTTTGGGCGTTTGCCCACATTCCATGAAGGACAACCTTAAAAAGTTTTTCCTTCATTTCTTCTTTTCCAAAATTGGATAAATGTTAAGAAGACAAATCGCCCGTTATTATCGTTTCAACAGGTGTGTTGAAACTTCTCTTTTGGGCGTTTGCCCAATATTGGGTACCCACAAGACAATTTGTCGCAGTGGG
>JBJETW010000012.1:0-11163 GCA_051883515.1 Candidatus Onthoplasma sp.
TGATATTATTCGTGCAGTTAAAATTTTTTTAACTAAGCACGCAACATAAGTCGGGATAAATGGCGTGTTCCTTACCTAACAAGGTCAAAAGTCCACAAGGAGGTTAAAAATGAAAAATTTCGAATTGATGTACATCATTCCAAGTCAATCTTCTGATGAAGAAAAAGAAGCACAAATCGCTCTTGTTAACAGCATGATTGAAAAAGATGGTGGAAAAATTGAATCTGTTGAAAGAATTGGAAACAAAAAACTTGCTTACGAAATTGACAAAAAACGTGAAGGTTATTATGTTTTGGTTAATTTCTCAGCTGAAAGTTCTGTTCCAAACAAACTTGGTTCTTTGCTTGCAATCACAACAGGCATCATGCGATATATTGTTGTCGCAAAATAATTAACGGGGGTTTGCTTTTGGGCAAACTTAAAAAGGAGTAAAAATGAATAGAGTATATTTAATCGGAAACTTGACAAGAGACCCAGAAATTTCTCAAACAACAAGCGGAATTTCTGTTTGCAGAATGTCAATCGCTGTTGGAAGAAGATTTTCAAATGCTGAAGGTGGCAGAGACACAGACTTCTTCAACATCACCGCTTGGAGAGGAACAGCAGATAACTGCGCAAAATTCTTGAAAAAAGGAAACAAAATCGCAGTTGCTGGTTCAATTCAAACAAGAACATATGAAAAAGCAGACGGAACAAAAGGGTTCTCAGTCGACATCGTCGCTGATGAAGTTGAATTCTTAACTTCAAAGAATGACGGTTCAAACGAAGGAGCAACAATACCTTCAGAAGAACCAGTTTCAGACCTTCAACCAGTAGATGATGACAATTTACCATTTTAATGGCAACACACTCATTTGAGTAAAAATAAATAAAAGGAGAAAAATATGGCAGAAGAAACAATTGAAGCAGTTGAAACAGCAGAAGTTGCACCAAAAGCTGAAAAAGAAGAAACAAAAGTTGTCACAGACAAAAAGAAATTCTTCAAACAACACAGCAAAAACAGAAAAAAAGTTTGTGCATTCTGTGAAGACAAAAACTGCAAATGCATCGATTATAAAGATGTTAACAGATTGAAAAAATATGTGACAGAAAAAGGAAAAATCATTCCTTCACGTCAAACAGGAACATGTGCTCGTCACCAAAGAGAATTGACAACTGCAATCAAAAGAGCAAGAAACATGGCTTTGCTTCCATTCAGCGGTGACTAAAAAAAGACCAACTTCGGTCTTTTTTTTATTCTATTGATGTAAATGACTCTTATTACAATCGAAAATTTTTGCTTGGTGTGAAAGAATTATAATTTTTAATATTTTTCTTCAATAAAACAAAAATCCTTGTTTTTAAAAACATTTGATTAAACTTTTTCTTTTTGCTATAATAAAATTATGAATATTGAAAATATTGGTGAAGAACTTTCAAAACTTGTTGACAAGTTTGAAGTGACAAAAGAATGCTTACATCTAAATGAAAATCAAGAAAAACTGAATGCTCTCATGAAAGAGAGAGAGTCTTTGTCGTTTTGGAACAATTTAGATTATGCAATGCAGACAAACAAAGAAATTAAAACTTTGCAAGATTTGTTTAACACAGTTCAACGTTTGCAAACACAAATTACTGCGCTGATTGAAACGGTTAAAGACCTCGAAAAAGAGACAGACATTGAAATGTTAAATTTGGCGTTTTCCGAAATGCTTGAACTCAAAGAAAAAGTGGACGAACTCAATGTGACCACACTTCTTGATGAAAAATATGACAATAATGATGCAATTTTAACAATTCATTCTGGTGCCGGCGGAACTGAGGCGCAAGACTGGGTTGTTATGCTTGCTAGAATGTATAAAATGTACGCACAAAAAAATGGATTCTCGTTTGACATCGTGGATAAAATTGAAGGAAATGATGCAGGGTTAAAAAGCGTGGTCATTTGGATTAAAGGTGATTATGCTTATGGAAAACTCAAAGGTGAAATGGGCGTGCATAGACTTGTTAGAATAAGTCCATTTGATTCAAACAAACGCAGACACACAAGTTTTGCGTCAGTTGAAGTTGTTCCCGCAATATCAAAAGAGACCACTGTAAAAGTGAACACTGAAGACCTTAGAATTGACACATACAGAAGCAGTGGTGCGGGCGGACAAAATGTCAACAAAGTTGAAACCGCGGTTAGAATCACCCATATCCCTACTGGCATTGTTGTCACTTGTCAGAACGAAAGGAGTCAATTGCAAAACAGAGAAAATGCAATGCGAATTTTAACGAGTAAATTGGTTGCGCTGGAAGAAGAAAAACAACGCCAAAACATGAATGAAATCAAAGGAGATTTAAAGCGTATTGAATGGGGAAGTCAAATCAGAAGCTACATTTTCCAACCATACACAATGGTGAAAGACCACTTAACCGACTATGAAACAAGCGATGTCCAAGGCGTGATGGACGGCGACCTTAATCCATTTATCAATGAGTATCTAAAAAAATCCCACGCAAAATCAAAGGACGAAAACTAGACTTTATAAAAATTAAAATTTTAACACAAAAAAAGCACTAAAAAGTGCTTTTTTTATTCCCTTTTTGCTCCACATTGGTCGCATTTTGTCTTGTCATTGGTTTGTCTGTTTCCGCAATATGAGCAAACCCAATAGTTGCTTGGTTGAGTGTTTTGCGTGGCCGTGTTTTGCGATGTTGTTTGTGTGACACTGCTCTCTTTTGGCGAAGTCGCAACTATAACAACCACCCCCGCAACTGAAGCAACAACTATTAATGCAGTCACCACAGCTCCAATTATAAATGTCTTTTTGTTTGATTTACTTTGGACATATTCACCGTCATCATCTAGTGACATTTCGCGGTAATCTGTTGGTACTGAATCTGTATCCAAATTCGCCACGCTTTTTTTGACATTTAAGGCCAATTCAATTGTCCCTATGTGCAATAAATCTGATGCTTGGCTTAGCGTGTACACACAATAAGACTGTCCATCTGGACGCATAAAAGTTCCATCGGCAAGTTCAAAAGTGTATGTGATATAATATTTTTCTGCGTCTTCGTTATAAAAATAATCAGTGACAGTCCCTGTTGTTAAATACTCAGGATTCTCACGCGCATAATCAATCATGTTGAAATAATACGCTTGGTCTTCTTTAATTTTTTCAATAGTCTTGTTTGTTCCCGCAATGCCAAAACCGAACATGGCACAAAACATTAAAGCGCATATTGCAAACATAATCAGAAAAGAACTTAAAGATTGTTTTCCTGAAGACAAAATTACATAACTATGTCCAAAATGCACCCTTCTTGGCATGATAGGTCTTGAAGAACCTGACGAACCAGAACCTGAACTTCCGTGTCCTCCAAAACTACTTCCTCCACTGCTGTGACTTCCACCACTTGTTGAATGTGAGCCTGATGGCATAATTCCTCCTATGTTTTTATATTATATTTTTTGTTTTTTATTGTCAAACAAAATAAATTTTAAACTTGTTTTATCTTGCAAATAATTTGTTTATGGTGTATAATAAAAAATGTGAAAAAAGGTTTCAAAATTTTGGCAATTGAATCAAGTTGTGATGAAACAAGTTGTGCTGTGGTTGAAGATGGCAGAACTGTTCTTTCCAACATTGTGTCAAGCCAAATTGACATTCACACAAGATTTGGTGGAGTTGTTCCAGAAGTTGCCAGCAGAAATCACGTGACTGCCATTGACAATGTGGTTAAACTATCACTTGAACAAGCAAATTGCTATCTTGATGACATCGACGCCATTGCGGTCACATATGGTGCAGGTTTAATCGGTTCGTTGTTGGTTGGCGTAAGTTATGCAAAAGGTCTTAGTTATGCAACAAAAAAACCGCTCATTGCAGTCAATCACATTTATGGCCACATTGCAAGCAATTATCTCAGTCACAAAGATTTAAAACCGCCATTTATGTGTCTGTTGGTCAGTGGCGGACACACTGCAATTATCAAGGTTTGCGACTATAATCATCACGAATTGATTGGTGAAACATTAGACGACGCAGTTGGAGAAACTTTTGACAAGGTTGCAAGAGTTGTTGGTCTTGGTTATCCAGGTGGACCAAAAGTCAGCAAACTTGCTGAATCTGGCAAAAATTATATCCAATTTGTAAAACACAATCCAGACCTTGGGTATAATTTTAGTTTCAGCGGAATTAAAACCGCCATTATCAATTACACACACAAACTTGAACAAGCAAATATGGAAATTCCAAAACCAGACATTTGTTTTAGTTTTGAAAAATGGGCAGTTGATGAATTGGTTGAAAAGACAATCAAAGCATGCAAAGAATTCGGAATCAATCAAGTTGTTATCGCTGGCGGAGTGAGCGCGAACAGACTTTTGCGATTGAATTTGAATGAAAAAGCAGAACAAAACAACATAAAATGCTATGTGCCAGATTTACAATACTGCACTGACAACGCAGCAATGGTTGGTTCGGCAGGATATTACGCATATCTTGATAAAATTGGGATTGCAGATTTTAGTCTTGCGCCAAATCCTAGTTTGAGTTTGCAAGACCATTTAAAAATGTATGGCAAAAATAAAAGTAATTAAAAGCGACATGGTTTAATTTTCAATTAACTCATAATGCGGATTATATAGAAATATAAATTTCACAATAAAATGCCTACATTAACTTTTGAATTTTTATGTACGACACTTGCGTCCATGGTGTGTTGAGATATACCATGTACGCGACAATACGCGTCCATGGTGAAATGGATATCACATAAGTCTTCGGAACAGACCGACAGGGGTTCGATAATTCCCTTATAAAAATTATCACTTTTTGCACCCATAGTGAAGTGGATATCACAATCGTCTTCGGAACGATTATGCCGAGTTCGAGTCTTGGTGGGTGCACCATAAAACCCTTATTTTTAGGGCAGTCTAGCGATTTTATATTGCTAGTTTTTTTTATTTAGAAAACAAAAAAATCGAACCCACAAATCAATAAATTATCAACTTACGGATTCGATTTCTTATAATTAAAATTGTTTAATTTTAGTTTAAAAAATGCTTAAAAATAGCCAATGTCTACGAATTTGTCACGAATTTGTTCCAAATTTTTGCAAGAATGCTTTTAGTATCGTGTAATATCGTATGCTATCGTAAAGTGATTTTTGTACAAAGAATACCGAGATATTAACTCTCGGTATTCTTTAATTTTTGCTTTTTAGTATTGTATCATAAAATTCGGAATACAAAAATGTTGAAGTGTTTAGAATAAGCATTTTTTTCTTTTTCAAAATTAAATCACTTTGTTTTTTGTTAATATTAGAAATATCTATCAAATCAATATAATCTACTTTAGTAGGTTTCTTAAATTGACTATTAATTAATAAATTTGCTTGCATTAGATGTGCTAGTGTTATTGTATAAAAATCTTTTGATGTATATTTGTTTACATTTTTATTGCTTCCTTCTTGACCCACGAGTTCCTTGTAATGAGTTAATATTTCATTATCAACAATCACTGATTTATTATTTAAAGTATTTGGGTTTGTTATGTCAAAATGTCTATAAGATTCCATCATTGGGTAATTTATAAATAACTTCCCATATTCTGTTTCGTTATTAAACAAGTTAAGCATTTTGTCAACCTGTTCCAACTTTTCTTTTCTCTCATCTTCGTTGCCGTCTTGTATATCTAAATCGAATACTAAATATGTATAAACAAATTTAGTTTCTTTTAGTAATTTTCTAGTTTTATCATCTAAGTCACAATAATTTAGGATAACATCTTTTGTGGTTGTTTCGCCCAATTCTTCAATATGTTTATATAATTCGTAAATATCATTGCAAAAAGGAATGATAGTTATATTCTTATCCGCTTTTATTGTTTTAATGAATGTATCAAAAAATGCCTTCTCACAACTTTCGCCTTCAATTATTAAAAGGGTGTTATATCGTGAATCCGCCATTCTTATACATCCTTTCAAGATTGTGTGCTTCTCGAATTTCTTTTTCAGTGCATTCTGGTAAAGAGCGGATATTTTTATTATCAGATATGATGAAGCAACAATCAGGTCTTATTAATTCATTGTTCATTAAAGATGTATTATGTGTAGATAAAAATGATTGGAAATTACTTCTTCCATTAATATTATTTAAAATCATTTCAGCTGTTTCGTAATGATAAAAAGCATCAAATTCGTCAATATATAAGAATGAAATATTTTCAAATTCTAATGACCAACAGTAGAATAACCATAAAGAAAGAGTTCCAGTCGAAGCAACATTATTAAATGGCAACTGAACTCCATTAGGATAATTTGCAACTAAAATCTTTTGGTTGTAAATATCTTTTTCAACAGAAAGGTTGAATTCTAATGTTTTATCTATGCTCAACAAAAACTTTTCGAAATCCTTTACCGCATTTTTTGTTTCAAGCATATTTGCTAATTGGTCAGGTTTTTCTTTATATCCGCCAAATTGATTATCTTTGACACTTCTAAACCATAACATCCTATCAACAAAGTTCATAAGTTTGCTTAAAGGTGAACTTTCCGGAAGTTTACTATTGTGATAAACATATTTTATAAAGCTTTGTTCGGGTCTTAAGGTTAAATTATTTAATTGTAGCGTTTGAGCTTCTTCAATTAATAATTTTGTATTGTCTTGACTTTCAAAATTATAATTAACAACTTCTTTTCCGTTGATAATTAATCTTTCAGACAAAATTGCTAATTGATTTGCTTTCGAATAAGTATATTCAATTTCATCATTATCAAAAACAAATATATATTTGAAATCTACTGACTTGTTTGTAGTATAGCCATTTTGATATGATAAGTTAAAATCAGGCTTGTATTTATCTGTTAAATGATAAACAATATCAAACAAAGCTAACCCCAAATTTGATTTACCAGAACCATTTTTACCATAAATAAGGCCTTTATTTACTATGTTGTTTTTAATAAAATCCTTGTGGAATGTATAATCTCTATGATTAGAGAAATCGATAGATATTCCATCTTTAAAACCTTTATAGTTTTTTACTTCAAAATATTTTAACATATTTATTTCTCCTAACTGATTATACTTTAACATATTTCTACACTCCTTGTCAATAATTTGCCGTAAATTTATTACGGATAATACTATAATCTATGTTTGTTTTATTAATTTAGTTAATAAATTGTTAACTATAATCGTAAAAATTATACGAAAAAGCAAGATTATGCCAAATGCAACAATCTTGCTTTTCAAAATTTTTATTCATATAATTTCAGTTTATCATATAATTTTCAAAAGTCAATAGTAGTATGACAAGGAATTTTACATTTCTGCTTGTTCTCGTTTTTTCTGTTTACATTTTTCTTCTCGTTCTTTTTCTATGCGTTCTTGTTCTTCTTGCTGTTTAATAAGTTCTTGAAGTCGTAAAAGTTCTTCTTGCAATTCTTCCTTTGTCTTTTGTTTAATTTCTTTATCAGATGTTTGTTCTTCTTTGTTTTGTGTAAGTGCTTGATTTATAGCATTTGCAGATTCGTATTTAGTTGTATAGTCAAGGTGTGAATAGACATCAGCTGTTGTGCTGAAATTAGAGTGCCCTAACCATTCTTGAATGTTCTTCATAGGGATTTTACTTGCCACAAGCAAACTAGCACAAGAGTGTCTTAAATCGTGAAATCTAATATGTCTTAAATTGTTTTTCTTTAAGATATTATTAAATCTATCACTGACTTGGTCGGGGTTGAATAAATCGCCAATATCGTCAACAAAAACATAATCTTGATATTTAGTGTTATAACTACTACCAAAAATAAATTTGTTGTGTTCTATCTGTGCTTTTCGTTCAAGTAGCAATTTTTCAATTTCAGGTAGCAAGGGCAAAGTTCTATGACTTGATGTTGTTTTAAGAGTGTCTGACAAGTAAAGCACACCTTCAACATTTAAGACCTTATGTTGAATTGTTATCATCTTTTGTTCAAAATCTATTGCTTCCCATTTAAGTCCAATAAGTTCACTTCGTCTAAATCCATAATAGGCTGCAATACGCACTATAAGTTTTAGTGGCGAGTTGTTAGTAAACTTAAATAATTCTTCAAGTTCATCTTTGTTGTAATAACTCATACGAGATTTTTCTCTTTTTATTGGTGGCATAAACTCATAAGGATTTTTAGCAATCAAGTCATCTCTATATGCTTGTCTTAATGCTGGGGATAATATAACAGCGTGATGTTTAATTGTGACATTTTTATTTCCTCGTTCATTTTTTAGATAATCATAAAATTCAAGCAAGTGATGATAAGTGACATCTTTGAGTTTTAAACTATCTTTGAAAAACTTTTTCATTATATCAACGCAGTGCATATAACTAACATAAACTGCTGGTGATAATTCTTTTTGTTTGTTTTTAACATAATCCTCAACATAATCCATAAAGATTATATCATTCTTAACCAATGGCTCTGGTTGAGTTTCAAATATGTCGGGTTGAAAAGTGTTTAATTTTTCGTCTAGAATTCTTTGAGCTTCCTTTTTATTGCCTCGTTCTTTAAGCCCTGTGTTAAACCATTTTTGCTTATATTTGCCATAGTTATCTTTGTAGTTGATAACTGCATAATAATATCCTCGTTTTACTTTTAATGCTCCTGTCATACTTGTTCACCTCCCATAAGATAAGCAATAACATTAAATTTTGAAATCTTGTAGTCCTTACCAATTTTAATAGATTTGATAATCCCATTTTTCAAAAGTTCATAAGTTTTAGTTCTTTTAATTCCTAACATTTGTGCAAGTTCTTGGACACCAACACAATCGGGATAGTTGGTAAACATAACCTCAGATAGTTCTTTCATATTGGTCATCAGCACCTCACATTTCCATATCTGACTTGCGACTTTGGTTTTCACATTCAAGCAAGTCATTTATAGCATTTAGAAATTTTTTATTTTTGTTAAAGTTGAAATCGACATAGTTGTTATTTGACTTTTTATACTTGCAATCAAATCTTGTCCAAGCTCGGTAGTAGTCATAATCTCTTGCCTTTTCACAAATAAAATCATCAAGGCAAATTGACAACCCAGAAAGCAAAATTTCTGGCAGGTTGTTATCTCGTGCAATATATCGTAAGTTGCGACTTAAAGTGTTAAAATTAAATCTTGTACCATCACTTTTAAGACAGATGTAATTGTCGTTTGTAAAGTCATAATCATCGTTTATAATTTTGTTTATCTCTTGTTTTTCTTTCAATTCCAAAAGAAGCTTTTTCAAGTTGGGGAGTAGTGGAAAAGTTCTGCCTAAATGCTCTTTCTTTTCCATTTCCCATTTGTAGTAAATTTGATTTGTTCGCTCTTGTGAGATAGGATATATTGTGATAGTATTGTTATTAAAATCAACATCGTCCCACTCCAAGCAAACAAGTTCAATTCTTGATAGACCATAGGTCATTATCAATTTAAAAAAGCATTCATATTTGTTTCCCTTACAGGCTTTCAAGAATGCTTTTGTTTGTTTTAAATTAAATGTTTTTTCATTGTTTATTTCATTTAAGTAAATCATTTTATTCCTCTCATCAATTTATTTTTTAGTTCTATTAAATTGTCTTTTCTATTCTAAATTTTTGAGAAAGAATGTTCTTCTTTCTGCTTTTCTATTCTAATTAAATCTTCCTATTTGCAAGCATAAGAAGTTGGCAGTTTACTGCCATAAAAGTGAAAGTGGGTATCCCACTTGTCGCAAAAAAGGGGCATGATACAAAATGATACGCAAATTCTTAAAATTTGCAAAAAGTGAATCAGCAGAAAACCCTTATTTTATAGGGGTTTTCTAAGCTGAACACTGTCATTTTGAATCCGTGCCTTATCCTGCTCACTAAAATTTTAAGCAATTTTTCGTCGATTTTACTCAACTTCGTATAAATAATTGGCTCTTAATTGCTTTTTCAATTTTGCCAAACTATCTGGCAAAACTTTAAGATTATCAAGTTCTTTTAAAAACATTTCTCGCTCTGTGTTGCCCATTTTTCTAACCATATGATTTAGTAAAATACATAATAGTTGTTGGTTGATTTCGCTATCTGCATATGCTGTTTGTATGAAAGGTTTACTAAACTTAATAAAGTAGTTCATACGCTTTGTATGGTTGTGCATTGTATCTAAAAGTGTTTGTTTTTCGTTCTTAATAGCCCAATTATCTTTCGCTTGTTTTTCAAGCACTTGTATACCAATTCTTATAACATCGTTAAAGAATGCATTTTTAGATAGATATACAAAATCTTTACCTCTGTCATACATTTCATTAAGTTGAGAGAGAACTTTCTCATCTTTAATTCGCACCATATTTTCAGTGCCAATTTCATTAACTTTCTTGGTCATATTTTCACCTCCTTTTATTTTAGATTTTTGTTTGTGTATTGTATTTGTTTACACCTCCTTTATTAGTAAAATTTCACAACAAAAAAGAAATCTCGGTAAATAAGATTTCTTTTAGTTTTGTTATTTATATTTATCCCTCTACTTATATAGGGAAAGTGTATGACAAAAATTATCAAAAAAGCCTTATAAAATCATACTTTAAGTTATGTGCACGACGCCAAAATTTTTTATCTCCCTACCTTTATAGGGAATCGTATGGCACTTTTTTATATGTCCCCAGTTTGAAAACTTTTTTGCCCTCTAATTATATAGGAAAAGCGTAAGGCAAAAATGATTAAAAAAGTCTTATAAAATCGGTCTTTAAGCTGTGTGCACGATGCCAAAATTTTTTTTGCTCTCTTTTGCTCTCTATAATATATAAAATAGGTTTTACAATGCTATGGATATAGCAATAGCAACACAGATTAACAAGTTTTAGATTATGTAAACAACAAATGGCTACCTTACGCCAATAGAAAATTAAGACAACTAGCAATATAAAGGAGAAAAACTATGAATAACAATTATTTTAGAATTATAGCATATTAGCCAGAGGATAATTTCTCGATTATAATAGTTTCAAATGGAATGTTTGAAAAACTAAGGCAATTTAGTGCTTACTTAATTTCAAAGGGAATTAAAGTTATTGAAGCATCAAAACAAGAGCAAATGTTAGATGTCAACATTGAACCAGCACCACAAGATAACGAACATATAATCTTACGAGCAAACGCAGATGACAAACCAGAATATGTAGAACAAACTATAAATGGCATAACTTATAAA
>JBJETW010000013.1:0-115047 GCA_051883515.1 Candidatus Onthoplasma sp.
TAACTGCACGAATAATATCATATTCATAAAAAAAAATCAAGTATTTTTTAAAATTATATAAATACTACTTTAATATGTTAAGAATTTAGAAAAAAATTAAAGAGTTGATTAAAAATTCAATAAACAACTTTTTCAAAACAATTTACAATCTGAAGAAATTATTATATAATCAAAAAAATATTTTTCTCATTTCTTGAGAAGTAAGCATGGGAGACTTTATGGATATTAACAACATCACGCCAAGCAATTTTATTGAACAAGCGGTTTTGGAAGACATAAAAACAAAAAACATAAAAAAGATTGTCACTCGTTTTCCACCTGAACCAAACGGCTACACGCACATCGGTCATGCAAAAGCAATTTGCATTGACTTTTTGACCGCTCAAAAATTTGGCGGATACACATATTTAAGAATGGACGACACTAATCCAAGCAAAGAAGACATGAAGTATGTTGAAGCGCTCAAAAACGACCTTAAATGGTTGGGATTTAAGTATAAACGATTAGATTTCCAAAGTGACTATTATGATTTCTTTTTTGATTGTGCTGTGGATTTAATCAAACATGGAAAAGCGTATGTTTGTGATTTGTCTGCCGACGAAATAACAGCAACTCGCGGAACGCTAACAACTCCAGGTCAAAATTGTAAAGATAGAGATAGAACAATTGAAGAAAACTTAAAATTGTTTTACGAAATGCGAGACGGGAAATATCCTGATGGAAGCAAGACTTTAAGGGCAAAGATTGACATGTCTCACCCTAACATAAATATGCGTGACCCAGTTATGTATAGGATTTTGCGTGCCACACACTATCGAATGGGAAACAAATGGTGCATATACCCATTGTACGATTTTGCTCAACCTTTGGCTGATTATCGTGAAGGAGTCACTCATTCGTTGTGTTCACTTGAGTTTGAAGATAGAAGAATAATCTACAATTGGTTTGTGGATAATTGCACATTGGTTCAAGGTGTTAAACCAAGACAAATTGAATTTGCGCGTCTCAACATTGAAGGGACAATCATGAGCAAGAGATATATGAAAGAACTTGTTGATGAAGGATATGTTGACGGCTGGGACGACCCACGTCTTCCAACATTGCAAGCTTTCAGGCGAAAAGGATACACACCTTCTTCAATCAGAGAATTTTGCACACGAATTGGTGTTTCAAAATCTAACAGCGTTGTGAAACCTCACATTTTGGAAGCATGCATAAGAGAAGAGCTCAACAAAAATGCAGTTCGTGCGGTGGCAGTTATCAATCCAATAAAAGTGAACATAACAAACTATGATTCAAACAAAACAGAAAAGGTTATGATTTCAAACAATCCAACCATCTCTAACAGCAAAAAACATAAAATGATGTTTTCAAATGAGTTATACATTGAAAGCGAAGATTTCATGCTTGAACCTGTGCCAAAATTCTTTAGACTTGTCCCAAATGGATATGTGAGACTCATGGGCGCATATGTGATTCATTGTGACGAAGTTGTGAAAAATGAGAATGGTGAGATTGACCACCTAAATTGTTCAATTGTGTATGACGCAAAAGAACAAGGAATAAAACCAAAAGGAACAATACATTGGCTCAGCAGAAAACATGCTGTTCAAGTTAGAACAAGAAAATTTAACTCACTTCTTAAAGAAGGTGAAGTGTATGAAAAGGGCATGTTGGATAAAGTTGTAAATCCAAATTCAATGGAAGAAAGAGTGTCGTTTGTTGAACCTTTTGCATTAAAACAAAAGTCAAATATTCAATTTGTCCGCATGGGTTATTACATTGAAGACAAAAAACTTTCAACCAAGACGGATAAAATTTATCTAGAAACAGTGTCATTAAAAGATAGCAAATAAAAAAGGGCAGATTATTCTGTCCTTTTTCACGACACAAAAATTTTTTTGTTGAAATGTAAAATGTTTTATTCCACTGGCACTTGAATTTCGGTTAGCCAATCTTCAATGTTTTCCTTATTCCAAATTCCGTCGATATATCTTTCTCGTGGCAGGTCAACAATTTTGAGATTGTTCTCGGCGATGTAGTTCATAATAAAACTATATGCTTCACCTAAATTTTCATATGAACCTTTGTGATAAATACAAACCGCTTTAACTGGTTTTAATTTTTTAAATTTTATATTTTCTGTTTCATTGCCGAAAGTAGTGACCGCTTGAGTGTAGCGAATGCGGATATTTTTTTCTTTAAATTCTCCGTCTAAATATTCCATAAAACAATAGTCTGGTTCAACACATTTAATTTTTGGATTTGCTTCTAAACATTCTTCCCCAGATTGCAAAATAAACTCACTTGCGTTTGCATAAGATTTAATCATGCCTTCTTTATAGTAAACAATGTATTCCGGCAAATCTTTTACAATTACTTCATATTTCATACTATTTTCTCCTAACAAATAATTTATTTTGGAGATTTTGAATTTGTTTTCAATTTGTAAATTTTCCAACTCTTTCAGTTTGCTTTTTAAAAATCCATCAAGTTTGGCGCCATTTAAAACTTGTTTGATGTCTTTAATGCTAAATCCGATTTGTCTAAGTGATATTATTTTACCAAGTTCAATTAGTTTGCTAGCTTCATAATATCTGTATCCATTTTCATCAACAAAACTAGGTAAAAACAATTTTTCTTTTTCATAAAATCTAAGAGTCTTTATAGTTGTTTTACTCAAAATTGAAAATTCACCAATTTTATACATTCCATATCTCCTTAAACAAATTTACTCTATTCTCTAAGGGGAGAGTCAAGTGTTTTTTAAAATTATTTAATTTTTTTATTCACAAATAAATACGATAAAAATAATTCTGTTTTGTGGTTAGGACTATTTATATTTGTTTCTAAATTTCAAAAACATTAAGAATAATTTGTTGTTTTATTTTGAAAACTCATATATTGCCATGCCAACGCTGATTGGCAAATTTAGAGAATCAATGTCTTTGCTGTGGCGAATGACAACAGTTTGTCCTGCCGTTTCAATTTCTTTTGGAAGACCGGTCGCTTCGTTTCCAAAGACTAAATCAAAGTCGTTTGGCGTTTCGAATTTTCCAAGAACATTTTTCCCGTTCAGCATAAATAAAAATTTTGGATTGTCGTTTGATTGAAGATATTCATCAACTGAGTCAAATTCAACAATGTTTAACGAGAAAATTGCTCCCATGCTTGCGCGAACAACTTTTGGATTAAACACATCAACACATGGACGAACAATGTTCAAATTTTTTATTCCAAATCCAAGCATGGTTCGCATAATTGTCCCCATGTTGCCCATGTCGCTTGGATTGACCAAAACAATATGATTTCCATTTGAGTTGTTTCCGCTATATTTTTTAAAAACGCCAACAACAAAGCAGTTTTCTTTGTCTGCAATTTTGTTTATCGTTTTGTCATCTATAAAATATTCAATGTTTTTTTCATTGCATAGATTTTTTAGTTTTATAACATCTTCAGAATCTTTCAATTTTGAATGCAACAACACGCAAATTGCCTGTCCACTCTTTTTTTTCAACAACTCAAAAGTTGGGAACGCCCCGAATGTGAAAGAATATTCATTTTGTTTTTTGTACTTTTCAATTTTAAAATTTATCATGATTTTATTTTATCACCAAATCAAAAATATGTAAACAATTTTCAGTTTTTAATTGATTGACGTAGAACGAAAAGTGTAAACGAAAAAATTTACAAATTTATTATTTATTGATATAATATCAATAGTATATTAGATGGCGGAGGATATAAAATGTATACAGAATTTCATAATGGAAGACAATGGTCAAGCGAGCAGGCATACTTAAAATACTCAAGCAATGTAAAGAAATATTTAAACATGTCTTTAGCGCTAGAAAGTTATTCAGACGACACAGGAGATAACAGTCCATTTAAAGATGATGCATTTAAAGTTCTTAAAGAGATTCGCGCCAATGAATACAATGGAATGCCAGAACAAGAAATTTTGGAAAAACAAGATTATGTTGTGGAAAGGTTAAATAAACTTATAGACAAAGTTGGCAGAGATAAATTTACATTTTATGATGATGGACAACTAAACTACAATTGGACAGAACTCAAAAAGCGACTGAATAAAAATTAATAATAAACCCCTTATCAATTTTGAAAATAAAATAAAAAAAAGCACCGAAATGGTGTTTTTTGTTGACGAAAATTAAACTAAATTTTACAAAGTCCGAGAAGGAAGTCTGCAGAAACAGAATATAAAACGCACAACTCTTTTAACATTTCCACACTGATTGAGAGTTTTCCAAGTTCGTATTTACTATAATTTGAGCGGTCGATATTCAAAGCATCAGCAACTTGTTGCTGTGTCATGTTATGGTCGATTCGCAATTGTTTGATTTTTGTTGCAAGTTCGCTCAAAATGCTCTCCTTCGTAATCAATAATATTATATCACAAACAAAAAAATACTCCAATCTTTTCCTTGGAATTTATAAAAAAATTTAATTGTTATTTATTTCCATATCTCTTGTGTGGTTTGTGGGTAAATCATACCATATATAATTTTAACAAAAAAACAAGTCTTTCGACTTGTATTGTTTTTTGGTAGTCCCAAGGGGGTGAGTGCGTAAAGAAAAGTTGCCCTAATGGGCAAGTTTTTAGCAGACGAACGGGAGCAACTTGTTGCGGTCAGGCCGACAGGACGAACCCCGTAGGGGTGAGAACCCCAAAAGAGAAAATATAAGAATAAAAAAACAAGTCTTTCGACTTGCGTTGTTTTTTGGTAGTCCCAAGGGGGTGAGTGCGTAAAGAAAAGTTGCCCCAATGGGCAAGTTTTTAGCAGACGAACGGGAGCAACTTGTTGCGGTCAGGCCGACAGGACGAACCCCGTAGGGGTGAGAACCCCAAAAGAGAAAATATAAGAATAAAAAAACAAGTCTTTCGACTTGCGTTGTTTTTTGGTAGTCCCAAGGGGGTTCGAACCCCTGATACCACCGTGAAAGGGTGGTGTCTTAACCACTTGACCATGGGACCATATTCCCTTGTTGGGAGCGGACTGCTGACAAAAGTCAGCAATCTGTTTAACAGAATTATGTCGTTTGCCACAAAAAGATAAGGAAGGATTGTGTGGCATGGGTTCTATTAAACTGGTGGCGGTGGGTAGAATTGAACTACCGATCTATCGGGTATGAACCGATTGCTTTAACCGCTGAGCCACACCGCCGAGAACATACGCAAATTATAAATGAAAATTTAAGTTATGTCAAGAGATTTTTTAAACTTTTTCAAAAGAAAGGATTTTGGCGATTTTTGGCGATTTTTAAGAATTTATGTTGATGTCAATTCATAAATAATTAAAAGAGTTATGATATACAAGCAAATTATTAGGAGACAAAAATGAATTGTACAATCAAAGCATTTAAAGTAAGTGACTTGCAAATTTTAAAAGACCAATCAAACAAACTTTTTTTATTTATTGTGTCAAGAGACAAAACAAAGATAAAAATTATTTCAACAGGACAAATAGTCTATATTGATAGGAGCATCTATGGTGAATTGGTTAAAAACAACAAAATTTTACCTGACAAACTGATTGGAAAAGATTTTGTTGTGGTGGAGAGTGCGTTGCTTGACGAAATTTTAGACTCAGAATATGTTTTGGCAGATTCAATTCCAAAAATTGAAAAGGAACTCAACAATTTGTATATAAGTAAACAAGCGGATTTGGAATATCTATCTCAACTTGCTCTTGATTTTTAAACATTTTTACCTCAGTAAAATTTAAAACTAATTTACATATTAAATCAATAAAAAAACACCTATAAAAAGGTGTTTCTGTTAGCCACGAATGCCAAGTTTTGCTTTAAGAGCACGAGCTTTTTCAATGTCTTGATTTGCAAGGTAGTCCAACAATTTTTTTCTTGTTGCAACCATTTTGTTCAAACCACGAGTTGAATGTTTGTCTTGTTTATTGTTTTTAAGGTGTTCGGTCAAGTTTTTGATTCTTTCTGTCAAAAGAGCAATTTGAACTTCAACTGAACCTGTGTCATTCTCGTTTTTGCCAAACTCTTTGATAATTGCTTTCTTATCCATAATTCTCTCCTTTTTTAGATTCGCCAGTGACAATGTTGACGTTGAGAAATCGTTCAACTTTTGCCAAGGTACGTGTCCATATTAACTCAAAAACAAAAAATTGTCAATAGAAAATAGTAGAAATTAGTATGATTTAGTAGAATGTAGCACAATGTATCACATAAAATTTTCGATTTCCACACACACTACGCGTGGAGAAAATTATGAAAAAGTTGTTTTTTATATCGTTATGTTTGTGTTTAGCATTGATTGGTGTGGCGTTTATTATGCCGGAAATAAAAAAAGTTGAAAATCTTCCGGACAATATGATTGTCACATATAAAGATATTGACGAAGCAAACAAAACCAATGAGTATTCACCGATAATAAATTTGGAGTTGCCAAAGAATATCGATGTTGCAACAAATGGCGAACTCACAAATACCACTATGAGTGTGAAATTATTTAATCTTTTTACGATTAAAAAAGTTAATGTTCGCTTGTTGGTGGACACAGATGTCTATGTCGGTGGAGAGACGGTGGGGTTTAATCTTTTTAGTGAGGGGGTTATTTGTGTTGGAAGCAATGCAATTGCCACTCAATATGGGCTCAAGGAACCAATCAAAGAAAGCGGAATAAAAGAGGGAGACGCAATAATAAAAATTGAAGGAGAGACAATTGAAAACATCACAGATGTTGACCGCATTATTAACAAACCGGAAAATTGCGACAGAGAATTGGAAATCACAATAAAAAGAAATGATGAATTAATTCAAGAGACAATCACGCCCGTGTATGATATAAATTCGCAAAAATATAAACTTGGATTGTGGGTGAGGAACAATGCGAGTGGAGTTGGAACGCTTACATACGTCAAGCAATCGAATTTTAGATTTGGCGCGGTGGGGCATCCAATTGTAGATTCAAGTTTGGGAAACAATTTCGAAGTTGAAAGCGGAAATATTTATAAGTGCAGTCTTTTAGGAATCAAGAAAGGGGAGAAAAATAACCCTGGGGAAATTCGTTCGTCAATAAATCTTAGCGATGATGCTATTGGATATGCGGATACAAATTGTAAGTATGGTGTGTATGGAAATATTTTAAACAAAGGAATAATCGACGCTGAAAGAACAGCAACTCTCGGCGGAAGATTGAGCGTGAAACTTGGAGACGCAAAAATATATTGTTCAATTGATAATGATGGAGTGAAAGCATATGACATTAAAATAATAAAAGCCAACAAGCAAGACACCGCCGACGACAAGAGTATGATAATAAAAGTGACAGACCCTGAATTGCTTGAAAAGACTGGCGGAATAATTCAAGGAATGAGCGGAAGTCCGATTGTGCAAAATGGACGAGTTGTTGGAGCGGTCACTCATGTGCTGGTTGGCGACCCGACGCGTGGATATGGCGTTTATGTGGATTGGATGATGGATAATTAAAATTTATAAAAAAATCAAAAAATAAATTCAAAAAATAAAAATTAAATTTAAAAAATAAAAATTTTATTAAAATAAAAAATAAAATTTTAAAATGCTAAAAAATAAAAATTAATTAAAATCGAAAAAATAATTTAAAAATTCACAATTTAATTAAAAAATAAATTTATAAATTTATTTTAAATAAAAATAAAAAGACAGAATTTAAAATTAAACCTGTCTTTTTTAAATTTGAAAATAAGAAAATAAATTACGCTAATTTTTGAATTGTTAAATAAGAATTGCTGTAAGTTATTGAAGTGTCAGCAGTGGTCGAGATGGCAACCGAAATAGATTCTGGTGCCTCAAGCAACAATTGTCCGCTTAAGTCGGTTATTGCGTTTGTTGTTCCTTTTCTTTTCGTGTTTGGATTTTCTGTGTCGTTTATCGAAAGCGAAATTGAAGGAACAATTGTTCCAGTACTTTCAGCGTTGGTTCCGTAGGTGATAAGATACATACCGCCCACCAATTCAATTTTATTTGCTTGTCTGTTTAAGTTTATAAAAGATTGATTGTTTGGATAAATTGAAATTTGTGAAAGTATTGGTTGATTATTGTTAGCACTGTCACTAAAATATGAACCCGCTGTTGAGATTGCACTTACTCCCGCTTCCCCCGCAGGGCCAGTAGGGCCAGTAGGACCAGTAGGCCCGGTAGGTCCAGTTGCCCCTGTTGCGCCTGTTGCTCCAGTAGGACCAGTAGGTCCAGTAGGGCCAGTTGCACCCGTTGCTCCAGTCGCACCCGTGGCACCTGTCGCCCCAGTAGGCCCAGTTGGTCCAGTAGCTCCAGTAGCGCCAGTTGCACCAGTAGCGCCAGTAGCCCCTGTAGCACCCGTTGCTCCAGTAGGTCCAGTTGGTCCGGTCGCTCCAGTTGCACCCGTGGCACCAGTTGCACCAGTTGCTCCCGTGGCGCCGGTTGGACCAGTTGGACCATCAAGTCCGATTAAACCAGCAGGACCTTGTGGTCCGCGTGGACCTGTTGGACCAGTTATTCCGGTGAATACGATTCTATCAATATTAGTTCTTCCTTGTTCGAAGAAAAATGGGGGTAAAGGACGTGAACAACAGCAATCATGGATGTTGTTAAACATAATTCTCCTTTTAGGTGGTTAACTCCACCTAGTTCATATTATTCCGGACGAAAAATTTTTGATAAAGGTAAAAAGATGATAAGTTTTAATTTATTCAATGGAAATTTCATAAAACGACTAAAAATGATAATTTTTTGATTATTTTGTCATAAAATAATACATGAAGATATCGTCAATTTTTGATTGCATTAAGTTGAAAAAGGGATATTTTATTATTTTGTTGTTGCTGACTGGGGTTGCAATAGCGCTGGCAGTTTTTGGTGCGATGAGCATAAATGGCGGAAGCATAACTCTAAGTCTTGGCAACATGGTGTACATAAAATATTTAAATGGTTCTTCTGGAATGATGTCTATGTTGTTTAGATTGATTTTCAGTTTGTCTTTGTTCTTTTTCTTTGTTTTTATCGGTCACTGGAAATTTTATTTGTATCCAGTTGGGATACTTTTTTATCTTTACTTGGTCTATAGTCAAGCGGTGGTGTTTATTTCAATAATTTTGGTGTATGGATTTTTTAACTGCATAATTTTAGCTGTGTTTTTATTGTTGTATTTATTGTTTCTATTTTTCATATTCATTTTGATGATGTTGGAAATGTCGTGTTGCACAAATCAAAATTATTTTAAATCTTGTTTTTCGTGGAAGCGGAGCAAGTTGTTGCTGTGCATATGTATTTTGATTGTTTGGTCAATTTTATTTGCCGTCATTCTTTCAATTTTAAAATCTTTTGTTATTTTGCTTGTCTATTAAAGCGAAAATATGTTTTAATATTTCAAAAGATTAATTCAATTTGGCAAATAAAATTAAAATTAAAAAGTGTTGAAAATCATTTTCACTTTTTTTTTGTTTGTGTTATAATGAATTCGGTTATTATTAAAAAGGAAATAGGTTGAAGGATTTATGCATGAGCATATGGAGGCTTCAACAAAAGGAGAATTATGAAAGACACAATCTACAAAACCGAAATTGGAGGCAGAAAAGTTGAAATCCAATTAGGAAAATATTGCGAACAAGCAGACGGACATTGTATTGTTCGCTCAGGAGACACTGTTGTTATGGTTAATGCAACAATGTCAAAAGCACCACGCCCAGGAATGGACTTTTTCCCACTCAGTGTGGATTATGAAGAAAAAATGTATTCAGTTGGAAAGATTCCGGGTGGTTGGAAGAAACGTGAAGGAAGAGCGAGTGACCAAGCAATACTTCGCTCACGTTTGATTGACCGTCCACTTAGACCACTTTTCCCAAAAGGTTTTTATAATGACGTGACAATAATTGCAACTCCACTTTCAGTGGACACTGACATTATGCCAGAACCACTTGCAATGCTTGGAAGTTCAATTGCATTGTGTGTGAGTGACATTCCTTTTGACGGACCAGTTGGAGCAGTAAAAATTGGTTGCGTTGATGGAAAATTTATTGTAAATCCAACTCCAGCACAAATTGAAGAAGGTGTTCTTGATTTGACAGTTGCAGGAACAAAAGAAGCAGTTTTGATGGTTGAGGCAGGAGCAAAAGAAGTCAGCGAAGAACTTATGCTTGACGCAATTATGTTTGCGCATGAAGAAATCAAAAAACAAGTTGCATTCCAAGAAAAAATCATGAAAGATGTGTTTGGAAAATCAGGAAAAGTTGTTAGCAACAATGTGCATTTGGAAGTTGTTCCAGAAGAAATTGACAAAGCGGTTAGAGAATTTGCCGACAAACCTCTTGATAAAATCTTTGATTGTTATGATAGACAAGCAAGACAAGAACTTGAAGATGAATTTGATGTTGAAGTGAGAAATCATTTTGAAGGAATTTTCCCAGAAGAGCAAATGAAATTTGTTTCGCAAGTCGTTTATGCCATGAAGAAAGAAAAAGTTAGACACAAAATTCTTTACAAGGGAATTCGTCCAGATGGCAGAAAGACAAACGAAATCCGACCAATTTGGTGTGAAGTTGGCTTGCTTCCAAGAGTTCATGGTTCAGGAGTTTTCACACGTGGACAAACTCAAGTTTTGACAACTTGCACGCTTGGAATGATAAGCGAAGCGCAAGAGCTTGATGGTCTTGACACTGAAGAATATAAAAGATACATGCATCAATACAACATGCCTGGATACACAACAGGAGAAGCAAAACCTTTGCGTTCACCAGGAAGACGTGAAATTGGTCACGGAGCGCTTGCAGAACGTGCTCTTATGGCAGTTCTTCCAAGTGAAGAAGAGTTCCCATACGCAATCAGAACAGTTAGCGATGTTTTGAGTTCAAATGGCTCAACATCAATGGCTTCAACATGCGGAAGCACATTGGCACTTATGGACGCAGGTGTTCCAATTAAAGCACCTGTTGCAGGTGTTGCAATGGGACTTATGAAAGACAAAGATAGCGACAAAGTTGCAGTTTTGACTGACATTCAAGGACTTGAAGATTTCTTTGGTGATATGGACTTTAAAGTGACAGGTACAACAAAAGGAATCACTGCAATTCAAATGGATATTAAAATTCATGGAATTGACAGAGCAATTTTGACAAAAGCTCTTGAACAAGCGCGTTTGGGAAGATTGGAAATCTTGAAAATAATGTTAAAAACAATCAAAGCACCAAGAAAAGAACTTTCTAAATATGCTCCAAAGATTGTCACATTCAAAATTGACCCAGACAAAATCAGAGATGTTATTGGCACAGGTGGAAAAGTAATCAATGAAATTATTGCACAAACTGGCGTTAAAATTGACATAAAAGACGAAGGTGATGTGTTCGTTTCTGCGGTTGACGAAAAGATGATTGAAAAAGCAAAACAAATGATTTTGACAATTGCAACTGACCTTGAACTCAACTGTGAATATGAAGGAACTGTCACAAGAATTGCACAATTTGGTGCGTTCGTGGAAGTTGCTCCTGGGAAAGAAGGAATGATTCATATAAGCAAACTTAGCAAAGAAAGAGTTGAAAAAGTTGAAGATGTTGTCAAAGTTGGCGACCGTGTTCTTGTGAAGACTATCAAGATTGATGAAAAAGGACGAGTTGACTTAAAACTTATCAAAAAATTATAAAAATTGCCTGATTATCAGGCTTTTTTTGTGCAATCTGTTCGCATTTTAATTTAATATAAAAAAACAAGACATACATTTCCGAGATATGTCTTATTTTAAATTGTTAAACTTTCAATTCTGAACTTGATAAATCTACGAGACAAGAATATTTTGAATTCATTTTTTCTAAAGAGTCATAAAGATTTTCGGCAAAATCAGTGTATTGATTTGTTTTGTTTTCATACTTTTTAACGAGTTTATTAAATCTGTTAAAAAGTGTTTCTATATTTATGTCTTCAGTTAAATTGTCAATAAATGAAGGAATATCTTTACACAAAGAATCAAGAGTCCTTTCCATTCCGTCAATCAATTCAATTTCTTTGTCTGAAAGAGCATTTTCAAATATTTCTTTTTCTTGATTCATCTGTGTATATCCTAATGTTGCCGGATTTAACTTTGCCATCTTTTTTTGGCGAGTTGCAATTTTGTTGTTTAAATTTTCAATTTCTTTTTCAATTTTGTCAACATTCATGGAAATTTGTTGTAAAATTTGGTTCATTTGAAGAATTTGCATGTTTTTTGGCAGTGATTCAATTTGTCTTTTTTCTTCTAAATATTTTTCTTTTGCTTTTCTGTTTTCTTCTTTTTGGAACATTTCTTCGACGATTGCTTTTGATGCTGTTCTTTTTTTCTTGTCTGGTTTGCTATATTTCATTTTTAACCCTCTTTTATCTTTTGTTTGGTTTGTGAATATTAACATAAAATTATTCAAATGTCAATGCGAGTTTTCAAATTTCTTTTGGTTATAAAAATTTTTGACATTTAATACAATAAAATATGAAAAAAAGTTTAAACAAAGCAAACATTGTTATAGTGGCAATGTTAATTGTCCTTTTTAGTGTAAGTTTAATAAACTTTAAGACCAAAGACGTCAAAGCGGACGCTAGGGTGATTTACTCTGGAAACACTGAAAACAATAATGTTGCTTTCATGATTAATGTGTATCAAGGGAATGAACATGTTAAGAATTTACTTGACATATTTGACCATTACAATGTAAAAGCGACTTTTTTTGTGGGTGGCTGTTGGGCAGTGAATAACATTGATTTAATAAAAGAAATTTATTCTCGTGGTCATGAGATTGGAAATCATGGATTTTATCACAAAGACCAGGACAAACTTGATTTTGATGGCAACTATCAAGAAATTAAGATGTGCCATGAAGTGGTGAGCAAAAATTTAGGCATAGAAATGATGTTGTTTGCTCCACCAAGCGGGGCATATGATGTGACAACAGTGGACGCGGCAAGCAGTTTAAATTACAAAACAATTATGTGGACAAGGGACACAATAGATTGGAGAGACCAAGACGAAAGTTTGATTTACAATCGAGCAATAAAAAATTTAAGCAATGGCGACCTTGTGCTTATGCACCCAACAAAAAAGACGGTTGAAGCAATGACCAACATTCTTTCAACCGCAATAAACAGCGGATTTAATCCAACAACCGTTTCCAAGTGCTTAGTTTAGATTGTCTAAAACACTGTGAGCAACAGATAAAACATAGCAGTCTTTTGCTCCATGTTTTAACAGGACTTTTGAGATTTCATTTGTGGTTGCACCAGTTGTTATAACGTCATCAATAATTAAAATTGTCTTGTTTTTGACTTTGTTTTTAAAGTGATTGTCAAAAGAAAAACAATCAATAACATTTGCACATCTTTCTTTATATGTCAAAGAAGTTTGACTGTCAGTGTCGCGCTTCTTTTTGCATAAAGGCATGATTGGCAAATTGACAATTTTTGCAAACTCTTTTGCCAATAATTCACTTTGATTATATCCACGAATTTTTTCTTTTTCTTTTGTCATTGGGACGAATGTGACAATGTCTGGGAAAATTCCCCAAGTTGAATAAACGTCAACCAAAAATAATGCCAAAGTTTTGCTAAGTCTTGGTTTGTCTTTATATTTCAATTTGTGAATTATATCAACAATTTCATCTGTGTATGAAAATACACTTCTCGCTTGGGTGAATTCATAGTTGTTTGTTTTACATGTTTTGCATACTCCTGAGTTGTCTAAAGAAAGTGGTGAACCGCATTTTAGACAAGGTGATATAATTTTGGAAAGTTTTTCATTGCAAGTCCTGCAAACATTGTGATAAGCGGAATTGTCCAATTCGTCGCCACAAAAAACACATTTTATGTGGTCTGGGAAAAGTAAATCACATAAATACGATGAAATTTTTTTGAGATTATCCTTAAATTTTGAATTTTTCATTTGTTTTTTTATTCGTTTTGAGAAAATTCTTCCGTCAAAAAGTCTTTTAGAAGAGTGAATCTTTTTGCAGTGTAATTATTGTGTATCATGCGGGCAAGCATTTGTTTGCTTCCAATCAGCACAACCGCTTTCTTTGCTCGAGTTATTGCCGTGTATAGCAAATTTCGAGTGATTATTATTGGTGCCCCTGGGACGAGTGGGATAACCACGCAATCAAATTCGCTTCCTTGACTTTTGTGGATTGTGATTGCATAAGCAAGCGTAATTTGACTTAAATCGGTTCTTGCATATTTGCAAATTTTTCCGTCGTCAAAATATATTGTCACTTCATGCGTCTCTGGGTCGATTTTCGAAATGTGACCGATGTCGCCGTTAAACACGCCAGAACCTTGTTGAGTTGTTCCGTTTTTTTCATATTTAACGAAAGGCATTTCATAATTATTTGAAATTTGCATTATTTTGTCGCCCGTATGGAATTTCGTGAAATCACTTTCAATTTCAACGCCGGAGAAATGTGGATTAATTGTTAATTGAAGTCGCTTGTTGAGATTGTTTGTTCCGCAAGGACCTGCTTTCATCGGTGCAAGAACTTGAATTTCTTCCGGTTTAATTCCAAAATATTTTGGCAAACGATTGGTCACAAGGTCGATTATAGTTTCACTGTTTGAAATCAAATCTTTTCCTGGTTCATAGAAAAAATCTTTGCTGGTGTTGTCAATTATTGGCATCTTCCCATTGTTTATGAGGTGAGCATTTGTGATTATTAGACTATCGTTTCCTTGTCTATAAATATTAATAAGTTGAGTGGTGTGAATCTTTTGACTTTCAATCATGTCTCTCAAAACATTTCCTGCTCCAACGCTTGGCAATTGGTCTTTGTCTCCAACAAGAACAAGTCGCGTGGTGGAGCGCAACGCTTTCAGCAAGTGATAGAATAAATTTACATCGACCATACTCATTTCATCAACAATAACGACATCAGCGTCAATTGGATTGTCTTCATTTCTGTGGAAAATTCCTTCGCCGTCTGTTGGATTCATTTCAAGGGCTCTGTGAATGGTTTTTGCTTCCATTCCGCTGGTCTCAGTCAAACGCTTTGACGCACGGCCGGTTGGTGCGCAAAGAAGAACTTTTTTGTTTTGTTGCTTAAACATTTCCAAAATGCATTTTACAATTGTTGTTTTTCCTGTTCCTGGTCCACCTGTTATAATTGAAACTCCGGTGTTTAAACTGGCAAGAACTGCGTCCGTTTGTTCGCCATTGAGTTGAATTTTGTGAAGTCTTTGATAAAAGTTTATATTTTCCAAAAAATCAAATTTGTCATCAAAAACATTGTATGATAATTTTCTAAGTTTTCTTGCAATGTATTTTTCTTGAAAATAAAATTTTGTTGAAACCGAGATTTCTTCGCCGTGATATGAAAAGTTTTTAAGAGAACCCTCAATTTGCAAATAGTCCAAACAACGTTTCACCAAATCAGTTTCTTTGTCTGAAAAATTTAGGATTTCTATGCAGTTTTGAATCAAATCCGATTGTTTTAGATAAGTGTGACCTTCTTTTTCACTTGCAGTTTTTAATGTATACATTAAACCCGCCTTAATTCTGTCTTCTCCATACAAGTCGACCCCAACTTTTACGGCAATTTTGTCCGCGGTTGCGAATCCGATTCCGTCCACATCTTCAACAAGTCGATAAGGATTGTTTTTGACAACTTCAATTGTTTTATCTTTGTAAATGTTATAAATTTTAATCGCCATTGTTGTTGAGATATAGTGCGATTGCAAAAACATTATAACATTTTGCATTTCTTTCATTTCGTTATAGGCGTTGGAAATTTCAATTGCTTTTTGTTTGCTGATGCCGCGAATTTGACTAAGTTTGACAGGATTAAACTCCAAAATTGCCAAAGTGTCTTCTTTGAATTCATCAACAATTTTTTTTGCCGTGACAGGGCCAATTCCATAAATAAGTCCGCTCGATAGATACTTTTCAATTGCTGGAAGGGTTGTTGGTTCAATAACTTTAGCGTCAGAAATTTGGAATTGTTCGCCAAATTTTTTGTTGACAATCCATTCTCCTTCAAGTTCAAGAGTTTGTCCTTCAAAGACTTCACTCAATGTGCCAACAGCAGTTATACTTTTGTTGTTGCATGTCAACGAAAGAACGGAGTATCCGTTCTCTGCATTTCTAAAAACAGTGTTTTGCACAGTTGCAACAATTTTCATGACATTATGATACATCAAAAATCATTTTTAATCAATTAAAATTAAAACCATTTAATGCAAAACGAAAGCGGATAATAAAAATTGCATTAAACTTAAAAACAAAAAGTGATGAATAATGTCAAAATTGTCAATCGCTTGAAAATTGTTTGAATTTTAAATTTTTTTATGTATAATAAACAAAAGGAACTATATGCCAATTTACACATCATCTTTCAACAAAAAGCCAGAAAAACCAGAAAAAACGGAAAAGAAAGAGAAAAAACAAAAGCCAGAAAAACCAGTAAAAACACATAAAAAAGTAAACATAAATTGGATTTTACTTTCTATTTTTTCAATCATGTTTTTGTTTTGTATCGTGCCACATAATTTTGTAAAAAGTTTCATCTTGGGCGCTATTGGACTTTCTGTTTATCCAATTTGCTTGTTGGGCGGATTTATCTCTGTATCAAATTTATTAAAGAAAAAATATTTCACAAACAAAAAATATATTGCGTATTTGTCAGTTGCAGTCGTTGTTGTTTGGTTTATTTTCCATTTGATTTTAACTTCAAAAATCTCTACAGAATCTTTTGGAATATATTTAAAACAAACTTATCTTGCAAAAACGACCGCTGGTGGAGTGTTGTTTAGTTTGCTTTCTTATCCAATGGTTAAATTTTTGACAGTTGTTGGTGCGTATATCATCTCTGCAATTGTTTTAGCAATTTCCGTTGGTTTAATTGTGGACTATATCAGTGTTGAAAGACACACCAGCCGAGCAGAAAAGAAGAGTAAATTTAAATTTGAAGAAATTGAAGAATTGAATTTGGAACCATCAAAAAAGATTGAAACGAAAGAAGAAACTGCAAAAAATCTTGCGAAACAAAAACTTGGTTTGGACACAACTGAAAGCAGGATAATTTCAAGCTCAATGCCAATTTATGATTATGAAACAAATTTAAATCAGAAAAAACCAATGTCAAAGCGTGAATATATTTTAACTCCGCTTGACCCAGTGATTCCGCCAAAAAGCACAAACGAAGTTTTCAAGAGAGAAGAAGTGAAGAGTGTTAGACCGGTTGAAATTACTCCAAAGCAAACATATTTTGAGCAAAAATCAAACATTCAAACAAATGAAAACACAAATTCAAATGAACAAACAAACATTTTCAACCAGACAGAGACATATTCTCAACCAGAATATGACAATTCAAGTGAAGAAATCACTTACAATCAATATGATGAAGAAGAACAAGACATAGAGAAAGACATTGAAAAAGACGACGATTTATTTGTTGATGAAAATGAAATGGAAGACTACACTCCAGCGTTTGAAACCGAAGCAAAATTAGATGACGAAACTGATAGTGATAATATTGACGACCTTGAAGACTTAAATGAAGATGTTGAATCGCAAGAAGGACTTGAAACTGAGTCTGAACCCGTTCAAGAAATCAACATAAATGTGACAGATAACGATTTTGTTGACCAGTATGCCTATTCGAAGCAACAAGACGATTTAGGTTCAACAGTAGACACGGAAGTTGTGCGTCCAAGTGTGGATATCTCAAAATTCAATTTGCCAAATGTGGTTTCAAAATCTCTTGAAACAGAGCCTGAAAAACCAATTGAACATGTTGAGAAAAAACAAATTCCACCATATGTTGCACCACCAGTTGAGTTGTTGAAATACATTGACAATCCAGTAAAAATCAATGATGAAAAATTGCAGGACAACATAGATAGACTTGAACAAGTTCTTGAAGATTTCAAAGTTCCAGCAAAGGTAAACAACGTGCAAGTTGGTCCAGCGGTTACAAGATATGAATTGACAATGCCAAGAGGAATTTCAGTCAACAAAATTGCTCAAATGGCGGACGACATTGCAATGACATTGGCGTCAAATGGTGCAATTCGTGTGGAAGCACCAATTCCAGGAAAGACCAGCGTCGGCATTGAAGTTCCAAATGACCAAGTGACAGCGGTAAGTTTAAGAGAATTGATTGATAGTGACGAGTTCAGACAAAGAGGAAATCCATTGTCATTCGTGCTTGGAAGAGACATCAATGGCGACATCATTTTCTGCAATCTTGACAAAATGCCACATGTGTTGGTGGCAGGAAGCACGGGAAGCGGAAAATCTGTTTGCTTGAACACAATGCTTTTATCAATGTGTTATAAATCAGGGCCGCAAGATTTGAGATTGATTCTTGTAGACCCTAAGATGGTGGAATTTTCAACATACAATGGACTTCCACACTTGCTTATTCCTGAAGTTATTACAAACAAAAATATGGCAATAAACGCACTCGATTGGGCGATAAAAGAGATGGAAAGAAGATATGCGTTGTTTGCAAAATATCATGTTGTGAATATAAATGAATTCAACAAAACAGAATTTGTCAAGACACAAAAAGAAGAAAAACTTCCATTTATCGTCATTGTTGTGGACGAGCTTGCGGATTTGATGTTAGAAGCCAAACGAGAAATTGACGACAGAATTGCAAAACTTGCTGCCAAGGCGCGTGCATGCGGAATTCACCTTGTTTTGGCAACACAAAGACCTTCTGTTGATGTCATCACGGGTACAGTTAAAGCAAACTTACCAAGCAGAATTGCTTTTGCTCTCACAAACTATATGGATAGCAAAACGATTTTGGATGGCGGAGGCGCAGAAAAACTTTTAGGAAAAGGTGATATGTTGTTTAAACCACAAGACAAGCCGGAACCTAAACGTGTTCAAGGTGCGTTTGTTTCAAGCGAAGAAATTCAAAAAGTGGTTGAATTTATCAAAGAGAACAATAAACCTGTCTTTGATGATGACGCTGATAGAGCAATCAAAAATGAAAAGCAAGAATCAACAGGTAATGTTTCAAGCAGTGCAACAGCTGAACGAAATCAAGAATTTGACCCAGTGCTTAAAGACGCCCTTAGAATGTTCATTCAAACAAAAATGGCAAGCGGAAGCATGATTTCGAGAAGATATGCAGTAGGATTCAACCGTGCGGGAAGAATTATGGACCAAATGGAAAGAGCAGGATTCATCGGGCCACAAGAAGGAAGCAAACCAAGAAAGGTTTTAATCACCATGGAAGAATACAACGCTATATTTGGCGAAGAATAATAATTAAAACAATTGAGGAAACTTTCCTCAATTGTTTTTTTACAAAAAAAGAAAATTGAATTTAAATTAAAGAATAGAATGTCACAATTAAAAATATAAGTGAAAGATTTAACATTTGGAAATATGTAAGAAACAAAGTTTTAATGAAAAAATGTAAAAATAAAAAAATATATTAAGTTATAAGAAAAAAAATAATTTTTTAGGTTTGTGAGTTGACAAACATATAAATTTTTGCTATTATACAAAAGCATTCGTTGAAAAGTTGGGTTTAGTTATTTTAATCCAAACGCGGAATCATCGAGCTTTAAAATGATTTTTATAAGACTAACGGAAGCAACTTGTTGTGGTTTGACTGCGACATGAGTTAGGGCACGCGCCCAAAAGGGAATTTAATATAATCACATTTTATGCGAGTGTGGCGAAATCGGCAGACGCGCACGTTTAAGGGGCGTGTGGGAGACCATGTGGGTTCAAGTCCCACCACTCGCACCACTTAAAAACTAAATCGAATCAGATTTAGTTTTTATTTATTAAATATCGGCAATATTTTGTGTCACAAAGATTGATTTTTTGCCGATATCGGTCTATAATATACTAGATAATAAATAAGGAGATTAAAATCAATGAAATTTTTATCAGTCACTGAAATTGCAAAAAAATGGAATATGAGTGATAGAAGTGTTAGAAATTACTGTGCTCATGGTAGGATTCCAGGTGCTTTTTTAACAGGTAAAACTTGGAACATTCCTGCTGATGCGGTAAAACCTGAACGAGAAAAGTTAAAACCTTTTAGTAATAATCCATTGTTGAATATTTTGAAAGAACAAAAAGATATGAAACTTAATGGAGGAATATATCACAAGACACAGATTGAACTTACTTATAATTCTAATCACATTGAAGGAAGTACTTTAACTCATGACCAAACAAGATATATTTTTGAAACTAACACAATAGGAATGGCGCAAGGAACAATCAATGTTGATGATGTTGTTGAAACAGCAAATCACTTTAAGTGTGTAGATTATATAATTGATAACGCACAAAAACAACTTACTGAATCTATGATAAAAGAATTGCATTTTATTTTAAAAAATGGTACTAGTGATAGCAGAAAAGGATGGTTTAATGTTGGAGAATATAAAAAATTACCAAATGAAGTAGGTGGTGCGGAAACCTGTCAACCAGAAAATGTAAAAACTGAAATGAAAAAACTCTTGTCAAATTATAATTCAATAAAAAACAAAACTTTTGAGCAAATTTTAAAATTTCATAAAAATTTTGAAAGTATTCACCCTTTTCAAGATGGAAATGGTCGTGTTGGCAGACTTATTATGTTTAAAGAATGCTTAGCAAATAATATTGTTCCATTTATAATTGATGAAGAACATAAATTGTTTTATTATCGAGGACTAAAAGAATGGTATAATGAAAAAGGATATTTAATTGACACTTGTCTATCTTGCCAAGACAAATACAAAGCATGGTTAAATTATTTTAAGATAAAATATTAAATAAACTGAGATATATTAAAAGTGTTAATCAAAAAAAGGAAATTTAAATATGTGTTTTGATTTGACAAATTGATTTTGTGTGATAAAATCTTGTTTGATGGAAAACATTTAATGTGTCAGATTGGAGGAGATGTGAAAAACATGAAATTAAAAAAATGTTTAAATTGTGGAGCGCTTGTGGAAATCGTTTATGATTGCACATGTCAAGATGGTTGCTTGCGCTGTGAATGCTGTGGCAATGATATGTTGGAACTTAAAGAAAATACTGTAGATTGTGCTGTTGAAAAGCACAAACCTGTCTATGAAAAAGTTGGCGATGTGGTTGAAGTTAAAGTTAATCATGTTATGGAACCTGAGCATTATATTGAATTCATTGCGTTGTGCTCTGATAAAATCAATCAAAAAGTATTTTTGCAACCAGGTGAACTGCCAGTTGTAAAATTTCCTTATGTCAAAGGTAGTAAAGTTTATGCGTATTGCAACAAGCATGGACTTTGGAGCACGGAAGTGATTTAATCTTAATTTGTGAATTAGAAATGAATTGTTTTGATTAGATAAATATATAATAAAATTTTAAATAATTTTCAATTTAAATTCAATTTAAATTTTTGCATTAATACCTTTTTTAGTTGTAATTAAAATGCAAATTTAATATAATAATAGAACGGAGAAATGCCATGAAGAGGACACGAAAAGTTAATTGCATAATTGATTGTGACCCTGGTGTTGATGATGCTGTTGCAATTGCGTTGTCACTTTATGATGACATATTGGATATCAAGCTTATCACGACAGTCAATGGGAACAGAGATATCAAAACGGTGACAAGAAATGTTTTGCATTTGCTTGAAAAATTTAATCGCACAGACATTCCGGTTGCGGTGGGTGCGGAAAAAGCAATGGAAAGAGTTAGCCCAGACGCGAGTTTCATACATCAAACAGAAGGATTAGGTGGATATGTTCCTCCAAAGACTGTTAAAACCAAGCCAATTGAAAAAGGTGCGGTCGAAGCAATGTATGATGTTATTAAGGAAAATGCCGGGAATATAGTTATCATAGAGATTGGACCACAAACAAATTTGGGTTGGTTGATAAAAACACACCCTGATGTGGTTAAAATGGTAAAAGGAATATATACAGAAGGTTGTTCGCCATATGGATGGGACAATCAAGGGAAGTGGAAAAATTACATATCTTTCAATGCGTCAAGTGACCCAGAAGCACTGAAAATTGTTGCTGAAAGTGGAATTCCAATGGTTATGGTTCCATCAAGGGCGGGACGAGAGCTTGCAAATTTCACAGAAAAAGAAGTTTTAAGCATGCGAGATATTAACGATGTTGGCAGATTCTTTTATGAGATGTATAGTGAATATTGGGAGCGAGGATACACAGATAGACGAATTGCAACAAATGACACATGTGCTGTGTTGCTTGTGAGATTTCCAGAATTGTTCAAAACAAAAAAGATGTCACTTGATGTGTCAACTGGGGAACAGCACGGCCGAACTATTTTCAAACCATGTTCAAAAAGTCACATAAAATTGGTTATGAAAGTCAACAAAAAGAAATTGCATAGATATTTTGTTAAAGCTGTTGAAAAATTAAATAGATTTAAGTTTTATAATGATTAAAATTAGTTTATAATTGGATTAATTTAACTAAGGAGGAAAAATGAAAAAGTTTTTTAAAGAATTTAAAGCGTTTATTTCAAAAGGAAATGTGTTTGATATGGCGGTTGGGTTGATAATTGCCACCGCTTTCAATAAAATTGTGTCAAGTATGGTCAATGACATATTGATGCCATTAATAACATGGGCAACAGGAGCAGCAAGTCTTGCGGATTTGTCAATTCCGCTTAGATATGGTATTGTAAATGGAGAAAGAGTGCCAACTCTTACGTGGGCATATGGAAATTTCATACAAACCGTTATTGACTTCTTTATTATCGCATTGTCAGTGTTCATAATGGTAAAAATTGTGACCGCTTCAAGAAAGAAATTCCAAGAATTTGAAGGAGTTGTTCAACAACAAACAAAAAAAGAATATAGAGAAGAGAAAAAAGCGGTTAAAAAACAAGCAAAATTAGAAGGTAAAAAATTCAAAGTTGCCTGGGCAGAACATTTGGAAGAAAAGAAACGCATTGCTGAAGAACAAGCAAAGATTGAAGCGGAAGAAAAGGCAAAACGCGAAGCAGAAGAAAAACTCAACAATCCAACTCAAGAAGAGTTGTTGAAACAAATTAGAGACTTGCTCATGGAACAAAGAAAACAAGAAAAAGCAAAAGAGTAAAAAGGAAATTAATTTCCTTTTTTTGATGCTTTTAAATTTTGTGTTTTATTATACGCTTTAAATCATTTGGTTTTTTAGTTTTTTTATTGTATAATATTTGCAATATTATAAGGTTTGGATTTGCACTAAACAAACTGAAAGTAAAGGAGAAAAAAATGAATATTCCAAACAAGTTAACCATTGCAAGGGTAATTATGATACCATTTGTGATGTTTTTCTATCTTGCAAACTTTATTCCATATGGAATTGGAAAAATTGTTGCCCTAGTTTTGTTTATTTTGGCGTCGCTCACAGATTTGCTTGATGGCAAAATTGCAAGGAAATATAATCTTGTCACCAATTTCGGAAAATTTTTGGACCCAATTGCTGATAAATTGCTCACTTCTGCTGTGTTGTTTATGCTTATGGCTGATGGAACACTTCCACATCCTTGGGGAGTGATTATTGTCACAATAATAATCTCAAGAGAATTTATCGTCAGCGCTCTTCGCTTGTTGGTTGCGTCAAACGGAACTGTGCTCGCTGCAGATATTTGGGGAAAAGCAAAAACAATGGTGCAAATGATTGCAATTCCAGTGTGTATGTTGCTTTCGTTCCTGTTGACTCCTAGTCTAAATGTTTTAACGCCAGTAATTATAACATTTAAAGTAATTTCATATGTTCTAATCGGTGTTGCAACGCTTTTGACTGTAATATCAGGCGTCAACTACCTTGTTAAAAATAAAGAATGTTTTAAAGATAGTAAATAAATTATCGAACAAATGTTTGACAAATTGTTTTTGTAATTGTATACTATTTAAAATCAGGAGAGTTTATGAAAACAGATAAAAAATTAAAAATTATAACTGATTGTATTTGTGGTTGTATTATTTTATTGAGTGTGCTCGCATATCTTTTGGTTGGGTTTTTGGCAAAAGTTTGGCACCCAACTTGGCTGATTATTGTTGGTGGAGTGATTATTTGCGGAGTTGTTGGAATCATTGTCGACACAATTTATCGCTTAAAATATCCAGACACAGAAAAAGACCACGAAGTAGAAGAGTAAGATTTTACATTTTTAAATAAAAAAAGATTAAATTAAGGAGAATTTATGACAGACGATAAGAAAAAAGCGCTTGAAGCAGCGATTGCGCAAATTGAAAAGACATATGGAAAAGGTTCAATCATGAAGATGGACGAAAACAGTTTTGCGGAAGGAATTGAAGTCATTCCAACCGGTTGCTTACCTTTGGACATTGCATTGGGCGTTGGTGGACTTCCAAGGGGAAGAATTGTTGAAATTTATGGACCAGAAAGCAGTGGTAAGACAACAGTTGCCCTTCATGTGATTGCGGAAGCGCAAAAAATGGGTGGAACTGCTGCATTTATTGATGCAGAACATGCACTTGACCCAATTTATGCACAAAAACTTGGCGTAGACATTGCGTCTATGTATGTTTCTCAGCCAGACACGGGAGAACAAGCACTTGAAATAACTGAACAACTTGTTAGAAGTGGTGGTGTTGATGTAGTAGTTATTGACTCGGTTGCAGCATTGACCCCAAAAGCGGAAATTGATGGTGAAATGGGTGATGCTTTTGTTGGTCTTCAAGCAAGACTTATGTCACAAGCATTGAGAAAACTTACAGGTGTGACATCAAAGAGTAAAACATTGGTTATTTTCATCAACCAATTGAGAGAAAAAGTTGGTGTTATGTATGGAAATCCTGAAACAACTCCTGGTGGAAAAGCGTTGAAGTTCTATTCTTCAGTTAGACTTGATGTAAGAAAAGTTGATGCCATAAAAAATGGTAGCGACATTGTTGGGAACAGGACAAAAGTTAAAGTTGTAAAAAATAAAGTTGCTCCGCCTTTCAAAACAGCAGAATTTGACATTATGTATGGTGAAGGAATTTCAGTGTTTGGTTGTTTGATTGATGCTGCAATTGAAACAGGGGTAATTGAAAAATCTGGTTCATGGTTTAGTTATAATGGCGACAAGATTGGGCAAGGAAAAGAAAATGTTAAGGCATATTTCTTGGCTCATCCAGAACTTGCGGACGAAATTGACAAACTTGTGAGAGAAAAATTGGTTGGATAATGCTTCAAACTCTAAAGATTGAAAATGTTGCTTTGATTGACAAAGTGACTTTGGAAATGGACGAAAAACTCAACGTTATCAGCGGAGAAACTGGCGCTGGAAAAAGCATAATGCTGGATAGTTTGAGTTTTGTTTTCGGCGGACGTGCAGATAAAACTTTGATAAGAGAAAACACTTCTTCAATGAAAGTTGAAGCGGTTTTTTCTTCTGTGTCTCAAACTCAAAGTGAAAAAATAAAAGAGATGTTCGACATTGATTGTGCAGACGAACTTTTTATTTCAAGAGAACTTGACATAAACGGGAAAAACACATGCAAAATCAATGGTGAACTTGTTCCTGTTGCGGTTGTAAAAAAGATATGTTCAATGTTGGTTGACATTCACGGACAAAGTGAACATTTGGCAATTTTAAACAATGATTATCAACTGCAAATTATAGATTTGTTTAGCAAATCGTCAGACAAATTTTTATCTGATTTAAGTGAAGAGATTGGAAAATATAAAGAAATTGAAAATGAAATAAAGTCGCTTGGCGGAAGTGAAAGTGAAAAACAAAATTTAATTGATTTATATTCATATCAAATTGCTGAAATCGAAAAAGTAAATATAACTGAAAATGAATTTGAAGATTTGAGCGCTGAAAAAAAAGAGATGCAACAGTTTGAAAAAATTAACGAAAGTTTAAAAAATTTGCGTGATATTTTGTCTGACTCAGGTTTTGAACAAGACGTTATAAGCAAAGTCAATTTGGCGCATAAATCAATTCAACAAGTTGCTGAACTAAAGCAAGATTACAACGCGCTTGCAGAGCGAACAAAAAGCTGTGCGATTGAACTTGAAGACATTGTTGACACAGCAAATGAGATACTAAGCAACAATTATTTTGATGAAGAACGATTTAATTACGTAGATGAGCGACTAGATTTAATAAAGACCATGTTTAGAAAATATGGTGGAAATTATCAAAGTTTAATGGAATATTATTCAAAAACACAAAAGAGTTTAGATAATCTTTTGCATTCTCAAGAAAGATATAACGAACTTCAAAATGAAAAACAAAAAGTTTTGGATAGAATTGACACAATACAAGAAAAGTTGTCAGAAGAAAGAAAAAAATATGCAAAAATTTTGTGTGAGAAAATGCAAAGCGAGTTGAAGACTCTTGGCATGCCAAACGCAAAGCTAGACATTGTTTTTTCAAAAATTAGTGAAAGATTTTCTTTGTTTGGTTTTGACCATGTTGAATTTATGTTTTCTTCAAACTTGGGCTTCGAATTAAAACCGCTCAACAAAGTGGTGTCTGGCGGAGAGATGTCAAGGGTTATGCTGGCATACAAAATCGTGGTTGCAGGAGTTGATGACATTCACACAATTGTTTTTGATGAAGTGGATAGTGGACTCAGTGGAAACATCGCTATGGTTGTTGGTGAGTATATGGCAAGACTCAGTCAAAGCAAACAGATAATTGCTGTTTCACACTTACCTCAAATTTGTGCGATGGCTGATAGGAACATTAAAGTTATAAAGTTTAGCGACAAACTGACAACACACACAAAAGCTGAGATTTTGCAAGACAATTCTTTATTCGAAGAAATTGCAAGACTTATGGGTGCAAATTTAGACGAAACAGGAATTAAGGCAAGCGTGGAATTAAAAAATAAATGCAATAAATATAAGGAAAATTTGAAATAAATTCATATTTAAATTGTTTATAAAACTTATTTTTGTTAAATAAATAAAAAAAGAAATTATAAAATTGCTTTTATAATTTTTTTTGTTGAAAAATCAAACAAAATACTTGTTTATAGTATGTTTTTGATATTTATTAAAAATTTTTATAAATTTATTTTTAATTTAATAATTTTTTTTAAAACGATATTAAATAAAAAATAAAAATGAAAAATATCACAAAAAATATTTAGAAATTATTTTTCATCAGGAATTTTTATTGCACCAACTGGGCAGAATTGTTCACAACTCTTACATTTAATGCATTTTTTTGGATTTATTTCCGCTTTTCCATCAACGATTTTTATTGCGCCAACTGGGCATATTGATACACAAGCGCCACATGTTATACATTTATTTTTGTCAACCATAATTTCTCCTTTGAAACACATTCGACATATTATCACAAATTTTTTGGCAAGTCAAACTATTTAACTATCAAATTTTATCAACTTCATATCGCGTTTAGAAACTGGTTATTAATAAAATATTAATAAATATTAAGAATTTACTTGGAAATTTTTAATTTTTTGGTTATCATATATGTATGGAATACGATGTCGTGATAGTTGGTGGTGGTCCTGCTGGACTGACTGCTGGAATTTATGTTTCTCGCGCAGGGCTTAAAACGTTGTGCCTTGAAGGGCTTGCTGTTGGTGGGCAAGCATCTCTTTCTCACGACATTGAAAACTATCCCGGATATGAATCAATTTCAGGTTATGAGTTGACGCAAAAAATGGAAAATCAAGCTGTCAAATTAGGCATGGAGTTGAAATTAAATAAAGCGCAAAAAATAAAAAAACAAAAGAATGGATTTGTTGTTGAAACTAACGACGAAAAATTTTTTTGCAAAAAATTAATTTTGGCAACTGGTTGCAAAGCAAGAAGGTTGGGACTTGAAAACGAAGAACAGTTTATTGGTAGGGGTGTAAGTTATTGTGCCACTTGCGACGGAAATTTTTTTAAAAAGAAAAATGTAGCAGTTGTTGGTGGTGGAAACACCGCAGTTCAAGATGTTGAATATTTGTCACGAATTGCAAGTAATGTTGTCATGATTAATAGAAGCGAAAATTTTAGAGCGGAAAGTTTTAGGATTGACGAAATCAAGAAACTGAAAAATGTGAAAATCCTTGTTAACTCAAATGTTAAAAAACTGATTGGAAACGCTCAACTTGAAGAAATTGAAATTGACAACAATGGCGAGGAACAAAAATTGGAAATTGATGGTTTGTTTGTTGCTGTTGGCCAAGTTGTGAATTTGCCAGAAATTGATTTTGATTTAGAAAAAGACAAAAACGGATATATTGTTGTTGATAGAAATCAACAAACAAGCGTAAAAAATGTTTTTGCATGTGGAGATGTGACAAGCAAAGAATTTAAACAAATCATAACAGCATGTGCAGATGGTGCAAGAGCGGGCAATTCTTGCATTTGGGGGTGCAAATGAAAATCGGACAAAAGAAAAGTTCAATATTTTTGATATTTATAAGTCTTGTCTTATTGTTTGGTTTTTCAGTTTCAAACGTTAAGACGACTTACGCAACGACTGAAGATGTGGTGTCAAGTTATTATCTTTTGGCGGAAGATGGAGAATATACAAAAAGCGAAGTTGAAGTCGGGAAAACGACTGGATACGGAACATTTAATATTGACAAAACTGACATTCCACTTAAAACCGACGCAAATGACGGGTATAAATTTGTTGGTTGGCTGATAAAGAGCGGTGGTGAACAAAATTTGTTATCTGAAACTTCAACAATCAGTGGAATCACTTACACAATCACAAAAACTGATGTCAACTTTGAAGATGGTGAAATTGACCATGCAGAACTCACAATCTCAAATCTTGTGGAAGATTTGGTTGTGGAACCTGTCTTTGATTATATATATTATCAGTTGGACATTACAAATCTGCTCGATAAATTTGCTTTGCCAGAAAATCAAATCGTTGAAAACGGAAAAACAATTTACTATTCTTCACTAGAAGAAGGTGTTTATAATAATGTTGTTGTAAATGACAGCGGAAAATATTATTTTTGCGGAAATGAATCTAGCAACTTAGATGAAATTAAAAACTTTAAGTTGGGCGAAAATGTTCAATTTAATTTATCTGTTCAATCTGATGTAAATATAGAGTCAACTGAATTTTTCCAAACTGCATTGCCAGATGAAGAAAAAATCAATGAGCTTCAAGCAACAATCACAAAAGATGAAACAAAAAAGACAACTGCTGTACAAATTAATTGCCAATTGGAGAAATCTAAAGATTTAAAAAATGTTATCACTCATAAATATAACGATTTGTATATCGCAAATTTGATTGTAAAAGTTGATGGAGCGACAACAGACGCAGATGGAATTGTCCTCATTGAAAATTCAATTAATGAAACAGGAATTTCAAACGCGTTTTCTTACATCGCTGGAAATCAATATTTTGTTAAAACAAAAAGTCAAAATTCAGACTTGCCATTCACTGTGGTTGTGCCACAAACTTATGGAGAAGGTGGATACACATATTATAATTTTGCTTCGTTAGATGCGGACACAAAAAATGTAAAAACATATCCAAACATTGAAGATGATTTTGATATTATCATAAATTACACTTCAAATGAATTTAGTGTTGAATTTAGATTTGCGCTCATAAACAATAATAATTTCTTCATTGAAAACAATGACAATTTCAATTTAAATTCTGTCAATTTGATTCGTGGTCAAATTCTCACTTCAAACGAATCGCTCACTGATTCAAACTACGTTCAACTCGACAAAACGAATTTGGCACTTTTAGGATATAATCATGTCGGTTATTCATTCTCTCAAAATGTGAGTCAAATTTTGACCGAACTAAATTGTGAAATTGACAAAACGAATCCAACAAATAAAGTTGTTTATGTATGCTATGAATATAAACAATATGAAGTGAACATTATCAATGCAACTCCAATCACTCTTCAAAAAAGCGCAACATCTGCAATTGAATATCCTTATTTAAGCATGAAGGTTGGCATAAATGGAAATTTAAATTCGGTTGACGTTGCAAATTTAAATTCTTCTGAAGTCAATTATACATATAAACTCAGTTCAAAAGTCATTTTATTTGACACAATTTCGTTGTCTTCTATGCTCATTCAAGATGGATTTGAATTTTTAGGAATTAAACTTAAAAACGAATCGACTCAAGAATATATTGAAGGAAATTCTTTTGTGTTGAGTCTTGAAACGTTGCAAACTTATGTGTTGGCAGACGCAACTGAAATAAATGTTTATTTGTATGCTGGATATCAAGAATTTACTCTCACTTACAAAATTCAAATGATTGAAAACAGTTCAAACACAATGGCTGATTTATCGTTTTCAGCATTGCCAGAAGGGGCAAACAAGGTTGAACTGGTTGATGGCGACTCAGACTATGAGGTAGGATACAAAACTTACAAAGTTTATGGATTAAAAAAATACGACCAAATAACCATTAACGCAACTCAAAATTTGTTTGATGCGTCAAATTATTATTGTTTTGTTATGTTCACAAAAGGCGTGGGCGAATTGAGTTATTTGGCAACTGAAACAAACCCAACAACATATTCGCACACCGAAACATTGGAAAACAATAAAAATGTTGTAATTGAAGTTATATTTGCAGAACCAAGCACACAACTTTGGATTGTTTTTGATTTGCAAGGAGCATATGACACAGATGGAATTTCAAACATCAGCGTCACACAAGATGGAGCAACTTTGGTGGCAGACTCTTATGGCAAATATAATCCAATTTTATCTGAATTGTCTGTGGAACTTACAAACGGCCAAATGAATTTTGGATACAAATTGACCGGTTATACATTAAAATATTTGAAAGACGGACTTGAAGTTTCAGCGTCATACACACTTGATTCAACATATAAAATCACTTTCACACCTACTGAAGAAAATGCGGTGTACACTTTGATTGTCCATGCGGAAGAGAACACATATCAGTTAAATGTTAAAGTTTATGAAGATTCAACTGCTTCAACAAGTTCTGATTTTTCAAAAATAATTTCAATAACAGACCACACAATAAGTTTTACAAAACCTGATGGAATGTATGTCTCAACTGCATATGTTGGAGAGATAAATGACATAAATCTTGCACAAGAATGGTGCGAAAGCAACGATTTAAGAAATGACAATAACAATCAATATTCATATACCATTGCAGATTTTGAAAGTTTTGTTGGAAGAAATTTCACTGATTCTACAACAGAATTAAACATTCATCTGATTTTGACTAAATACCAATATCAAGTTGGCATCAAGTATACGATTGAAAACCCTAGGGGAGATAGTTATGACGCGTTTGTGCGCTTCCCAGAAATTACAATCACAAATTTTGATGACTACATTCAAACAGACAAAACAACTTTCACATTAATTCCTTATGGACAAAACTTGGTGTTTGAAGTTTCAAAAGATTGGCAAAGAGGAATCACTGCAGTTGGTTGGAATGTTGACAACAACAAGACCAGCGGTTATACATACGAGATTGATAGTCTCAAAAAGGATACCGTGATTGAATATATTGTTAAATATCAAGAATATTCAATTGAATTTGATTTTGACATAAATCAAGGAAATCCAAGTGTTGACAAAGATTCAATCAAATTGTATGACCAATTCTTAATAACAACAAATTCAAATTTTGGATACAAGTTTGAAAGCATTAGTTATCAAAAATATGTTGAGTTTACGGGCGACAACTTTAACGAAATGAAAGATGAGTTGTATTATTTCGAATATGGAGTTGCTGTTGCAAATGGGGAGCAAGAGAAAGTTGATGGCAAGAAGTATTATTCCATCACAACCATGACAACAACTGAAACAGCTTTCTATAACTTCACCATCAATGAATTTTTAGATGAAGTCGAAGGGGAAACATGTGTTTTAAAATTCAAAGTTAATTATTCATACATAACACTAACAATTGAAAATGTTTTGTCAAATAATAGTGACAAAATGGTGAAATTTGATTTTGTTGGCATCAAGATTTCTGTTATGAGATATGACGAAAGCGGTGTATTACAAACGTTTGAGTACGGGATAGACGTTGAATATGTCACGGTAAGCGACACGATTTCAGTAAACATTCAAATAAAGAAAAGTTATGACTATTATAACAATGGAACAATGGTCGATTTAACAAAAGGAATTTTCCTTTCTGCAATTGGAGTTGCTGGAGATAATGAGAATTATAGAGCAACAGAAAATCCTAATAATAAAGGAGAATATAATCTATCATTTGTTGTGTCGGATATAATTGAAAATATTGTGGGTTCGTCAATCAAAATTGAATATACATTTAAAGTTCAGACCAAGCAGATAATTTTGACCACAAATATTGAAAATATAGATTTCTATTTTTCAGAGACTGACAGAAATTTTGCGCTTCAAATTTCAAACATGCGTTATACTCCAGGCGGAACAATTGTATACAATACTGAAGGAAACAATTTTGCTCAAAGGAGCATGTCATTTTTAAGCAAAGCAGATTTATCATATGCTTTCAGCAGTGTCTATAAAGATGCAAATGGAAATCCTTATTTTAAAATTTCAAGTGTAAAAATTTATGATATTACAGGAAATACTTTGATTGCAGACAGCAGTGATGAAAATCCAGACAATTTTGCGTCATTTGGAATAACTCTAAATTATAATGCTGATGGTTCAATTTTAAATTCTTTAACGGTTGGATATGAAGATGACATTTGCGTTGAGTTCCAAATTGAGCCGTTGATATACTTTGAAGGAAATCAAATTGGAATAGATGATATTTACACTTTCACTAGGATTTACGCGTGCGATGGTCTTATGAATGGCATTGCTCAAACTTTGACAAAGGGAACGGATATAACTTCATCTCAAATTATTTTGGATTCAATTGAAATAATTTACAGCAAGGGAGTTGAAACAAATGTTGAGCCAATGGACGCTGGAATATACACAGCAAAAATCCAATTGACAGAGGAAGGGCAGGCAAACTATCCTTGGTTGAAGGACTTTAATTTGGATTATAAATTGCAACTGGAAATTATCCCTAGACAAATCATGCTTGAACTTGATGAACAACTGTTAAATCAAGACAAAACAAATAACACCATTTTGACAAGACCATACAACTCAAATTCGAAGTTTGACTTGCCAAGTTTGTGGAAATACCTTAAATTTGTTGATGGAGATAATCAGTCAGTTTCAAAAGTTGTGAATGTATCATATTTAGACTCACAAATCAAATTTTCAGCTTATATAGATGCGTTTATTAGTTTCTCAAAGGATTCTGATTTGACACAAGTTGAGTCAAAAAATGTCATTGATGATTATTACAATTTCACAATTTATGGATTGGCGCTAAATTCTTCTAACTTTAAATTGAAAAATAATATGGTCAATGTTATAAGAATTGATTCAGAAGAGAGTGTTGCTGTAGACAATTCATTTGTGTTTAAAAAGGTTTTAAAAATAACTCCAAAAGTTGTCAGCGTAAATGGATTGGTTGTTGAAGACAAGGTTAAGGACGGAACAACAGAAGCCACAATCAAACAATCAACAATAACATTGTCTGGAACATATGCGATTGATGATGTGAGATTTGACGCATCATTAATAAATGGCAAAACTGAGTACATTAGATTTGTTGACGGAAATGAAGGTTCAAACAAACAAGTTGAAATAATTGCAAAACAGGCACTTATTGGCGCAAATGCTGTCAACTACACAATCAACAACATTACAACACAAGCATCAATTTATCCATATTCAAGACAGATTGAAATTGAAGGTGTTGGCACAATTCAAGTGTTTAATAAAAATGCTCTTGAAGGAAATGAAAATGCGAACATAAAAGCAATTCCAATGACTGCCGAACTTGTGGTTGAAATCATCAAACCTGAGACACAGGATTACATTTCAATTTATCCACATATTAAGCAGTACATTTCTAGAACAAACATTTTCAATGTCGCTTATAAAGTGTACTTTGAAGTGAATGGTCGCAAGCAAGAAATTGACAGAAGTTTGCATATGTCAATCCCTAACGTAAACGATTTAAGCAATGTGGTGTTTGTGAAAGGTGAGAGTGCAAACACAATCAACTATTCAATTGATGGAAATAATTGTGTTGTTGAACTCTCTCAATTGTCAACATATAAAAATGTTGATGATATCTTTGTTCTGACAAGCGCAAAAGCATTGTTTGCGCCATGGCAAATCGCATTGATTGTGATATCGGTTGTGGTAATTATTGCTGGGGTTGTTGTCACATTGGTGATTGCACGAAAGAAAAAACTTGCGCGATATAGTGTTAATGAAAAAATATAGGAGTGAAAATGTTTGAATGTAAATATAAATTTGAACTTGAAGACAGCATAATAAGTGCTAAATATGTGTATAAATCTCAAAAAAGAAAGCAGGACAAGTTCATTGCAATTTTGGTTCCAATTTTGATTGTTGCAATGCTCGGTATGTTGATTTTTGACATTGTTAAACATAGAAGCATAGTGTGGGATATAATCCTGATTGTTGCGCTTTTAATTTTGGAAGGAATGTATCTCATTATTCCTGTTATGCTTGTGTCATCACAAAAGAAATCGTATAAAAAGCAAAAACTTGCAGAAATGGACTATCTGCATGTTGTAATTGATAATTCAGCATGTCACGAGACTATGGTTCAACAGGAAAAAGAAGTTGCAAAGAATGTGCACAACTTAAATTCACTAACAAGTTATATTGAAGACGCAAACAGGTTAATTTTGGTTTTCAATTCAGTTGAATATGTTTGTTTGAGAAAAGATAAAATCACGGGTGACATAAACAAACTTAAAGCACATCTCGAAAAATGCATGGCAAAATCAAAACGAAAAAAATAGGCATTGTGCCTATTTTTTAATTTTGACTTGTTTTGCAAGATAAATCTTATTTAACGCTTGATGGTCTTGTTGGCTCAACTGGTTGTTTTATCGTTGTGGTTTTGTTTGTTGCATTGAGATTTTGTGACGCAGAATTAACAGGTTGTTTTGGAGTGTTAACTCTTTGTTGAGTTGGATTTGTTGCTGGTCTCATTTGGGTTGGGGTTTGTTGAGTTGAAACTTGTGGATTTGCAGGTTTTTGTGCATAATCTGCAGGTTGAACTTTTTCAACTTTTTTGTTTTTATTTTTTCGCACTTTAAATCCAAGGTCTTGTCTGCAAAGCAATTTGTAATCTTCCACAAGTTCTTTGCTGTTTTCAGCATTGACATCTTTTACAATTGTTGAAAAACAATCAATCAATTTAACATTTGATACAACGCACATGAGAGAATTCAAACAATTTGTTGCGCGTGTTGAAAATTCCGGGTTTAAGCATAGTGCTTTTCCTCTTTTTATAACATCATCTGCCAAACTCATTGATTCTTCAAGCACTTTTTGCTTTGCAATAAAATTTTCATTAAACAAAAGTTTATCCTTATTTAATAAACTTGAAATTTCATGTTTTGTCAAAACGACGGCAATAATCGCAATGAGAGATGTGCAAATTGAGATTATTCCACAAATAATTAAAAAATATATCATTTTGCCCCCTAATTATTGTTATTATAACAAATTAAAAAACTTTTAACAAAACAATTTGACAATTTTGTTGTCATTAAATTGATTTTTTGTTAAAAAAATTTAAAAATGGCATGAAAAAACTCCAAAACTGGAGTTAATCATTATTTCTTCAACAATTGTTTGAAAGAAGCGCTCAATTTAACAGTTGGCACTTTGCAAGCAGCAACTTTAACTTTCTCTTTTGTGAAAGGATTGAGTTTAACACCTGCTTTCTTTGTTTTGATTCCAATATTCATGAAACCAATGAAGTGCATCTCTTGACCTTTTTTAAGGTTTGTCTTGATTTGCTCTTGCGCTGCATTTAAGATTGTCTTCACTTGAACTTGTGTGCAACCTGTTGCTTCTGCAACTTGTTTAACGAATTCTGATGCGCTAATTTGATTCATAATTCTTTCTCCTTTTTCTGTTGAATATTTCAACTATAAAAATGCTATCAAATAAAAAAATAAAAATCAACTATTTTTTAAGGGTTTTTCAAAATTTTTTCAAACCACTTTTTTAAAAATTTATTGCAATTAAATTAAAAATAGGATTGCAATTTCAGTTTGTGTGTGTTATTATATAATGAGTACTAATATATAAAAGGACATTTATGACAGACATAAGAAATATTGCAATTATTGCCCACGTTGACCACGGCAAGACCAGTTTGGTCAATGCTTTGCTAAAACAGGGTGGAATTTTTAGAGACAACCAAGAAGTTCAAGATAGGGTTATGGATTCAAATGCTCTTGAAAGAGAAAGGGGAATCACAATTTTATCAAAGAACTGTTCAGCTTTTTACAAAAACACAAAAATCAATATTGTTGACACTCCAGGTCACGCAGACTTTGGTGGAGAAGTTGAGCGTGTGTTGAAAATGGTTGATGGTGTTTTGCTTGTCGTTGACGCTTTTGAAGGACCAATGCCACAAACGAGATTTGTTTTGGAAAAGGCATTGTCACTCAATCTTAAAGTCGTTATTGTGATAAACAAAATTGACCGTCCAGATGCAAGACTTGACGAAGTTGGAGATGAAGTTTTGGAACTGATGCTCGATTTAAACGCGAATGACGAACAACTTGATAGTCCGATTGTTTATTGTTCAGCAAGAGAAGGAATTGCTTCAACAGATTACAAAAATCCAGGCAAGGATATGACAGCGTTGTTCGAAGCAATTATAAATCACATTCCTGCTCCAAAAATGGATATAAATGCACCATTCCAAATGTTAGTTTCTTCAACCGAACATAACGACTATTTGGGCAAACTCGCAGTTGGAAAAGTTGAAGCAGGTGAATTAAAACTCAATCAAACTGTATACATCAAAAATTATTTTGACACATCAAAACATTATGCTGGAAAGGTTGTAAACATATTTAACTTTGACGGATTGAAAAGAGACGCAATTGAAGTGGGAACTGCTGGCGACATAATTTGTATTGCTGGAATTCCGGACATCACAATTGGAGACACTGTGAGTGCAACAGACGAAATGCAACCAATTCCTTTTGTGAAAATTAGTGAACCAAGTGTTGAAATGACATTTATGGTTAACGATAGTCCATTTGCCGGAAAAGAAGGAAAGTTTATCACAAGCAGACACTTAAAAGATAGATTATATAAAGAAGCAGTGAGAGATTTGTCTTTGCAAGTTAAAGATGGAGATACTGCTGACCAGTTTAAAGTTAGGGGCAGAGGTGAAATGCATCTTTCAATTCTCATTGAAAACATGAGAAGAGACGGCTATGAATTCCAAGTTAGCAGACCACGAGTTCTCTATAAAACGATTGATGGCGTTAGGTGTGAGCCAATTGACAGGGTTGTATTGGACGTTCCGGAAGATAGTGTTGGTTCGGTTATGCAATCTATGGGAGAAAAGAAAGGTGAACTCATCGATATGTCTCCAATAGGAAGCAGAATGAGACTTCAATTTTATGTGCCAAGCAGGGGATTGTTTGGATATAAATCACAACTTTTGACAGACACTCGAGGTGAAGGTGTTATGTCAAGTGTGTTCTATGAATATCAACCATACAAAGGCGAAATTGAAGGTAGAAATTTTGGTTCGTTGATTTCATATGAAACGGGAGAAGCAATCACATATGGACTTTTCAATGCGCAAGGACGTGGAAGATTGCTCGTTGGCCCAGGTGAAAAGGTCTATATGGGGCAAGTGGTTGGAGCGAATCCAAAAGGCGAAGACATTGTAGTTAATGTTTGCAAAAAGAAACAATTGACCAACACAAGGTCAAGTGCAAGCGATGAAGCACTCAGACTTTCTCCAATTCAAACTTTGAGTTTGGAAGAGGCAATTGAATTTATTGCAGATGATGAACTGGTTGAAATAACACCAAAGAGTATAAGAATCAGAAAGGCAATTCTTGACCATCAATTGAGAGCAAAGAGCAAAAAACCAATTCAGGAGAATTAATGAAAAGACAAACTGAGCAACAAGACACATTCAATAAAATTATGAAAGTTGGCAAAAGGATTGCTATCACAATTTTATGTTGTGTTCCTGTTTTGGTGCTGTTTGGATATTACACACAAAACATAATTAAATCTAGTTGGCTTCAAATTATATGTTTCATGGCAATTATGGGAGTCGCTGTTTTAATTGTGGAACTTATTGCTAGAAAACGAGAGAAAAAGAAACAAGCACAAAATTTATTGAATGATAAAAAAGATGTTTGGAAATAAGGAGTGTCGTTTGTTAAAAAGGAGGTATTATGCAAACAAATGGTCATAAAAAAGAAGTTGTTTATAAAGGTTCGGGATATGCTATCGTAAAAAGTGGGGATAAATTGGTGATGCGTTTTTATGCACAAAATTTAACCGGATTTTTAATTGATGGCGCAATTGCACAAGTTAAGACAACTCCTCTAAAAGTAGATTTTTACACAATCACAAAAAGTGTGAAAATTATATGGAACAGTGCTTTTGAAGGAATGGACCTTAAAAATTTCAGTTTTGAAAAAGCAACAGGCATTGAAGAAATTTATTCATATGCATTCAAAGATTGCAAAAATTTGAAATGGCCAAAACATGGTTTTGCAGGTTGCTATCAGATTGCAGACAATGCTTTTGAAGGCGCTCAAATAATCAAGAGAGAAGAGACGCAAGAAAATTCAGAAGAACAACAAAATATAGACAAATAAATCACTTTATAAAAGGAGAAAACAATGGCAGAAAAAAGAGCAAAAATGCTACCAAACGATTTAGAGGCCGAGCAAAGTTTGCTTGGAAGTTTGTTCATTTCACAAGATGCTTGTGCAGACATTTTCCCAAACATTGGAGCAAAAGATTTCTATTCAATTGCACATCAAAAAATTTATCAAGCAATGCTTGACAACTACTATAAAGATATAGCGATTGACTATGTGACCGTCACCAAAGTTTTGGAGAACAAAGGTGAGTTGGAAGAAGTTGGCGGAATTGGATACATAACAGATTTAACCAACTATGTGCCAAGTGCTGCAAACTACAAATATTATGCAGACATAGTTAGAAATGATAGTTTGCTAAGACAAATCATTGAAGCAAGTCAACAAACTATAAACGAAGCGTTTGAAAGTGTTGATGCTAACGAAGTTCTTCAAAATGCAGAAAAAGCAATTTTTGACATTGCTCAAACGAGAAGAAAAAATGATTTGGAGCATATCAAAAAGGGCGTTAATGAAGCAATTGACATGATGGAGAAAATTTCAATTGACCCTAATGCCAACAGCGGAATTAAAGTTGGATTCCCAACACTTGACAAAATCACAAATGGATTCAAACCTGGCGAACTTATCATTATCGCTGCACGTCCAGGTATTGGTAAAACAACTCTTGCAGTTAACTTTGCCATCAATTCAGCAATAAAATATGGAAAGACGGTTGCAATGTTTGATTTGGAGATGAGCACATTGCAAGTTGCACAAAGATTTATTTGTTCAACTGGTCGCGTTGCAATGGATAATGTTAAAGGCGGAACAAAAGATAACAACATTTGGGCAACGTTGTTTGAGACAAAAAAGATTTTGGAAGACACGAGCATATATGTTGACGACACAACAACAATAACTCCAGCGGAAATTCTTTCAAAATGCAGAAGGTTGAAAGCACAAAAAGGGTTGGATATGGTCATCATTGACTATTTGCAACTGATGAAAAGTGAAAGGCAAAACAAGGACGGAAATCGTCAGCAAGAGGTGGCAGATTTAACGCGTTCAATCAAACTTGCTGCGCGTGAACTTGGAGTTCCAATTTTGTTGCTTTCTCAATTAAATCGTGAAAGTGAAAAACGTGCAGATAGAACACCTCAATTGAGTGACTTAAGAGAGTCTGGTTCAATCGAACAAGATGCGGACATTGTAATGTTTATCGCAGACATTGCCAGTGAAAATGCAAAAGACGAAAACGACGATGCGTTGGATTATTCACTTGTCATTGCAAAACATAGAAATGGTATGCGTGGGACAATTCCAATTAAATGGAAGAGCGAATTCACTCAATTTTATGAACCTGGGAAAGATAATTTATACACAAAGAACAAAACCAAAGTTCAAAATGATATGGTGCTCACCGCTGTTGAAGACGGTGATATAGATGATGTGTTTGGCAATGAATAATAAGGAGAGAGTATGATAATTGATGAAATCAAAAAAGATAATGTTCAAGCAATGAAAGACCATGATAGCGTTGCGCGTGCAATATTTGGCGTGGTGATGAACAAAGTTATGTTGTTATCAATTGAATTAAAAAAAGATGGCAAAGAACTTGTTGATGCAGACACTGTTCAAATTCTTCAAAAGACAATCAAAGAACTCACTGAAGAAAGAGACAATTATGTTAAGGCAGGGAATGCAGAGCAAGCGAAGATTATTGAAAAGCAAAAATCAATAATCGAAAAATATCTTCCAAAAATGATGAGCGAAGAAGAAATTAAAGCAATAATTGACGCAATGGAAGACAAATCCATTCCAGCAATTATGAAAAAATTTAAATCAGAATACGCTGGAAAAGTTGACATGGGTTTGGTAAACCGCATTGCGCGTTCTTAAATCTCAAAATATAAAATTGGAGAAATTATGACAATTATAAATAAATATCTCAAAGTTAGAGCAATAAAAAATCAACAAGAAAAACCCGTGGAAGTTCAAAATGGAATAGACAACGAACAAAATTTGATGGAAAAAGAGTATGAAAGAATTTTAAAAGAAAAAATTCCAACAGACTTTATTATAGCGTGCAGAAATGTTCAAGGTCAAATTGAATTTTTCTTGTCACAAGCTGAACCAATTGAGATGAAGATGTATTTAAGCAACAATATAATTTTCGATTGTTATTTTATACAACTTACGGGAGACAAACAGGGTGAATCTTTCTGCTTAAAACCCGGAAGACCAATCGCAAAAGGTGAAAATTATTTCTTTTTAAATAAATTTGGCAAAATTTCAATTTGTTTAAATGGATTTAAGAGTGATGATGTTGAAAATCGTGACAATATCTATCGCATTGCAAAAACTCGCAAAACCAAGATTTCAATTGAACAAGTTTTGAGATTGAGAGATGATTTAAACGGAAAAGAATTTAATTGCAACTTTGAAGATGAAGATGAAGTTGCAAAACTTGTTAGATTGGATTTTTGCCAAGACATTTTGCCACGAAGGAATCAATATTATGAGACTAGTTATTGAGCGAGTCAAATCAGCAAATTTGAAAGTTGATAATCAATTGATTTCAGAAATTGGAGAAGGACTGATTGTTTTGGTTGGTGTTTGCAAGGACGATGATATTGCAATCACAAAAAGAGTTGCAAACAAAATTGTTTCAATGAGAATTTTCGATTTAGACGGCAAAATGAATCAAAGTGTAAAAGATAAAAATGGAGAAATATTATTAGTTTCAAATTTCACTCTTTGCACGAAAGAAACAAGCGGAGCAAGGCCAGATTTTGGCTTTTCTGCTGACAAGCAAATTGCAAAACAAATTTATGACAAATTGGCAGAAGAAATAAATGCTCTGGGAGTTGTGGTCAAAAAAGGTGTTTTTGGGGCAGATATGCAAATTAGCACACAACTTGATGGTCCAATAACAATTTATAAAGAGATAAAATAAAGAGTTAAACAAAACGAACATGGGGGTATTTTGTGGAAAGATTGGTGGACACAAGCAAGTCAATTCATGATAAAGCAATAAAAGCGCTGATAAAACCATTAAAAAATGTGGAAATAAAGAAAATTATTGACGCAGGGAGTGGAAAGATAAGTGCAAGTATAATGCTTAAATATTTCCCATTGGCCAATGTTGACGCAATTATTCACCCAGGAGATAACAGAAAAAGAAATCCACTAGAAAGTGCGATTGGTTCCAAACGTCTTGAAATTGTTGAAGCCGACATATGCAAGACATGTTTTAGAAAGAATTATGACTTGTGTCTCATACACATGACCTTGGGAGAAGCGTTAAACTTTGGAAATTCATTTGAATTGTTGTTTCACCAATTAATGAACATAAAAGCAAAATATTTTATAATTTATGACATTCTTGAAGACCCGTGCGTGCATTATAGATACATTGAAGAATATTTGAAAGAAAAAGGATTTAAGATCATAAAGAAAAAGAAATTTAAAAATCCAAATCCTGAGCACTATCCAAAAGTGAAATACGACAAATATAAACTCGAGTTTGATAGCAAGCATTACATCGGATACCTAGTTGAACGGAGTTCAAAATAGGGGACGGTGGAATGCGAAGCTGTGATAGAAAAGGAACATAGCAAGCATTACATCGGATACCTAGTAGAACGAAGTTCAAAATAGGGGGCGGTGGAATGCGAAGCTGTGAGAGAAAGGAACATAGCAAGCATTACATCGGATACCTAGTTGAACGGAGTTCAAAATAGGGGGCGGTGGAATGCGAAGCTGTGAGAAATCGCAAGAAAAAAAATAAACAAATTTTTTAAAGGACTAATTAAAATTATAGCACAAATAGATGGAGAGAAAGATGATTAAAACTTTAGAGTTAAAGATAGAGGTCATAAAGGAAACAGATAAAAAACTAAACGATTTGAAAAATAGCGACTTATCACAAAAAGAATATAAAAAACTTTACAAATCAATACAAAAAGAAGCAAAAAAGAAAATTAAACAAATAGACAAAGAATATCCAATAGAAAAAGAAATTGAGAAATTTCTAAATGATAAAAAATCTTAATAAAAAGTTTAGTTTATAAAGAGAGCAACAATCAAGTGAAAATAGTTGAAAGTTTTTATAATAGTTGCGGAAATAAAGCAATTTACAAATTTAATTAATTTAACTATTTGAAAGAACTTATTAATATTTAAAAGAAAAATAATTCAAATTTTTACAAGGAGAAAATATGCAAAAAGAGAAATTTTACATCACAACCGCAATAGCATATGCATCAGGTAAACCTCATATTGGAAATTCATATGAGATAATTTTTTCAGATGCAATTGCCAGAGCAAAAAGAATGCAAGGTTATGATGTTTTCTTCATGACGGGAACAGATGAGCATGGTCAAAAAGTGGAGATGAAGGCAGGAGAAAAAGGTATGACTCCAAAAGAATTTGTTGACCAAGTTTCTGGAGAAATCAAGGAATTGTGGAATTTGATGGATATTTCTTATGATAAGTTTATAAGGACGACAGATGAAGACCATAAAAAAGCTGTTCAACATATATTCAAAAAATTTTATGAACAAGGTGATATTTACAAAGGTTATTATGAAGGATTATACTGCACACCTTGCGAAAGTTTTTGGACTGAAAGTCAATTAGTAGATGGGAAATGTCCAGATTGCGGACGAGAAGTGGTTCGCTCAAAAGAAGAGGCGTATTTCTTCAAAATGAGCAATTACGCTACAAGACTTGTAAAATATATTTTAACACACCCTGATTTCATTCAGCCAATCACAAGAAAAAATGAAATGATGAACAACTTTTTGCTTGCAGATGAATTTATTGGCAAAAGTGATGAAGAAATTCTGAAAGCGTGCGAAGATGGAACTCTAAAAACCAAACTTCAAGATTTATGTGTCTCAAGGACAAGTTTCAAATGGGGCATTCCAGTTGATTTTGACGACAAACACGTAGTATATGTTTGGTTGGACGCATTGAATAACTATATCACTGGAATTGGATATGACACAGAAAACAAAACGGAGCAATACCGACGCTTATGGCCGGCAGATGTTCATGTTATTGGTAAAGACATAATCCGTTTTCATACAATTTACTGGCCAATATTCTTAATGGCACTTGGTGAACCAATCCCGAAATGTGTTTATGGACATGGTTGGTTGCTTCAAGGGGGCGGGAAAATGAGCAAATCAAAAGGCAACGTGATGTATGCTGATGATTTGTCTAAAATTTTTGGCGTTGATAGTGTGCGATATTATGTCCTTAGAGAAATGCCATTTAATGCAGACGGAACGATAACATGGGAAATGATGTGTGAACGACACAACACCGACCTTGCAAATACACTTGGAAATCTTGTAAAACGTACGCTTGGAATGAGCAATCAATATTTCAATGGAGTTGTTAAAAATTATGGAATGATTGAAAGCGTTGATGAAGATTTGATTGAATTGACAAAGTCTTCTAGAGATAGAGTTTTTGCAAAAATAAACGAATATAAAATTTCAGATGCACTTGAAGAACTTTGGACATTGTTTAGAAGAGCAAATAAGTACATCGACGAAACAACTCCTTGGAATTTGAATAAAGATGAACAAAAAAAGGAAAGACTTTCAACTGTGCTATATACTTTGCTTGAAAGTATTTGTGTCGGCGCAAATTTGTTATCTTGTTTCATGCCAAAGACTTCGGAAAAGATATTAAAAGAATTGGGTGAAAAACCAAGACAATTTGAAGATTTAAATAAATTTGGATTGGAAAAATCGTTTGATGTGACAAGCGAACCTCAAATCCTTTTTGAAAGGATAAAATTTGAAGATATTCAAGACACAATCAATGAAATTGTGGAAAAGCAAAAAGCAGAAAATGCACCACAAATTCCATTTGAAGAAATTGCGCCAATCACTATTGATGACTTTGCAAAAGTGCAAATGAAAGTTGGGTTAGTGCTTGATTGTGAGGCTGTTCCAAAATCTAAACTTCTCCATTCAAAAGTTAGAGTTGGAACGAAGACCATATCAGTGTTGTCTGGAATTGGAAAACAATACACTCTAGAGCAAATGAAAGGCAAGAAGGTGGTTGTTGTCACAAATCTTCCGCCAAGAGAAATGAAAGGGTTTGTCAGTGAAGGAATGATTGTATGCGCAGAAGATAGTCTTGGAAATCTCTCTTTGTTGTGTCCAGAGAAAGACCTGCCAGACGGAAGTTCAATAAGTTAAAAATTTAAATAACATATTGACATTTTACAAATATCTGCTAGAATTTATCTAACGAGGTGAAGTATGTTTGCAAGAATATGTGTGGATTTTTCAAATAATATGGGCAATCCAAGACAAAAAGACCACAGAGAGCAATATTTGCTCGCCAAGGTGGATATTGACACATCTTTGATTGAAAAATTTTTGAACAGGCTCCACAAAAGAACAAAATTGAAATTTGTTGTTTTGGCAATTGACAACGGAAAAGCACAAAAAATGCTCAACGATTCAGTGAAAAATAAAAAATTAAGAGAACAATTCGTTAAAATCACAGAAGATAATTTTGACGATGAAATAAATTTTCTTTGTGCTGATAAACTTGCAGAAATAAAGCAAAAAAGATTTGAACAAAACTATAGTTTTTAAACGACCTTAGGTCGTTTTTTTATTATTTAAAAGTTAATTTTAATAAAGAAAAAGCATTGCTATTATGACACAATTTATATAGTTAATAAATAATTTCAATTTCTTTTTTTAATTGATTTTCCCTTGATTTTTAATTAAATTTTTGATATAATTACATTATATATTTATATATAATGTAAAAATTTATTTATTTTGTCAAAAATAATCAAAGGAGAGAACATGACAGACGATTTAAAAGTGACAAACGAATATGGCGCAAGTGCTATTCAAGTGCTTGAAGGTCTTGAACCTGTTAGAAAAAGACCGGGAATGTACATTGGTTCAACAGACGAGCGTGGTCTTCACCATTTGGTGACTGAAATTGTTGACAATTCAATTGATGAAGCGTTGGCTGGATATTGCAACGAAATTTCAGTGAATATTAACAAAGATGGCAGTGTGAGTGTGTCAGACAATGGCCGTGGAATTCCAACAGGCATTCATGAAAAAGAAGGAATAAGTGCTGCCGAGTTGGTTCTCACAAAACTTCACGCCGGTGGAAAATTTGGCGGTGGTGGATACAAAATCTCTGGTGGATTGCACGGAGTTGGTCTTTCCGTTGTTAATGCTCTCAGTGAGACATTAATTTTGGACATTTTCCAAAATGGGCAACATTTCCATCAAATTTATCACAGAGGTGTTCCAACAACCAGACTCCAAGTGATTGAACAAATTCCGGCAGGAAAGACAGGAACAACTGTCACATTCAAACCAGATGATGAAATTTTCCCTGTGACGGCATTTAATTATGACGTTTTAAAATCGCGTTTGAGAGAGATTGCGTTCTTAAACAAAGGTTTGAGAATATCAATCAAAGACGAAAGAGAAGGAAAAGAACAAGAAGATTTGTTCCAATTTATGGGTGGAATTCAAGAGTTTGTGGCAGATTTGACATCTAACAAAGTTTGCATTTTCCCAGAACCAATTTATGTTGACAAAATTTATAAATACAAAAGAAAAGATGAAAATGGTGAATTGCAAGATGCAACCACTGAAATTGAATTTAGTTTCCAATACACAGACACGTATACGGAAAACATTCACACATATTGCAACAACATAAACACGGAAGAAGGCGGAAAGCACCTTGATGGTTTTAAAAACAGTTTGTTAAAAATAATAAACGATTATGCTGTTTCCAACAATTTAATAAAAGAGAAACAAAAACTTGGTGGAGAAGACACTCGTGAAGGAATTATTGCAGTAATTTCAGTCAAAGTGGAAGAACCACAATTTGAAGGGCAAACAAAAACAAAACTTGGAACAGACGAAATCAAAGGCTTTGTTGCAAAGGCGATGGAAGAATGTTTCAAAGACTATTTGGAAGAGCACCCAAAAGAAGCGAGAGAATTAATCAACAAATGCACACTTTCTCAAAAAGCGAGAGAAGCAGCGCGTAATGCAAGAGAAGAGACAAGAAGAAAAAGCGCAATGGATTCAATGTCATTGCCAGAAAAATTTGCTGATTGCAGTTCAAGAGACGCCAGTCTTTGTGAAATCTTTATCGTCGAAGGTAATTCGGCTGGTGGTACAGCGAAAACAGGTCGAGACAGAAGATATCAAGCGATTTTACCTTTGAGAGGAAAAATTTTAAATGTTGAAAAGACAAGACTTGCAAGAGCGTTGGAAAATGTGGAAATAAACACAATGATAACCGCATTTGGTTGTGGAATTCATGAAAATTGTGACCCAAGCAAACTTAGATATGACAAAATAATCATAATGACAGATGCCGATGTGGACGGAAGTCACATTGCGATTTTGATGTTGACATTCTTCTTTAGATACATGCGACCATTGATTGAAACAGGGCACGTATACATCGCTCAACCACCATTGTATAGAGTTATGAGAGGAAAGCAAATTAGTTATTATTATACTGAAGAAGAAAAAGAGCGCGAAACTGCGGACATGTCAAAAGTTGCAGACATTCAACGTTATAAAGGACTTGGAGAAATGGACGCAGACCAACTTTGGGAAACCACAATGAATCCTGAAACAAGGACGCTTAAAAAGGTTGTGATGAAAGACGCGGTTGCCGCCAATGAAATATTTGATTTGTTGATGGGTGACAGGCCAGATGCAAGAAGAGAGTTCATTGAAAAGAATGCAACACTCGCAAAAAATCTTGACATTTAGTAAACTTTCAAGGAGAAAATAATGAAAGATAAAGACACATTTGAAAAAATTGATAACACAAGATATATAGATATTGATGTTGAGCATGAAATGAAGCAGTCATTTATTGAATATGCAATGGCTGTCAATATTTCTCGTGCAATTCCAGATGTCAGAGACGGATTGAAACCAGTTCACAGAAGGATTTTATATTCAATGAACGAAAATGGACTCACATGCGACAAACCTTTCAGGAAATGTGCGAAAATTGTTGGTGATGTGCTTGGAAACTATCACCCACATGGCGACTCTTCAGTTTATGATGCTCTTGTGCGTCTTGCTCAAGATTTCACAATCAATGAACCACTGATTGATGGACACGGAAACTTTGGTTCAGTTGATGGAGACGAAGCGGCAGCTTATCGTTATACAGAAGCAAGACTAAGTAAAATTGCAAGCGAACTTTTGCGAGATATAAATAAAGATACAATTGATTTCATGCCAAACTTTGATGGTTCAAAAATGGAACCAAAAGTTCTTCCAAGCAGATTTCCAAATTTGCTCGTAAACGGAAGCGACGGAATCGCTGTTGGAATGGCAACTGCAATTCCGCCACACAATCTCGGAGAAGTTATTGATGCAGTTATTGCAATGATTGAAAATCCAAACATCACTGTTGACGAACTCATGGAGATAATTCCAGCGCCAGATGTTCCAACTGGTGGAGAAATTTTGGCAAACAACGCAATCAAAGAAGCATATCGAACCGGTCATGGTGGATATGTTATGCGAGCAAAAACAGAATTTGAGTCATTCGATGACGGAAAAAGATGGAGAATCATTGTCACTGCAATTCCTTACCAAGTTAACAAGGCAAGACTTGTAAAACAAATTGCAAATCTTGTAAAGGATAAGAAAATTGAAGGCATCACATATGTTGGAGACCAATCTTCTGGTCGTGAAGGAATGAGAATTGTAATCGAGTTGAAACGAGAAGCGAATCCTCAAATTGTATTAAATCAATTGTTTAAATCGACTCAATTGCAGTTGTCTTATGGAATCAATTTCTTGGCGCTTGTTGGACAAGAACCAAAAGTGTTGAACTTGCAAGAAATGATTTTCTACTATTTGCAATTCCAAAGAGAAGTTGTCACAAGAAGAACAAAGTTTGATTTAAACAAAGCAGAAGAGCGTGCGCACATTTTGGAGGGATTGGTTGTTGCAGTTAACAACATTGATGAAGTAATTAAAATCATTAAAGGCAGTGTTGACAAAAACGAAGCAATGGCAAATCTTCAAAGCAAGTTTGGATTGAGCGAGAGACAAGCAAATGCAATTCTTGAAATGAAACTCAGCAGACTCACAGGTCTTGAAGTTGAAAAACTCAAAGAAGAACTTGACGAACTTGACGTTTTGATTGCTCATTTAAAAGAACTTTTGGCAGATAAATCAAAGATTGACGAAGTAATTAAGAAAGAACTTCTTGAAATCAAAGAGAAAAATCCAACTCCAAGAAAGTCAGAAATTGTGCTTAATTATGACGATATTGACATAGAGGATTTGATTGAACGCCATGATGTGGTAATTTCTCTCACCAGTCAAGGTTATATCAAACGTTTGCCAGTTAATGAATATAAATCTCAAAATCGTGGCGGAAGAGGCGTAAATGCTCATAGGACAAAGGAAGAAGATTATGTCACAGACATGTTTGTGACGAACAGCCATGATAACTTGATGTTGTTCAGCAATCTTGGCAAAGTGTATATGTTGAAAGCATATATGATACCTGAAGCGGGAAGACAAAACAAAGGAAGAGCGCTTGTTAACTTGCTTCCACTTGAAAGCGAAGAAAAAATCAACACAATTTTGAAATTTGAAAATAGTGAAGACAAATTCCTTATTTTGGCAACAAGGAAAGGTTTGATAAAGAAAACAAGAATTAGCGAATTTGAAAACGTTAGAAAAAATGGAAAGATTGCAATTAAATTAAACGAAAATGATAGTTTGATTAGTGCAAAAATTGTTTCAGAAGATGACGAGTTAATTTCAGCGTCTGACAATGGAAAATGCTTGAGATTTAGAGCAAAAGATGTCAGAACTGTTGGAAGAAATTCTCAAGGCGTTAAGGGAATGAAAATTGAAAATGACGAGAATGTTATAGACATGATTGTTGTCGACAAGAATTTAGACCTTTTGACTGTCACAGAAAAGGGTTATGCAAAGCGAACAAACCCAGAAGATTATAGAGTTCAGGGAAGACACGGCAAAGGTATTAAGGCTGGTGTGTTCAATGAAAAAACTGGCAAGGTTGTCGCTATGAGAACAATAACCGCAGACAATGATATTCTTGCAATTTCAGCTGATGGCGTAATGATAAGAACTCATGCTGATTCAATCAACCTTGTTGGACGAGCAAGTTTAGGTGTTAGACTGATGAAAGTAAGTGCTCAAGACAGGGTCGTTAGTGTTGCCGTAATTGACAGGCAAGAAGACGAAGTTGAAACCCCTGAAACAACGGAAGAAGTTTCAACTGAAACAAACGAAACAGCAGAATAATAAAAAACAAGACTTTTCAATCTGAAAGGTCTTTTTTAATTTAAATTATTGTTGTCAAGATTATTTATTTTGGTAATTTAAAAAATTTTATATATCTTCTTAAATATTTCCAAATAGAAAATCGCAATCAACAGGTTAAAAGTCTACATATTTTTTATTTAATTATCAAATTTTTTGCAACATAACAAATAAATATGGTATAATTAAAATATAATCAAATATGAAAAACACATTTAAAACAATTGTAATACTTTGCATGCTACTGATAACTGTAGCTTTTTGTGGATGTGGACAAGTTAAAGCGGTTATCAGAGAAAATTTGGACGGGACAATTGACGAATATGTGTATGTTTATTTAGACGAAGAGCAAATGAAAACTGACGGAATGACTGACAGCGAAATTCTGATTTTGAAACAAGACATCAAAACAAAATCAAGTCAAATTTGCGATAACTATATTGCATTGTTTAATGCTAAGATTGAAACAGCAAAAGAGAGTGCGACTCCTGAGACGATAGAAACATTAAACGAATTTAAGTCTGGATTAAAAAAAGTTCAAACAGATTGGGTTGGCTCTAGCATTCTTGTTGGACTGACATATGAAAATATTGATGTGTACAAATTTTTCTATAATATCACCTCAAGTTCATCTAATGAACCAATCGTTGAAGAACATTTCTTTTATAACAAATACATCTATGAAAGCAAAACATTATTTTATAAACATTCTGGATTGTATGATGAAATGGTGGTGCATTTTTCTGCTTATGCAAATTTAAATTTAGAAGGTGGAGATTTAATTTACACATATGTGTCTTCCACAAAAAGGGAACACTCAAATGCAGATGAAATAAAAGAGATTGATGGGTTATATTATCATTCGTGGAATGTAGAAGATAAAAATCAAGATGTTGTTTTCTATTATAATGTTGCAAAACCAGAAGCGTGGATTATGACGGCATTGTTAATCACCGGAGTTGTCGCTGTTGTGTTGCTAACAATTGCGATTTGTGTTGAAGCAAAAAAGATAAAAAGAGATAAAATCCACATTAATAAATAAAAAAATTGATAAAACTATCAATTTTTTTAATTTTTAATTTTTTCTTATTGAATTTTTAAAAATTTATTACCAATCATATTTTTTTGACGGAATTTTAATGTCGTCATAAAATTGCAAATAATTTTCTTTAAATTTATTTTCAGGTGGCAAAACTTGCTTAGTTATAGTATTTTTTTGAATTTTCTTTTTATTTTTTTTGAGTTTTTTCAAAACCTTTACTTTGGCCATTTTTATTTTCCCTTTTTTGTTTAAAAAATTAATTAATATTTATAAAAAAACTTAAATTTTTAACTATTATAGCATAATTTTTAAAATTTTCAATAATTTTTTACAAATAAAATAATTTCTGCTTTTGATAAAAAATTCCATCTAAACAATTTGATGGAATTTATTATTTTTTTTGTCGTTATATGGACTTAAAACTACGCAATTATTTTTTAAACTTTCTTGAACATCAATAATTCGTTGATTGCTTGAACCTTTAAATCGAAGAGTTATATCTTTGAGTTCTTCAACAAATTCACCATCAACCAAAATGTCGATGTATGACAGCAATTCTCTTGTCCAAGGGCAGAAAGCGCGACTTGGTTGTAAAAGTTCTTTGTCGAACAAATATCCAGAATAGCACCATATTGTTTTATTTGGATATATTGCTTTTACTCTTTTAAGGAAATTCAACAATCCTTGTTGGTTCGCTGGTTCCATTGGTTCACCGCCAAGCAGGGTCAAACCATTAATATAATCTGGCTCTAAATTTTTAATAATTTCATCTTCAACTGATTTGTCAAATGGGCGACCATAGTTAAAGTCCCATGTCTCTTTGTTAAAACAATTTTTGCAATGATGAGTGCAACCACTCACGAACAATGAGACTCTAACACCTTCTCCATTTGCAATATCGTTATATTTGATATTTGCGTAATTCATAATTTCCTTTATAAGTGCAAGACTCTATCTTTTATTTCTTGTGTTCTTCCTTGGTTCCAGAATTGGCTTCCAATGTATCCGCAAGTTCTTCTTGCAACGTTCATTTTTGTTTGGTCTGTGTTTCCACAGTTTGGACATTTCCAAATTAATTTTCCGTCTTGCTCAACAACTTGAATTTCGCCATCAAAGCCACATTCTTGGCAGTAGTCAGACTTTGTGTTGAGTTCGGCGTACATAATGTTGTCATAGATGTATTTGATAACTTGCATAACTGCTTCAAGGTTATTTTGCATATTTGGAACTTCAATATAACTGATTGCTCCACCAGGACTCAAAGCTTGGAATTCACTTTCGAATTTAAGTTTTGAGAACGCATCAATTGGCTCAGTGACATGAACGTGATAACTGTTGGTTATATAGTTTTTGTCAGTCACGCCGGGGATAATTCCAAATCGTTTTTGCAAACATTTTGCAAATTTATAAGTTGTGCTTTCAAGTGGTGTGCCATAAAGTGAATAGTCAATGTTTTCAGCAAGTTTCCATTTCTTTGTGTATTCATTGAGTTTTTTCATGATTTCAAGACCAAGAGCTTTTCCTTCTGGCTCAATAAGTTTTTTGTCAATCAAAGCATAAACAGTTTCCCACAGTCCGGCATAGCCCAATGACAAAGTTGAATATCCGCCATGCAAATATTTATCAATTTTTTCTCCTGGTTTTAATCTCAACAATGCACCATGTTGCCACAAAATTGGAGCAACATCAGAAACAGTTCCTGTCAAGCGCTCGTGTCTTGCTTGAAGCGCTCTGTGGCAAATTTCCATTCTTTCATCAAAGATTTGCCAGAATTTTTTCATGTCTTTTCCGCTTGAAAGTGCAATATCTACAAGGTTAACTGTGACAACACCTTGGTTAAATCTGCCATAGTATTTTGGTTTTCCATTTTCATCGATATACGGTGTCAAGAAACTTCTGCAACCCATGCATGGATAGCAATGACCTTCTCCGTTTTTATCCACTTTAAGTTCGAGCATTTTCTTTTCGCTGATATAGTCAGGAACAAGTCTGCGAGCAGTGCACTTTGCAGCGAGTTGAGTGAGATAATAGTATTTGCTGTCTGGGTGAATGTTGCTTTCTTCCAAAACGTAAATAAGTTTTGGGAATGCAGGTGTTATTGGAACACCTTTTTCATTTTTAACTCCCTCATAACGTTGTTGCAAAACTTCTTCAATAACCATTGCAAGGTCTTCGCGTTCGCGCTCGTTCTTTGCTTCTCCAAGATACATGAACACAGTAATGAATGGAGCTTGTCCGTTAGTTGTCATCAAAGTTATAACTTGATATTGTAATGTTTGAACACCTTTGTTGACTTCTTTTCTTACTCTTTGTTCGGTGATTTTATGCAAAAGTTCTTCATCAACTTTTCCGCACGCTTCCATGAGTTCTTCGGCAACTTCTTTTCTGAATTTTTGACGGCTAACTTCAACAAAAGGGACAAGGTGAGCAAGACTTATGCTTTGACCACCATATTGACTTGATGCAACTTGTGCAATAATTTGAGTCGCAATGTTGCAGGCTGTTGAAAATGAATTTGGTTTTTCAATCATTGTTGATGAAATAACAGTTCCATTTTGAAGCATGTCTTCAAGGTCTACAAGGTCACAATTGTGCATACGTTGTGCGAAATAATCAGCATCATGGAAGTGGATTATACCATCTTCGTGTGCTTTCCAAATGTCTTCTGGAAGCAAAAATCTTTTTGTTAGGTCTTTGCTCATTTCGCCTGCCATATAGTCACGTTGGACGCTGTTAACAGTAGGATTTTTATTGCTGTTTTCTTGTTTAACTTCTTCGTTTTGGCAATCAATCAAAGAAAAAACTTTGTCGTCAGTGGTGTTTTTTTGTCTTGCAAGCTGTCTATCATAACGATATGTAATGTAATGCTTTGCAACTTCAAATTTTCCTTCTTCCATAATTGCAAATTCAACCATGTCTTGGATTTCTTCAACGCTGACCGCTCTTCCCATTGATTGACATTTTTCAGAAACACGCTTTGTGATTTCATTAATTTCGTCTTCGCTGAGTCTCTTTGATTCTTCGTCAACAGAAAGATTTGCTTTTGTCACGGCAATCTTAATTTTCTCAGAATTAAATGTCACTTCTTGGCCATTTCTTTTTATAACTTTCATTTTTTTCTCCCCTTTTAGTTTAGTTATAACCAGTCGTTTTTGTTTGACTTGTTAACCACATTATACTATAATCGAAATGTAAATTGTGTTGTTTTTACAACAAAATGGAGTAAAAATGGAACATTTCGATGAACTTAAACAGACAAAAATCTTTTGTTCAGCATCTGAATTTGAATGCCAAGCGATGATGTTTTGCTTTAAAACAAGGTTTAAAACCTACGAAAAAGGGCAAGTGATAATTTCGCAAGGTGACAAGATTGAAGACATGGTATTAATATTAAAAGGTAGTGCAAATGTTGAGAGCGAAGACGACCATGCAGACATTTCAATACTTATGAAAATGAAAAAAGGTGATATATTTGGAGTGGAGCAGGCATACGCTGGCGAAGAGATATATAAACACTCGTTGATAGCAAATGAAAAAACGCTAGTGATGTTTATGAACAAGCATAGAGTTATCACCCCATGCGAAAATAAGTGCAAGCGTCATGAAATTGTCGCGAAACATTTGATGCAAATTGTTGCTGAAAGAAATCAAAATTTGACTGAAAAACTTTTACACATGTCAAAAAAGACAATAAGAGGAAAACTTTTATCTTATTTTGAAAGTCAAGCAAAAAAGCAAAACTCAAATTATTTTGATTTACCTTTCAACAAAACAGAACTTGCGGAATACCTGTCGGTTGATAGAAGTGCAATGTCAACCGAACTAAGTAAAATGAAAGAAGATGGTCTCATAGATTTTGACAAGCGACAATTCAGATTAATAAAAAAATAAACTATTAAACCTTTAAAGTCTTATTTATTAATAATGTAAATGAATAAAAAAAATCACTTAAAGCTTGGTGCGATAAGTGATATTTTTCAATATCTTTTTGTTAATTTAACAACTGTTTCCACGCTCTTTGTGTTAGGGAACATGTCAAAAGGTTGAATGCTTTCTATGTCATAATTTTCTCGCAGAATGGTGATATCCTTTGCGAGTGCAATAGGATTGCATGAAACATAAATCAAGTTTGGAGCTTTAATTTTACTTAAAACATCTTTTCCGCAACCCTTTTTTGATGGGTCTAAAATAAGAGTCTCATAATCTTTAATTTCACCAATTAATTTATTAAAATCGCCACAAAGGTTTGTTAAATTTTTTATATTGTTTTTTAATTTAAGTTGCTGAGCGCTTTTGTGTGAACTGGAATTTATTTCAATGCCAATCACTTGTTTTGCTTTTGTGGCGATAATAGCTGACAAAAGTCCTTGTCCACTGAATCCATTGACGACAACTGAATCACTTGAAATTAAATTTAGGACATATTCATAAATTTTGTTTTGAATGTCCAAATTTGTTTGATGAAAACCAAGCAGGTCAACAGAATATGATACTCCAAAATTTGAAATTGAAATTTCTTTTATGCCTCCAATGTGGATTGTCTTCCCAGACAAAACAACTGAATCATTTCTGGAATTTATAATTTCATACACGCCAATCATGCTAAATTTGTTCAATAAAATTTGGCAAAATTCTTTTAGTTCGCATTCTTTTGAAACAACAACTCCAACCAAAATTTGACCATAAATTTCTCTAACCACGAGATTTTTAATGAATTTTTGCGTGTTTTTTCCGCTTTTTTCTTCATTTTTTAAAAATTCTTTAAAAATTTCAAAAATTTTGTTTATGTTGTCAGTTCCTAGCATGCAATATGACACTGGTACTATTTCTTTTGAGTTAAATTTAAAAAAACCGCATGAATCATCTTTAAAATTGAAACTAAGTTTGTTTCGATATTGAAATTGTTTTTCGCATGCAGTGGTTAAAAAAACATTTTCACATTGTCCTGAAATTTTTTTGATGGTTTTATACACAAGATCAGATTTGAATTTAAGTTGTTCAGAATACGACATATGTTGTAAATCACAACCACCACATGAACCAAACCAAGGGCAAGGAGGTTTAACTCTCTCTTTGCTTGACTTTATGATTTTGTTGAGTTTTGCAACAGCATAATTTCCGTTGTCTTGTAAAATTTCAACGTCCACGACTTCGCCATTAAGACAATTTGGGACTAGAACAATTTTGCCGTCAATTTTTCCAACACCTTCGCCATTCATGCCATAGTCAAAAATCTCTACAATCATAAAACGCGAACGCTCCCCTTAACTCCATTTTTAATCAATGAAGATAGAAGCGGAGCCAGGTCGTCAAGACTCATTGTGATTTCATTTTTTAACCATTTTGAATAAACTGACAACAATCCAGCAGACAAATATTCCACAACAGACTTAAACCTGTTCATGTCTGTGATATATTTCATTAAATTGAAGTTGTTTGAAACAGAAATATATACAGATTGTTTTACTTGTTCAACAACATAATTATTTTTAAATGCAGATGCAATGAGGCGATAATATTCAAGATTTTTCTTTAAAAGTTCGTTAATTTTTGACACAACTTTATCAGGGAATTCGTCCAAATCAAATTGTCTAAATGCAGTTTCAATACATTTGAAATCTTCAGCAAGATTGTTTTGAATGTGTATTTCAAGGTCGTTAATGTTTTTAAAATGCAAATAAAAAGTCCCACGGGTGACATTTGCAACTTTTACGATTTCAGAAATCGACACATCTTTTGGATTGTCTCTTAATAATTTTAAATATGCAAATGAAATTTTTCTTTTTGTTTCAATTGCGTTTTTGTATTCTGCTTTTTTCATGTGATAATTCTATAAAAATTATACACACTTGTCAAGTTTTGTTGAATATTATCAAAAAAAAGTGTCAAATTTTTTAATAATTAAAAATTTTATTTGTGAATTTTAATCATTTTATGTATAATACTATCAAGAAAGCATTCTAAAGAATACGGAGGAAATATTATGAAAAAAGTTGCACTTGTTGTCGACAATTCAGCTTATTTAAATGAAGAAGAAATCAAAAAATATAATGTGGCAAAAATTATACCAATTTCATTTATTGTAAATGGAAAAGAATATTATGAAAATGAAAATATGACATATGACGAGTTTTACAATTTTTTGAAAGACTCAAAAACCACAGTAAGCACTTCACAACCAAGCATTGAAATGGTTAAAACTGGTTGGAGAGAAGTTTTAAAGGATTATGATGAAATAATTTATATTTTGCTTTCAAGCGGACTGAGTGAAGCATGCAATACGGCATTAAATGCTAGTCACGAAGAAGAATTTGAAGGAAGAGTATTTGTTGCTAACAACCAATGTGTTTCTTACATGAACAAATTTGCAGTTATCACAGCGCGTCATTTAATCAATCAAGGCAAATCTGCTCGTGAAATAAAAGAATATTTGGAAAAGACAAAAACTGATTGTGCGTGCTATATATCTGTTGCAACATTAAAATATTTAAAGAAGGGCGGAAGAATCACTCCTGCAGCGGCTGCAATTGGAACTTTGTTGAACATTAAACCAGTTTTGCAAATTCATGGTGGAAAATTGGATTCTTATGCAAAAGCAATGTCAATGAAACAAGCGATTTCCAAGATGATTACCGCAACTCGAAAAGAAGTGGAAGAGAAATTTCCAGAAGAATTAAAAGAAAGAAAAGTTTACATTACCATAGCACACAGTTGCCAGGATTTGAATTCGCCTGAACTCAAAGATTTTGAAAAGACAGTTAGAGAATCATTTAAAGATATGGACATGTTTAGGATTGACCCATTGCCATTGTTTATTGTGTGCCACACTGGACCAGGTGCGCTTGCAATAGGTTATTCTGTTGATAGACTTGGAGTTTTGAAAGAAGACCATATTTAATGATAGAGAACGAAATAATTATAAATAAATCACGTTTTATAGCATACAGATTTGATTTGACAACTTTAAATGATGTCAAATCATTTTTGCAAAATCTCAAAACGGAGCATAAGCGAGCGACTCACATTTGTTATGCGTATGTTTACAATCGTGAAGTGGTCAGCGAAAAATATTCTGATGATGGTGAACCAACTGGAACGGCAGGGCAACCAATTTTAAATGTTATGAAAAAAAAGGGCGTCACCAACACAATGGTGGCAGTTGTGCGATATTTTGGTGGAATCAAATTGGGAGCGGGCGGACTAACTCGTGCGTATATAAAATCCACCGCATCAGTATTAAATTAATAAAAAATTTATTTAAGCACTGAATTTTTAATGAGTTTTAATTAAAATAATAAAATTTTAAATAATTTTTTGTAATAATATTAAAATAAATTAAATATTAAAAAAGACTTAGTCAATGACGAAGTCCCTTTTTTTGATGAATGAATTTTCTTCCAAATTTTCAACAAATGAATCATGTTCCTCTTTTATTGAATCTAATGCGCAAGTTCTATCAATTTTTTCAATGTCTAGATAAAAGAGTTTTGATTTAAGGAAATTTGCAAATTTATAGTCGGCATGTTCAAGCATTAGTTCCAACACGGTTGACACATATAAGAAAGCGCGATTGTCTGCGTATCTTTCTGTTTTGTCAAGGAAGTTCATATATTCTATTTGAGTGTCAATCAAATTAATGTAATTTTTAACAAGACTTGTTTTTGCATTTTTGTGAATGTCAAGTTTCACATTTTCAAGGTGATTTAAATTATTTTCAAATTTTTCCATGTCTCTTCCATAATAATTTTGTACAAAATGTTCCAATTCATGTGACAAGTCAATCAAAATGTTTGTGTAAAACTCATTCTTTTGGATTTTTTTCATGATTAAGTTGTAGTTTTTATTTTTGTGTACTTTGTTGATTTTGTTTTTAGGATTTGATTGTTTAGGGATATTAAAAGTGCGAAGAAAAATGTCAGCACCGTTCAAATCTTTCATTGGAACAATTAATGCAAGAGTTTCAAAATTTTCTGAATTTGAATTGTCTTGTTCAAATTTTTGGAGTTGTTTTTGTTTGTTTGATACTTTTGCAAGATATGTTATGTCGCTTGGAATTTTTTTGTTGAAATGAAATCTTAGGTTGCATTGACTAGGATTGATATTGTTTACGGTTAAAATAATGTTTGTGTAAACATCAATCAAATTTCTCAATTCAGTTTGCGACAATTCTCCATTGTTTGCCCAAGTTTGGAAATAAGACTCCAAAATTGGGAAGTTTTTGTTTTCTCTTAAATTTTTTATAAGCGTTGATTTTCTCATGCTCATATTGTATATCAAATTTGATATTTGTCAAGATTGATAAAAAATTTATTGCAAAAATATGACAAATATGATAATATCAAGTCATGAATATTAAACAAGAAATAAACAATTCCATTGGTCTAAAATTTGATGAAGTTGACCTTAGCGAATTGATAATGGAAAGCATAAGTCCAGAAAAAGGAGATTATTGTCTTCCTTGTTTTTCGTTTGCAAAAATTTTGAAAGAAAATCCAATGAATGTTGCAAATAAAATAAAAGATAGTGTGAACACTTCAGGAATCGTGGAAAGATGTGAAGTAGTTGCAGGGTATGTGAATTTTTTCTTAAATAAGTCAGAAGTGACAAAACAAGTGCTTGAAGATTTTTCAACTTCAAATTTTAGGTCAGATAAAGGAAAGGGAAAAGTTATTTGTGTGGATTATGGCAGTCCCAACTTGGCAAAATATCTTCATATTGGACACTTAAAAACTTTGATTATTGGCGAAAGTTTGTGTAGAATGTTTGCCAGTCAAGGATACACAGTTAAACGACTCAATTTTATTGGTGACTATGGCACTCCTTTTGGAAAAATAATTGGCGGATTGCAAAAATGGGGCAGTGTTGAAGAAATTGAAAGACGAGGCAATGACGCCCTTCAAGAATATTATGTAAAGTTTAATCAAATGGAAGAAAAAGACGAGACATATTCTCAACTTGCACGTGACATTTTTAAAAAAATTGAGCAAAAAGACCCCGAAACTTATGAAATTTACAAAAAAATCATTGAAATTTCTTTGGAAGATGCAAAAAAACAATTCAAGATTTTAGGCGTTGATTTTGATGATTATCGCGGAGAAATGTTTTATAGTCAATTTGTGCCAGATTTTATAAACAAATTAAAAGAAAAGAATCTTTTGGTCGAGAGCGAAGGTGCGCAGATTGTGGATTTGTCCAAATTTGACATGCCATCAAAAGTTATGATTAAAAATGATGGAACGTCGTTATACGCCACCAGAGATTTGGCAGCGGTTGTTGAAAGAAACAAAGAATATCACTTTGACAAAATGATATATGTGACCGACGTTGCACAAAGTTTGAACTTTCAACAAAACTTTAAGATTGTTGAATTGATGGGGTACGATTTTGCTTCAAAACTTGAACATGTACCTTATGGAAGATTTAGTTTGCCAGACGGAAAAATTAGTTCAAGACGTGGAAAACAAGCAGTGTTGGTGGATTTGATTGAAGTGGCAGAAAATAAAGCAAAAGATGTCATTAAAGATAGAAAATTTGAGATTGAAAATCCAGAAGATGTAGTAAAAAAAGTTGCAAAAGCGGTTTTGAATTATAGCGTTTTGAAAGTTGAAAGAAACAAAGATTGTGTGTTTGATGTGGATAAGTCATTTTCATTTGATGGCGAAACTGCGCCATATATGCTTTACACATACACACGTTTGGAAAGCATTTTGAGAAAATATAAAGAAGTCAATGTTTGTGCTGACCATTCTTGGATTGAAACAGATGGTTTCAGTCTTGTAAAAAGTATTAACAATTTTAAGTCAACAATTGACACTGCGCTTGAAAAAAGAGATGTAAGTTTTGTTGCAAAACGAATTATGGAAATGTGCAAAACATTCAATCATTTATACACAAATTGCAAAATTCTTGACGATAACATCTCAACCACGAAAGCAAAAGTGTTGTTGGTTGGAGCATTAAAAGATACAATTGCATTCGGGTTTAATCTTATATGCATTGACCCACTTAAAGAAATGTAAAAAAGAGGATTGACCTCTTTTTTTGTTAATTGAGTGAAAATTAAAATGATTAATTTTAATTGTCAGCGGTTTTAACCACTAAATCCGTGTCTCCATCAACTGTGATTGAATTTGAAATTTGAGATTTTCCGTTTCTGGTGATTTTTATTGAAACGCTATCGCCATCTCTAACTTTTAACATATAATCAGAGAATTGGAAGTATTGTGTGATTTTATATTCTTCCCCGTTGATGAAAACTGATTCAATGATGTCATTCACTTTTAGTCCCAACCTTGCTCCAGCATAACCAGCGGATACATTGGTCACTTTGATTGAGCTATAACATGTCACGTTGATGTCATCTCCACTGTCGTCGTACTCAGCTGTGAAGTCATAAGCGGTAAATGTGATTCCAAGGAATAATTTTTTTACTTGTGCTGTTGTTCCTGTGCGATTATATTCGTCGATGATGTTGTCCGCAACAAGTGTGACATTATCAATTGGAAGAGCGTATGTTCTGTTGTCAACTTTGGTTCCGCCAGTCTTTGAATTGACAATGCCAATTAATTCAGATTGAGCGTTGAATAATCCACAACCAGAATTTCCTTCATTGATTGGCGTGTCACTTACTAAAACTCTATATGAATATGTTCCCGAATTATCTACTAACTCGAGTTCTTCATAATATGATTCTTTTGACACTATTCCAGATGTTGCCATAATTCCAGAACCTAGGTTGTTTCCAATTGCATAACATGATTCGCCAATTGAATAACTTGAAGCAACTTTTGTTTGAGCGACATTTGGGTTAATTAATTTAAGGTCGCTTGCTTTCACTTTTAAAATTGCAATGTCATAATACATTGAAGAACCGATGCATGTTGATTTGATTGCTCCGCTCTTTGAGCAGGTTTCGGAAAGCATTTCATCTGACCAAACTCCCTCATTTGTTCCATACTGAAAGACATATATATTGCTTGCCGAACTAGAAGTTATTGCAGAATATACAACATGGTGATTCGTGATTATGTATGCACAATCGTTTTCGTCGTCAATTTTATAAATTACTCCACTCCCAGCGGAAGAACCGGCGTATACACTTACAACAGATTTCAGTGAATTTTTGATTGAATTTTCAATTATGTCAGATTGAAGTCTTTCATTTAACCAATCTTCAAATGTATATCCCAAGGTTTCTGAATTTGCATCAATATATGCTTTGATGTCTTCCAAATTTGCGTTGGCACCATCTTGACCATCTTCGCCATTTTTCACATTAAATGTGGAAGTTGTTCCGTTTGAATAATAAGCGATTAAGGTGGTTGTTCCGTCAGCATTTTGTACTTGTTCCAAATTTGTCACATAAACTTTGTCTTCTGAAAAGAATGAACAACCAGTGAATAAAAAAGCAAGTGGAACAAGCAATAAAACAAACAAAAAAGTTTTAAATTTTTTCATATTATCTGCTCCTTTACTAGTTTATTATACACTTTTTTAAGAAATTTAACAATTATTTGAATAGATTTTTATGAGTCAAAACTTTAAAAATTATTTGAAATATTGCTAGATTTATGTTAAAATATAACAAAGAAGGAATCATGACTAAAATCGACCATATTCATTCAGGGCACAGACAAAGATTAAAAGATAAAGTAAGAAACAAAGGTCTATCATCGTTAAGTGATCATGAAATTATGGAATTGTTGTTGACTTATACAATTCCATATAAAGATACAAATCCGCTCGGGCACACATTAATGAACACATTTGGCAGTATTGACCAAATTGTTGATGCGGATTATCATGACCTTATGAAAATTAAAGGAATTGGCGAAGAAACTGCACTCTTTTTTAGAGTGTTAAGCGAATTCATGAGAATATATAAAATCAAGAAAGCAACAAAGCGACCAAACGTCAAGTCAACTCAAGATGCGGTTGAATTCTTTAGGTCAAGATATGACATTCAAAAAACAGAATTTTTTTGTGTTGCTTGCATGTCAAGGACAGGCGAAGTTGTAAAAGTTTTTGAATTGGAAGGCATTGATGATAAATCTGTTTCAATCAACAAAAAACGATTTATTGACCAAATTAATGCCGGAGATGTGGCGACAATAATTATGTTTCACACTCACCCAAAAGGTGAGGTTGTTCCAAGCAAAGAAGATATCATGGCAACAAGGGAAATTTATGAAATATGTCACGTTTTAGGCATAATTTTGTTTGACCACATAATTCTCAACGAAAGTGAATATTGCTCAATGAAGACTCAAGGATTTTTCACAACTTTTGAAAGCAATCTATCCAAATATGGTTTTAGTGTTCCAAAGAAATAATACATCTGTATGAAATTTATGCAGATGTTTTTTTGTTTGCAAGGTAAAAAAATTGTTAAACAAATTAGAAAAACAATTTAAATTTGTTCGCAAGAAATGATAATTTATGATAAAATGAAAAAAAGGGAATATTATGGCGAAAAAAATAACAGGAAAGACTAAAAAAAAGGTTCAATTAAATTTGGACATTAAACCAGATAAGGTAAACACAAAAAAAATTTCAAAAAGTGTAAAGAAAATAAATCCCGCAATAATTTTGATGGTGATATTGTTTTTGGCGATTGGAGCAGTCGGAGGTTGGTTTGGAATTAGATTTGCAACCAGAAACGATTGTTTTGAAATCATAGGCGAAGAAAAAATTGAATTGTCAATTGGTGAAACATATTTAGACCAAGGGGTAAAAGTGATATCTTTTGGAAAAGATTGTCAGGATAAAGTTAATGTGGAAACAAACTTAAAAAAGACAGCGGACGGCGAATATTATGCTGACCAGGCAGGAATTTACTATATCACATACACGGTCGACAACATAAAATATGGTTCAATTTTTAAAATTCAAAAGATAAGGTTGATTTCTTTCAGTGAAGCAAGCGAAGGAGTGGAGTAATGAAAAAATTTTTGGTTATATTAATTTCATTATTAGTTGGATTTGTTGGTGGCGGATTTGGAATTGTTTACACAACTCTTCCAGAAACTGAAGAACTGTCTTTGGACGAACAAAGTTTTTATGCAAGCGCAAATGTCCAAACTTATAAATCAGCTGAAGTGACAGGAGAGAAGGACGAACTTTCAATTCACTTTTTGGAACTTGGAAACAAATACACCGGAGATTGCACCTACATCAAATATGGCGATTATGATATTTTGATTGATTGTGGATCTAGAACGAGCAGTATTTCAGCAGTGACAACTTATATAAATCAATACATGACAGATAACACATTAGAATATGTCATTGTCACACACGCACATCAAGACCACTATGCAGGTTTTGCAACAAGCACAAACGTTAATGGAATTTTTGATTTGTATGAATGCGAAAACATCATCGATTTTGGCTCAGCAACATATCAAACGGGAAAATCTTTGTATCAAAAATATGTGACAAAGCGAGACAAAGAATTAAAGGTAAATGGTGGCACAGCGGACTATTTTCCAGCAAGCGACATCACGTTAGGAAATAATCTGGTTTTCGAAATTGGAGAAAAATTAAAATTGGAAGTTTTATATAATTCGTTTAATGAAACACCATCAACAAACGAAAACTTAAATTCAGTTTGCACATTGTTTACGTTTGACGACACAAAACACTTTTTGTTCACTGGTGACCTTGAAGAAGAAGGAGAACACAAGTTAGTTCAAAATAATTCCTTGCCAACTGTTGACGTGTTTAAAGCAGGACATCACGGCAGTCCAACATCTTCGTCTGACTACTTTTTGAGTGAGATTCAGCCAAAAACTGTCTGTGTGTGTTGTTGTGCGGGAAGCAGTGAATATACAACAAACATTGACAATCAATTCCCATCTCAACAATTCATAAATAATGTGGCAAAATACACTGACCAAATTTTCGTGACAACAATGTGTGTGGATTATAAAAAAGGGATTTTCACCCCATTTAATGGCAACATCATTTTGATTGCAAAGCCAAGTGAAGATTTAAAACTCAATTGTTCAAACAACACAATCATATTAAGAAAAAGCGAATGGTTTAACAAAAAAGTGGTTGATGCAAACAATGTTGAAAGACAAATGAGAATTTGGCCAGAATACGGGGTAATCACGGAATAAAAAACACATAAAAATTGCATTAAAAAAGAGAGACAATATCTCTCTTTTTTTGTCTTACTTTGATGGTTGACAAGCCCACACAATCAAAATAATGATTCCAACCAATGGAATTAAGCAAAGTAAGAACCACCATCCGCTTCTTCCTGTGTCGTGAAGTCTTCTGACCCACAAAGCAATTGAAGGAATAATTATTGCCAATGCGTAAAGTGTACTTAAAACTGCACCTAAAACAGGAATAAAAGACAACACACCAAGAATGAGTCCAATTAAGAAATCAACCAAGATTGCCATCCAGAAGCCACGTCTTGAAGTTTTTCCTGTGAAGTTGACATAATTTTTCCACATATTCACATATGGGCCAAAAAATGTATTCTCGTTCATAATGCCTCCTTGACTATATTCTAAAAGATTTTATGAAAAACTGTCAACAAAATATGCAAATTTTATTAATTTTTTAATAAAAAGAAAAGATTTAACCTTTTCTTGTAAAAAAATTAAGAAATTTTGCAAGTGCCAAAGTGATTCCTGTGCAATGTGTGATTGCAACCCGTTTAAAACTTGCTTTGCCAAAAATTGTCAATCCTGAGATGATTGCAGAGACTAAACATGTGATTAAAATAACCTTAAAATTTCCAGCATTTTCAATAACAATTTTTGTGACGATGCTTGCTCCTGCAGCACCAGATAAAATTCCACACACATCTCCAATAACGTCATTGCAGACAGAACTAACTCTGTCAGCGTTTTTAATTAGCGAAATTGCTTGTTTGGCACCCTTCACCTTTCTTGACGCCATTGCGTGGAAATCTTCTATGTTAGCGCTTGCAACTGCAAGACCAACAACATCAAAAAGTATGCTTAACGCAATGAATATCACTATCACAAGGATTGTAATCAATAAAGACGCGTTAGATAATGTGAGTTCACTCAAAAAACTGAAACAAAATGATAACATCAATGCCAAAATCAGCACAATAAATGGCCAAAGCCATAATTTTTGTTTTTTGTTTTTCGGGTTGTCTTCTTTTTTCATCAACTTTTCCTTTTAATTTAATTAAATAATAAAATCGGTGCAATCATAATATCACAAACGAAAATATTTGTCAATTTAAAGAAAATTCGTTTATTAAATATTAAAACCCTATATCAAAAATAATTAAAAAAACAAGCCAAAAATGACTTGTTTTTCAAAAAAAGGCAATATATTGAGTAAACCTTGCGGCATAAGGTTCGGTTGGATTTCCCAATTTTGCACTCCACCGTTGCCAGTGAAGCGGTTTCCCTTTACGCAAAACTTGCACCGAATCGCCACTGAGACCACACTATAATCCCCAACACATCTCGCAAAAGCGAACAGTCTAGAAGTTTTCCTTGACAACATTGAATGAACTTATCTTTATTTTGCGAACGCAATTTCAAAAGCAACTTGTGAGAAAACATGCGCAAAGTCTAAACACAAGTTGTCGCTTTATCCCGAGCAATCCACTCAAAGCAGGCTACACTGCACACAACTTTCGTCAAATGCAGGTTTCTACCCCAAGCGATAATATGTGATTTTATCAAATAATCATTTTTCACCCACTTGGGTCTCCGCGATAATTGGGCTTGCGGATATATGCCATTATATCCCACCCAAAAATCTTAACTCCCAGCACCAGCCCCGATTTGGGCAACCAAGGCCAGCACCACGAACTTCATAGTTATGCCAGCGATGCTTATTTCGGCATCCTCGTTCATTCTAGTTGACTAGAATACTGCGCCTTTATGTTAATATACTAGCAAATTTTTTCAAAATTGTCAATATTGTCAAATTTCCATTAAGAGCGATAACTACAAAATGAACAATGAAACAAGTGAAAGGACGACAAGATAAATTGAGAAAAAATAAAGTTTGTTGTTTTTCATTGTCTTAATCATCAACTTGATTGAAACAATTCCAAAAACAAAAGAAGAGAGCATAACAACAAAAATTTGAAGCCAATTCACACTAAGTTGACAAGAGAACAATTTGATTGATTCCCAAACTGCACTTGCCAAAATTATTGGAATGCTCATTAAAAATGAAAAATCTAACGCTTCATTTTTGTTTACACCCGCAATTAATCCAAAAGCGAGAGTTGTTCCGCTTCTTGACACTCCGGGCAACAATGCTAGTCCTTGACTAACCCCCATAACAAATGCATTTTTTTTGTTCAACTCTTTTTGCTTGTCCTTTTTTAAGTCAGCAATGAGAAGAAGAACTGCAGAAAAAATAAATCCCCAAACTAAAAACTTTTTGGAAAAGTTGTCTTCCAAAAATTTATTAAAAATTAAAACCACAACAACCGCAGGAATAGTGGCAATAAGCAGATTTAAGTTGGTCTTATTGAAGGGTTTTTTGACAAGTGTTTTCACCTTTTCGCGATAGCAAAACAAAACGGCAAACAAAGTCCCGATGTGAGCGACCACGCTCAACAAAAGAAGATTGTCCAATTCAAAAAGTGAACCAAACAATACTATATGCCCACTGCTAGAAACGGGCAAAAATTCTGTAATCCCTTGAATAAAACCAATGAATATGTACTTAAATATGTTTTTCACTTGAAATTTTCCTCGAAATATTATATTATTAATGAAATGCTAATATAACGCCATAACAATTTTTGTGTTGGTGAGAAAATAATAGAATTTTGAATTTTTAGATAATTTATACGAGGTAAAATAAATGAAACTTGGTGTTGTAGGATTGCCAAATGTTGGGAAAAGTACATTGTTTAATGCAATAACAAAAGCAGGAGCCGAAAGCGCAAACTATCCATTTTGCACGATTGAACCAAATGTCGGCGTGGTTGATGTGTATGACGAAAGACTCACAAAACTTGCCGAACTTTATCACACAAACAAAATCATACCCGCGCAAATTGAATTTGTTGACATCGCAGGACTTGTGAAAGGTGCAAGCGAAGGTGCAGGACTTGGCAACAAATTTTTAAGTCACATTAAAGAAGTTGATGCAATTGTCCATGTTGTTAGATGTTTTAGAAATGAAAATATCATTCACGTTGATGGTTCGGTTGACCCATTGAGAGATATAGACACAATCAATCTTGAATTGATTTTGGCAGACATTGACACTGTGACAAAGCGTATTGATAAGGTGAAAAAACTCGTTTGTGGGGGAGTTGCGGACACTCAGACACAAAAAGAGTATGAACTCTTAAACAAGATTTTAGATTTGTTAAAAAATCAACAACCTGCGAGAATTTTGAAATGTGATGACGAAGAAAAAAAGATTGTTGACAGTTTCTTTTTGATAACCAGCAAACCTATTATTTATGTTGCTAACACATCTGACGAACTTGACGATTTCCAAAAGCAAAATATTGAAGAAATCAAAAAGATTGCATCAAAAGAGAATGCCGAAGTAATTTCATTATGTGCAAAAACGGAAGAAGAACTTGTAAACATGGACCCAGAGGATAGAGAAATGTTTAAACAAGAATTGGGGATTGATGTTTCAGGTTTGGATAAACTAATTGTGGCAAGTTATCATCTTTTGGGCTTAATTTCATTTTTGACAGCGGGGGAGAAAGAAGTGCGTGCCTGGACGATAAAAAAAGGAACGCTCGCTCCACAAGCAGCAGGGAAAATACACTCAGATTTTGAACGTGGATTTATTCGTGCAGACATTGTTAAATATGATGACTTGATAACCCTAGGCGATTATAATCTCTGTCGAGAAAAAGGGAAAATCATAAGTGCTGGAAAAGATTATGTTATGCAAGATGGTGACATTGCTGTTTTCAAATTTAATGTTTAGGAGTTAAATTGGGAAAATCTAATTCAAAATATGGCGCAAAAATTCGGGAAATAAAGATAGACCAAAAGCAATATGGTTGGTCTTTGTTTGTTATACTTTTGCTTTTCTACGCGCTATTGATTGTTTCTTTGGCTGTGTTAAATAAAGCATTTGGAAAGACATTTATTGTGTTTTTCACAGCACTGGTGTTCATTGCGTGCACATATTGGTGTATAAGGACATTTATACATGAATTAAAAATGAACCGAGTGATAATTTTTGAGCGCGGCATTGTTATAAAAAATGTATGGACAGACAAAGAAATAGACATTTCACAAATATATGGGGCAGAACCAAAAAAGTCACTGATTGATAAGATTTTCAAAACAAAAACTAGCAAAATTTGCTTGAATTTAAAATCATTTTCGCAAAATAAGGTTGCAATTCGTTTTGTGCAAGACGAACCAACAAATATCTGTAATTTAATCATGGAACTTGCAGTTAAAGCAAGAAAAGAAGAAATGAAATTAAAATCAAGGCAAGAAAACAAACCAGAAAACAAAAAGGACAAATCAAGCAAATGATTTATCCTTTTTTTGTGATTTTTATGTCTATTTTGCAATAATATTTAAAAATACTTTTTTACCTTTTTTAAACAATATTCCATCTTTTAATTTGTCTTTTGAAATAGTTTTAGTTGGGTCTACAATTGTTTCTCCGTCCATAGAAAGACCATTTTGTTCAATCAAACGTCTTGCTTCACCTTTTGATTGAACTAGTTTTGCCATGAGCAACAAGTCCAAAACTCCAATTTCAGTGCAATTTAAATCTAATTCACATTTTGGAGCGTTATCTTTGTTGATTTCAGTTGAAGAGAACAAATTTTTACTCATATTTTCCGCTTCAATTGCATCGCTTTCTCCACGAATAAATTTTGTTATTTCAAACGCGAGTCGCTTTTTGCTTGAAACAATGTCTTGTTGAATGAGAGCACGTACTTCGTTCATAGGAATATCTGTAAACAACGCATACATCATTTCCACACAACTATCTGGAGTTGCATAAATTCCTTGATAAAAATCATAAGCAGAAATTTTGTCTTTGTCAATCCAAATTGCTCCGCGCTCAGTTTTACCCATCTTTTTACCTTCTGGGGTGAGAAGTAAAGGATTTGTTGCGCCAATCATAACACGATTTTTGCCGTCCAAGAAATTCATTTTTCTTCCAAGTTCAACGCCTGCAACAATGTTTCCCCATTGGTCAGCACCGCCCCATTGAAGATTGCAACCAAATTTTTCATTTAAGTGAAGGAAATCATACGCTTGCATAAGCATGTATCCCATTTCATAAAATGTGAGACCACCTTCTTCAATTCGCTTTGCATAAATTTCGTTGGTTATCATTTTGTTGACATTGAAGTGCACACCCACATCACGCATAAAATCAATATAATCATATCCATTAAACCATTCTGAATTGTTAACAATTATTGCTGGGTTGTCTCCATCAAAATCCAAGAATTTGCTGTATGCTCGTTTAATTCCTTCAATGTTGTGATTTAATTGTTCCTTTGAAAGCATAGGACGCATATTTGTTTTGCCAGTTGGGTCACCGATTGCTGCGGTTGCACCACCGACCAAAATAATAACCTTGTGTCCTGCTTGTTGAAATCTTCTTAAAATTGTGCAAGGAATGCAGTGACCGAGATGCAAACTGTCCGCTGTTGGGTCAGTTCCAGAATAAACTGTGATTTTCCCATCATTCATAAGTTTTTTCAATGCTTCCTCATCAGTTGTTTGATATAATAAATTTCTGTCTTTAAGTGTATCGAATAAGTTCATATTTTTCCTTTTATTTTCTAGATTGCCACAAGTCTTGAATCCAAACTTGAATTAATTTTCCATCAATAACATATTTTTCGACCAAAGAATCTGTTTTGTTGTAGATAAATTTTTCAACAAATGTGTTTTCTTGGACAATTGGTTTTACAGTGTTGTTAACAACAGGAATAAGTGTCATTAAAACAATAACACAGTTGACTGCAATCACAACTACACACGCTTTAACAGCACCCAACACCAAACCTAAAATTTTGTTGATTGTTCCAATGACTTTTGTTTGACTAATTTTATCCACAAATTTTGAAAGCAAGAACAAAACAAGTTTTAAGATTGCGAACACCAAAATTCCGCAAATAACAATCATGCAAATTCCACCAACTTGTGTGCCAACCACTGTGCCAATTGAAGCGCTTTCAGTTTCATAATTTACACTTGTGTTTTTAAAAACGATTTTGACAAGTTGAGCAACAAATTTGTTAAGTCCGCTTGGGATTCCTGCAATCAACGAGTCAGCACTATCAAACGTGTTTACACTTGTTGCGAAGAAAGTTTCATTTGCTTTCAAAAGGCTTGCTGAAATTTTTCCGCCAATAAGACCATTAAAATCATAAATTCCATTTATCCATTTTGCGACATATTTTGCAAGGAAAACTGCAACAACAATGCAAACAACCCAAGAGAACAATGAAAGAACAGATTTCAAAAATCCTTTTTTAAATCCAAGAATTGCACAAATCACAATCGCAAGTACGATAACAACATCAATAATAATTCCAACTGTTGTCCACATAATAACCTCTCAATAATTCTAACATATTATATTTTTTTTGCAAGCAAAATGAATAAATTTCAATCAAAAGAATAATAAATGATAAATACAAAAATTGTTTTACTTTTGAAATAATTTTAAACATTTTAAATCATATTTTGTCAAAACTTCTTTTGGAGCGAATAAATTTGATTGAAAAGAAAATATAAAAGATTGTTGCCAAAAATATTTGTTAATAATTTTAAGGTGTGATATAATAACGCTATTGAGGTGAATTAATGGAAAAGAAACAAAACAGCGTGTGGAAATCTCTTCTTGTTTATGGAATAATTGCACTAATTTTGATTGCAATTGTTGTTTTTGTCACTTCTCAAAACGACAAAGGGAAAGAAATTCAATATTCAGAATTCGTTCAACTTGTTGAGGAGAACAAAATTGAACAAGTTGATATTTATGGCTACACAATTAGGATAAGAAAAGTTGGTGGGGTTGACAAAAGTAAATTCCCAAAACAAATGGACGCTTATTGCCAAGTTCAAGCAATCAACAACGTGTATGAACTTTTAAAAGAGCATAATGACAATCTAGAGTATCAAATGGAAGCGGACGGCGTGACGCCAGTGGTTGACGAAAATGGAAACAAGGTTTTAAAAGAAGGCCAAGTATACATCTCTTACGGTGGAGAATGGGAACAAGAATCTTGGTTCTCACAAATGCTCCCATACATCAGTGTTGCAGTGATAATCATCATGGGAATTTTCATGTTCAAAGCGATGAGTGGAAACAACAAAGGTTTCGGATTTGGGAAGAGCAAAGCAAAATTGGTCGTTTCTTCAAAAGTTAAATTTTCGGATGTCGCTGGTGCAGAAGAAGAAAAACAAGAACTTGAAGAAATTGTTGAATTTTTGAAAAATCCAGCAAGATTCACAGAACTCGGAGCGCGTATTCCAAAAGGTGTCTTGTTGGTGGGACCTCCAGGAACAGGTAAGACATTGCTCGCAAAAGCAGTTGCCGGAGAGAGCAAAGTTTCATTCTTCTCAATTTCTGGTTCAGACTTTGTGGAATTGTATGTCGGTGTTGGTGCAAGCAGGGTGAGAGATTTGTTCGACACAGCAAAAGAAAATGCGCCATGCATTGTGTTCATCGATGAAATTGATGCAGTTGGAAGACAACGTGGTGCAGGTCTTGGTGGCGGAAATGACGAAAGAGAGCAAACTTTAAATCAATTGCTTGTTGAAATGGACGGATTTGAATCTAACAGCGGAATAATTGTCCTTGCAGCAACAAACCGTGCAGACGTGTTGGACCCAGCGTTGACTCGTCCAGGAAGATTTGATAGGCAAATTTATGTTCACCTTCCAGATGTAAAAGGAAGAGAAGAAATTTTGAAAGTGCACTCAAAGAACAAACCAATGAGTGAAGATGTGGATTTCAAACGTATTGCAAGACTCACAAGCGGACTCGCCGGAGCAGACATCGAAAACATGCTCAACGAAGCGGCGTTGCTTTGTGCAAGAGACCATAGATATAAAATCACAATGGTGGACATTCAAGAAGGTCTAAATAAAGTTTTGATGGGACCAAAGAAAGTTTCAAGAGTAATCACAGAAAAAGACAAACGAATAACAGCAATTCATGAAGCAGGGCATGCGATAATTGCTCAAACACTGGATAATTGCGACAATGTTCAAGAAATTTCAATCATACCTCGTGGTATGGCTGGCGGTTATACTTTGACATTTGACGAAAAAGATAATTTGCACATGACGAAGCAAAAATTGCTTGACACACTTGCAATGATGCTTGGTGGAAGGAGTGCAGAAGAGACCATGTTGGACGATATAACCACAGGAGCATCTAACGACATGGAGCGCGCAACAAAACTTGCAAGAAAAATGGTTGCCGAATGGGGAATGACAGACGAAATTGGCTTGATGAGTTTTGGAGAAGGCGAAGAGATATTCGTTGGAAGAGACTATCAACGACAAATGCCATATGGTCAAGAACTGGCATCAAAAATAGATGAAGAAGTTAAAATTATCATTGACAATGCACACGCTCGAGCAAAGAAAATTTTGTCAGATAAAGTTGACGTGCTCAAAAAGGTTGAACAAATTTTGTTAGACAAAGAGACAATTTATAAAGAAGAATTCGAAATGTTGTTTAATGGCTCAAGTGTTGAAGAAGTTGAAATTGCTATTGACAAAAAAGAAAAAGACAAAAAGGAATATCAAGAAAAAGCAAAACGTGAAGCGCAAATTGAACACAAAGTTAGAGATATAAAAGCGCGTCTTGCTTCAGCTGAAGCACTTTCAAAGTCTGGAGTTATCACAAAACAAGACTTTGAAAACATTAAAAAAGAGGCAGAGCAAGAACTTCAAAAAATTTATGCTCAAAATGCGAATGAAAACGCAAATCAAAACGATTCAACAAAACAAGAAAGTGACGAAGCAAACAAAACTTCTGATGATAATGAACACAAAGATAATAAAGATGAAGACAAAAAAGGTTAAGAGAAATCTTAACCTTTTTGTGTGAAATAACTACTATTTAAAATTAAAAGAAAGTTAATTAATAATTGTTGTTTTATATTTTGTTTAATACAAATGTAAAGAAAAAAGACATTTAAAATGTCTTTTAATTTATTTTTTCAATTTTGAGATATAATCAACGATGTCTTTAATTGTTTTGAGCTTGTCGACATCTTCATCAGGAAGAGAAATTCCAAACTCATCTTCAAAGGTCATCACCAATTCAACCAAATCAAGGCTATCAGCGCCCAAATCTTCAACAAGTTTTTGTTCCGGTTTCAATTCTTCAGGTTTTTTGCCAAGTTTTTCAGCTATCATCTCGATGATTTTCTTTTCCATTATGTCCTCCTAATTTTATTCTATAATATAAAGATTCAAATGTAAAGCAAAATAATTTTATTTCGTCAAAATCTGACATTATTGGAATAATTCAATACAAATCAGCAATTTTTTGCATAGTTTTGTATGTTAAAATAAAAACATGATAGTTTTTTATGAGGATAATTTACACATTATTTCTTCGCTGATTGAAAAGCGAGCAAAGTTTCAAAAAGTTATGATTGTTTTCGACGATTTTGCGTCTTCGCAACAAGTGGAGCAGTTGGTGGAACAAATAAAAAAGGATTGTGTTTTTAAATCAACTCACATAAAATTTTTTTCAGACGAAATTTATGATGGCTACAAAGCAATTATATTTTTATGTACGGCGAATTCATTTTTGTCGCTAAAGTATAGGCGTGATGAGTTTGTGTCAATATTCGTGCCACAAGATAGAGGAATTTTGCCGTTTTTTATTAACGATAATAAATTTTTTGATTCATATGATTATTTGTTGTTGAAAACGAACAACATTGACACTAACATTGTGTCCAGTTTGGTTTTTAATCAAGTTTTTTCCCACATAGAAAATCTTTTATCTTTTCAAGAGACAACAAAAGATGTTGATTTTCTGAGTGGTGAAATTAACACAAAAAATCTTGTGGACAAAGTTCAAGATTGTGGAGATTTGATTTTTGAAGATTTAAATATTTTGAAACAACAAGGCATTGAATATAATAATTTGCCAATTGTCGATTTGATGATAATTGACGCAATTGAAGTTTTCACGCGTGCATGTAGAGAAAAGTTGTTGTCTATGGTTGACGTGTTCAAAATCTACAAAAACGATGAGTCATGTGTGGACAAATTTTATGCAATGAGCAAAAACGAAGGAATTGTGCACATACTTAACATGAACCACAATTGTGTAATATCGATTTGCGAAAAAGCAAAAGAAAAGATTTTGCCATGCGTTGACATTCAACTAACTAATCGAGAAAATTTACAAAATATTTTTGAAAAAGTTAAAAAATATGCAAAAAAATGCGAAAATTTGATAGGATATCTATATTTTTATAATGTTTTAGGTTAAAATAAATCTTGAAATTTCATGAATTAATTGTTAAAAGTGGTCAATAATTTTGTTATGAAAAAATTGCTTTTAACAATTGGCGTCATGATAATTTTTTTATTAAGTTCGCACAACACAAATAATTTTTCTCTTCTGGATTATTTTGATGGTGAATATTATTCTTTTTCAAGTTGTCAAACAGAAAATTCTGTGGATTTAGGTTTTGCATACATGAGCAATGTGGAGATTGAACGCGACAAACTTAGCGGTGAAAGTGTAAAACTTAAAAATTTTGAACCAAGCGAAGCAATCAAAAAACTAAAAGCAAGGGTAGTATACACAGAGTATCTCGAATCGGGAACAACTGTAATATATGCTTACACAAATTTGATATCAAAAAAAGTGAAAGTAAAAGATGAAAATGTAAATGTGCAAATTGCTATTAATGATGAATTTTGCATAGTAGGGTGGCCTCTAATTATGGGAAGTTTTTAAATAAATGAATAAAATTTAAAAACTATGTCAATTATTTTGTCGTGGAGGTTAAAATGCAAAATGAAAACTCAAAACAAAAGAGAAAGATATTGATGAACTACTTATGTGCGACAATTATAGGAATGTTGGTTATTGCATGTGCAATTGTAATTGCTGTTGCAAACGCAAACAATGTTTCAGGCAACACAGGTAATATAACCGAAACAATTCCAGTCGCGAATACAACTTTTGTTGTGCCAATGAAAAATGCAACACTTGCGAAAGACTATTCAGGAAGTGAATTGCAATATAATGACACACTTAAACAGTGGGAGATTCACAAAGGAATTGATTTTGTTGCCGGAGATAATCTCGATGTGTTTGCAGTTGCAGACGGAACAGTTTCAAACGTTTACACAAACTATTTGGAAGGGAATGTCGTCGAAATCACACATGCAAATGGAATCATTTCAATTTATAAGTCACTCGAAGCTGTCAATGTTAAAGTTGGCGAAAAAGTAAATGCTGGCACAATAATTGGTCAAGCGGGTGACAGCATGGCTCAGGAATTAAACACTGGCAAGCATCTTCATTTGGAAATGAAAAAAGATGGCAAACTAGTAGACCCAAATGATTACATCGACTTGGGTTCAAAATAGAAAATTTTCATATTGTCAAAATAATAAATAAAAAAACGGGATATCCCGTCTTTTTATTTTGTTTTTATAAATTGTTTTCCAAATTTTCGTTATGTAGAGATTTTTTCCCTTGTTGCACATCGCTAATCAATGCTTCCAAACACACATATTCATTTTCCATATCAGGATTTGGTTTGATAGATTGTCTGTTTGCAGCTGCTTTTGGTCGCATAATTTTGTATATATTGAGTGCAGATTCTTCCGTGGTTAAATAAATCTTTTTGATAACAGACTCGTCCAAGCAATTAATATAATTAAAATCTAAGTTATAGAAACGAAATGGATTAGATTTTAAAATTTCCAAAATTAAATCAATATTTAACAACCTAGAAATGCAATTTGCTTTTATCATGCGTGCAATTTCATGTTTTTCATATTCAGATTTTGCTTGAATGAAAGCGTAATCATAAGTCGAAGGTAAAATTCTGTTAGGTGCATATTTTTCTAAGACCTCAACTGGATTTTTGCTTTTGTCGATTGCCTTTTTAATTTTTTCATTATACTTTTGTGGATTAATTAATTTTGATAAAAGTGACATGTTTTCTCCTGAATTATATTTTAAATAAAATTTTTAAATCGTCAAGATAATTATACTTATTAAATGTGAATTCCTTCATCTTTTTCGTCGAATTGAAGATTTTTTGCAATATTTGAAACAATGTCATCTGATAAATTTTCGGAATTTTTATGTTGAATGTTTTCTGCAATTTCTTTCACCGAATGTTGTTCATTGTTTTCAAACACGAGATTTGTGTTGTTGATTTTTACCTTTCCAGCAGGTGAATGAATTGAAAAATTATTCAAACTCAACAAACTTTCCAAAATCAAAGATTTTTCTTGTTCAACTTGTTCAGTGTCCATATCTAAATCTTGATTATTGTTTTTTAAATCGAGATATTCTCTCTTTTTGCTTGAAATCAAATCGTTTAATGCCACAATTAAGTTATCATAGGATTGCTTGTCTGAGACTGAAATTTCCATATTCAAATTCAGCTTTTTCGCAATAGGAGAAATAATTTCAAGAATTTCAACATCTCCGCACAAAGATGCAAGGATAATTAATTCAGTTTGAGAGATAAAAATGTTTTTATTTTGCGTGTCGGGTTTAAAATTTATTATATCAGATGGCACGCCTGCAGAACTTAGGAAACATTTGTTTAGCAAACTTTGTTTCAACTTTATTTTTGAACAATCTTGCACAATATCACTTAAAATTTGCAAATCGTTTATAATCGAGAAAGAAGAGTTTACACTTTCTTTGTAAGCACAAAGATTTACATATTCATCACTAAAGTTTTTGATGGCTATTTTATTTTGTTTAATCATTTCAGAAAATGTTTTATGTGTTAATTCAGGTAAATTTGGTGTTTCTTTGAGGAAACTGGCGATATGATTTGTTGCGCGTTTTTTTGATGCTATTTTGTCTTGAAGTTCAGTAAGTTTTTTTGCATACGCTTTTGAATTTACTTCCGCACGTTTTTCAGAAATATTAACAAACAGTCTATAGACATCATCAGTTGAAATTTTTGCTGTCAATGGCTGATTGTTATTATCGATGATTTCTCTATTATAATAGAAAGACTCAATGTCTGCTATATACACTTCAAGAATTTGAATATTATCAAGCATGTCAGAACAATTGAATATATGTGTGAACATATCGTGTCCAAGTGTTTTATTATCAGTTGCTTTTTTCTTAATTTCCAAAAATTCTTCGTTTTCTTGAAGGTCATAAATAGAGTAGTCAGGATTGTTTTTTATAAAGTCCGGCATTAACAATTCTAAATATGGGTCGATGAGTTTCTTTTCATCAAGATAATCTTCTTTTCGTTCTAATATTTTTATTTGTAGAGTGTTTAAGACATCATTAAAAAAATAAGAACAAATATTTTGTAAATAATCGCAATTTTCTTCAAGAGAATCTAATGCAGAAGCGGGCAAATTGCGGTTTTTTGCAAGTTCTAATTGCGCGTCTGCAGTTTCCTTTGCGGTTTGATAAGCGAGCAAATATTCCAACGAACTTGCATATTTAAAATATTTTGATTGTTTATAAGGAATATAGTCCATGTTTCCCTCTCTTTGATTCATTATATATCATTTTTTTCAAATTTCAAGGGGGAATCAAAAAATAATTATGTTTATTTATATTCCTAATGCAAAATGTCTAATAAAAAACAAAGACTATATGCTAGCCTTTGTTGATTTAATTTTTGTTGTGTACTTTACAACTCCTAGTTTTGTTTTTGATTCATTTGCAATTGATGTTTCATACTCTGTGTATCCTGTGTCGTTTGCATATGTTTCTTCGCTTGAAGATGCTGGGAAAACTTTGTCAAACAACATATCAAAGTATGTTTCATCAGTCAAAGGATTAATTTTTCTTGTGTATAAATTGTAAAGACCATTTGGGTCATCTGGGTTGTTATTTTTACTGATATATGCACTTGCTGGGTTGGTCTTCACTTCAGGAAGGTCCATGCAGTCCACATCTCCAACATAGAACAAGAAATGCACACCATATGAAGTAATGCACATTGAATCCGTGCTGTTGAAATCAACGGTTTTCATTGTTGCTTTGTCGTCAGCGGTCATGAGAGAAATTGCATAATCAGTGAATGCTTGTTCCATGGCGCTGTTTTGAGAATATTTTTCAGTTGCTTTGTCATAAGTTCCAACAACATATGGCATACCTGCGCTTAGTGTCCCTGTGTCTGTTGAATATTTAAACATAAACTCAATGAATTTATCTAACTTGATTTGATATTGGTCAGTTGTGGTTTCAGGAAGAGAAACGATTGCGTTATATTCTGCGATAATGTCTTCCAAACCAACTTGTGCGTCATCGTTTGTTCTGTCTGTTCCAACAGTTTGTTGAACAATTTTTAAATATTCTGATTTATATGCATCAGATTCTTTATCTTTTATGACAATATTTTCAATTTCTTTCTTTTGTGAATTGTCCCCTTCGCTTGTGAAAGGAATTAAAGTGTGAATAAAGTATCCGAATTGAACGCCTGTGTCTCTATGATACAAAATTGTGTCTGCATCTGTTCCAATGTTTTTCATTGCAGTGTTATATGCTGAATCTGTTCTATAACTATATTTTGAAGAAGCAACCATGGTTGTGTATGCAGTTTTCAAATCCATGATATTCATTTCACCTGCATGAGATTCAAGATAGTCAACTCTGAATTTTTCAAGATATAAACTTTGAATTTCGCTATCCCAAATATCTTTTACATAACGATAAATGACATCAGTAGTTGATTTGCTCAATGGCTTGCCATTTTTATCTCTTAAATAATATTGATTGCTGTTAAGTCTGTCAACCAAAAGTTCAATTGCCTTATCTTTTAAAGCCACAGCATTTTCATTGTCTGTTTTTTCAAGAGAAGAAATTAAGTGCTCATAATATTTGTTGATTATTTTGTTCAATGTTTCAGACGATTCAAAGTTCAAAAGGTCTGATTTATTCAAAATCAAATCAAGTGAATATTCTTTGTTTGAGATGTATACAATTTTATTGTCGTCATCAAGTTCTGCACGTTTTGAATATTTATAATCCTCAATTGAATAAGTTGTCTTGCTGTCTGTGGTTTCTGTTTCAGGTTCGTCTAATTTTAAAATTTTTCTTGCTTTTTCAATGAATGATTTAAGTTGAGAATCTAATGTTTCAAACAAGTCGTTAACTTTTTCATTGATTTCATATTCGTTTGGCTCAAATTCGCCAGATGATTTTACGTGTTGGTACAATGCTTCACGAGTGAGAAGAATGTCGAGTGTGTTGTTCATTGCTTCTGCTTCGCTTTGACCTGAATAATAAGTTTGACCAAATGAATTATAACTGCTGATAAGTTCATATCTGGTTATGTTTTTGTCACCAATGGTTGCAACAACTTCGTTGTAATATTTCACCTTGTCAATAGAAAACGTTGAACAACCAGCAAGAGTGCAGGTTATCATAACAAGGAAACATAATAATATACTAAAAAATTTTTTCACGTTTAACTCCAATTTCTAAACGCGCAAATATCGCAATTAAAAGATATTTAACACGTAATAATTTTTGACTATTATAATTTAAAATATAATAAAAATCAAGGGATTTAAGAGATGTTATTCAAAAATTCGATGATATAGTTCATTCCAGTTTGGACGCTGAAAAATGAAGTGTCAAGAGCGATTGTTGGAAGCGTGCTTTGTTCAAAATGGAAGTGGTGGAATTTTTTAACATGTTTTATGAGAGAGTTTAAATCCACATCATCGTAATACACAACGGACATTTTTTGTTTGGTGATTGTCACCTGCTTAATTTTTTGTTTTGTCGCCATTGCTTTTATAATTGACACATTTGCAAGTTGATAAATTTCTTTTGGAAGTTTGCCATATTCGGCAAGTAAATCGTTTAACACTTTTCTTGCACTATCTTTAGAAGTTATGTTTGAAATTTTTGCAATAATTTTAAGTCTTTCTGATTCGTCTTCAATAAATGAATAAGGAATTTTTGAAGATATTGCAATGTCAATTTTAACTTCTCTTTCAATTTCAACTTTTTCACCTTTAAGTTTTTTGAGTGTGTCATTTAAAAGTTTTGAATACATATCATAACCGATTTTTACCATGTGACCATGTTGAACTTTTCCAAGAAGTTCACCCGCACCGCGGATTTGTAAATCACGCATGGCAATTTTAAATCCGCTTCCAAGTTCGGTGTTTTCCGCAATTGCTTGCAATCTTGAACTTGCTTCTTCGGTTAGAGTTTTATTTTTGTTGAAAGTAAAATATGCATACGCTTGTTCATCACTTCTGCCGACCCTACCGCGAAGTTGATACATTTGACTGAGACCGAGTCTATCTGAATCAATAACAATCAGTGTGTTTGCACTTGGCAAATCAACTCCATTTTCAATAAGTGTTGTTGAAACAAAAACGTTTGTTTCTTTGTCATATAATCGTTTTATAGCATTTTCCAACGCTTGTTCACTCATTTGACCATGTGCGACATCAAAAACTGCATTTTTGTCCGCTTTTTCTTTGAGTGAATTTGCAAATTTGTAGATATTTTCAATGTTGTTATAAATCACAAGCACTTGACCATTTCGCTTTATTTCATCATTGATGGCATTAATGACAATGTCTTCATTGTAAGCCATAACATAAGTCTTTACGGGTAGTCTATTTTTTGGTGGCGTGTTGATAACACTAATGTCGCGAATTGCCATCATAGTCATGCTGAGAGTTCGCGGAATTGGGGTGGCAGAAAGTGTCAAGACATCGACATTATTTTTTAGTTGTTTTATATGTTCTTTTGCTTTAACACCGAAACGTTGTTCTTCGTCCAAAATCAAAAGACCAAGGTCAAAAAATTTCACATCAGAAGAAAGAAGTCTGTGCGTCCCACAAATAACATTAATTTTGCCATTTTGCAAATCTGCTAAAATTTGTTTTTGTTCTTTTGGGGTTCTAAATCGATTTAACATTTCAACATTTACGCCAAAATCTTTTGTTCGTTTTTGTGTAGACATGAAATGTTGTAGACTTAAAATTGTTGTTGGGGCAAGGATTGCAACTTGTTTTCCGCTTTCAACAGCTTTAAATAGGGCACGCATTGCGACTTCGGTTTTTCCGAATCCCACATCTCCGCAAATCAATCTATCCATGACCTTGCCTTGCATCATGTCGTTCTTAACATCTTGAATTGCTTGCAATTGGTCGTTCGTTTCTTGGAATTCAAAGGCATCTTCGAATTCAGTGTAAAGATAATCATCTTGCGGATATATAAAACCCTTTGACGCTTTTCTTTTTGCGTAGAGTTCAAGAAGGTCTTTGCTCATATCTTCAATTGATTGCAACGCTTTTTGTTTTTGATTTGCAAATTCTTTTCCGCCGAGTTTGTTTAATCTCACCGCTGAACCATCGCACATATAAAGAGAAAGACAATCAGCGTTTTCAACTGGCACGTAGAGAGTGTCACCACCCAAATACATGATTTTGAAAAATTCTTTTTCCACACCAGAAACATTGACATTGGTTATTCCTTCACATTTTCCAATTCCGTGAACCGAATGAACAACATATTCGCCTGCTTTTGGAAGATATTTCACACTAGATTTGCTTGCTTGTTTAACTTCTTTTTTGTGAGCGAAATTTGTTGAACCAATATAAAATTTTTCATCATCTTCAAAGCAAATATTATATGGAATAGATAGTGTGGTCAAGATAATTCCTTTGCTGTTCGTGTTTGTTGAAAAAGGAATTAACAGTTCGCCAAAAATTTTTTTGATTGATTCAACAGTTTCTTGAGAATTCAAACATAAAAATATTTGTTTATCTTTATAATTTGAAAAACACGATTTTAATTCTAATAAGTTGCTTTTAAAATTTGGGAAATTAATTGTGTGAAAATTGGCGTCAAAATGCTCTGGAAATTTATTAAATAATTCAGTTGAATTAATGTCATAATTTTCAAAAAATACCAATTTATTTTTATTTTTTTCAAAAAAATTATCAATTTTTAAGAAATTTTTATTATTTTTAAATAAATTTTTTAAATTTTCAGATTTAAACATCAAATTTATTTTTTCATTTATCATTTCAAAATAATTTTGATATTTTGTTTGCACGCTCAAATTTGAAGAAATTATAATAGGACAGTCAAGTGAAAATGTTGGAATAATCTTATCTGAAAAAACTTTTAAAAACTCCAATGGAATTTGCTCGTCTTTTTGAAGAGCGGAGATAAGGTCCAAAATTATTTCATCTTGATTTGAAAATTGATTTAACGATGAGATAATTTGATTTTTTTCTTCAATAGACAAATTGAGAATTTTATTTGGACAAATATTTAAAACTGATTTTTGTCCTTTCTTTTCAAATGTGATAAAATCAAATTCATACATTTCTTCTATGTCTGTGTCAAAAAAATCAATTCGTGTTGGGGAATCGTCCGCAACATTAAAAATATCCAAGATATCCCCGCGTCTTGCAAATTCGCCAGGAGTAGTAATGCTTTCCACTTTTTTATAGCCAATTTCAAAAAGTCTTTTTTCAAGATTTAACAAATCATATTCTTGTGTTTTTGAAATTTTTAAAATTTGATTTGAAAAAGTGTTTATATCACAAAAATATGAAAATAAAATTTGTGGTGTAGAAATTATTATTGCATCGTTTAAAACAAAATCGAACATCGCTTTTATTAAGTCAGTTTGATTTTCGTTGCTTTGAAATTTTGCCAAAGTGAAAGGTTTGTTAAAATCATCAACAACAACACAATTCCTATTAATTGCGTCAAGTTGCATTTTCATTTGATGAGCCTGTTCAATGTCAGGGCAGACAAAAATTGATTTTGGCATTTGTGCCAGCACTGCACCTTGTTCGCCAAAACCAAGATTGTTGCAAAATATTGTTCCTTTTCCTAAGTTTGAAATTAGATTGTCGTATCTTGACATAACTCACCTGAAATAAATTTTTGAATCAGTTCACATGCTTTTTCGTATGAAGCATTTAAAATTTCTTTGCTAACTGGGTCAATGGTGGAAAGGACATAATCCTTTAAGTCCATATTCTCGTCTCGACCAATCCCGATTCTTAGTCTTGGAGTTATTCCAACTTTGTTCACAATATCTCTAAGTCCGTTGTGGGTCCCAGCGCTTCCTGCTGACCTGAATCTGATTTTCCCTTTTGGCATGTCAATGTCGTCCAAAACAATCAAGATATCTGAAAGTGAAATTTTGAAATATTTTTTGAGTTCATAAACGCTGTCTCCGCTCAAATTCATGTATGTTTTAGGTTTTGCGATTATAAAATCATCAGTTTTTGCAATCATTGCCTTACATTTATTTTTTGTTATTTCAATTCCATTTTTCTTTGCAAAAAGGTCAACAACGCTAAAACCAACGTTGTGATATGTATTTTTATATTTTCCGTCTGGATTTCCAAGACCGACAATTAATTTCATACTTTTCTCCAATTTAGAATAATTGATAAACATTATAACATAAATTTAATTAATTTCAACAAGTTGCAATGAAATATTTTGTCGAAAATCATTCAATTTCCATATTGACAACTTTAAAGTTGTGAGTTATATTAACAAAAAATGAAGGTGGTCAAATGGAAAAATATAATCAAATGAATTCTTTATTAAAAAACAGAACAGAACGAGTTGCTTTTGTCGTTAGAAATGATTGCAATCAGTATCTTGTTTCAAACAATTCAGCTTATGTGTGTTATGACGAAACTTTGATTGAAAGATTGATGCAGACAAAATTTTTGCACAAAATTGAAAAAAGCCAAATTTTTGGCGGAATAAAAGGGCATAATGAAGATAGTTTTGAATTTTTGAAATATTTAGCAAAAGAGAAATTGGGTGTAGACATGGATTGTTTCACCGATTTTGATATGATAAAAATTGGTTGTGACCAATATGGTGAATTTAGAGTGTTTGTTGCCAATGTAAAAAGTAATGACATCAAACGTTTGCCAAAAGGACTTGTTTGGAGGTCAATCAAACAACTTGACAAAATGGAAAAAGAAGGATTGATAGACAAAAGACAATTTGATTGGGTTAAAGATTGCGAAAAGCATTTTGCAGAAAAAGAATCGAAAAAAGAAAAAGGAAAAACCACCAGAAAAATAAAAGAAAAAACTCCAGGGCTAACTGAAGGAGAAAGATTTAAATCACTCAAAGATATTTATCTTGAACGTCTTGTGAAAAATTTGGAGCATGGTCGTGCGGTAAAACCATGCGATAAAGAGTGTTGGGAATACGGTTATATGATTGCAAAACAAATGAATCATGAATCATTTAAAAATTTTATAGAACTCATGAATGATGAAAACTTTATTTTAAGTGCTGCAAAAATAACACCTAATCCAATTGATTGCAATGATTATTTTTATAAATACATAAATCCTTATATCCTTGCGAAACAAAGTTTTAGAATTGAATTTTTGAAAGCAATTTATTTAAACAACAATGTTTATAGACTTCAACACATTGAAGAAATTGTTGAGAACCTTGGACTAGGAGAAGAAAATCGACTTTTGAGAAAAGACACTGATTTTATTCAAGCATTGAATGCAAGATTGGAATCATTAAAATGTTTTGAATATGGTGGATATCATTGTTCAGGTTTGGACGACAAAGAACTTAGAGAATATAAGAAAAGCAGAAATGATGCTGAAATAGTAAACAAAAACATGATTGAAGGACTTGAAGAGATTTTAAAAACTTTCCCAAAAATAAGAAACAAGACAGATGCTGTAATTGCGTAAAAATCGTTAAAATTATTAAAAAATAACAAAAAAATCGCAAAAAATTAAAATTTTTATAATTTAAAGAAAAAAACACGGAGGATAATCCGTGTTTTTAATTAAATTTTATCCAATTCTTTAGAGATTTCATCTTTATCAATGTGTTGACCAATGAAGACAAGTTTTATCATTCTGTCTCCATATTTTTCGTCCCAATCGTGACGGAATTTTTCGTCATGTAAAAGCATTTGCTCAATTTGATATCTTGGATAAGTTGCATACCATGGTCCGTTTTCTGTGAGTTGTTTTTGTCTTCCAGCGGACTCATAAATATAACTCATTCTGTTGTCGTCAGTGAAATAGACCAATCCTTTTGCTCGAATGATTTTCTTTCCATAATCTTTGTTTGCCCAGTCTTCAAATTTGAGTCTGTCAAAAGGTTTTCTCCTGAAATATACAAATGTTCCAATTCCATACTCTTCAGTTTCGCCATGTTCATGGTCGTGATGGTGCTCATGATTATGTTCATGATGGTGTTCGTGTTCGTCGTCATCGTGATGGTCATGGTCGTCATCATCTTCGTCAATGTCTTTGTCAATTTCTTGGAACCAGCCTGCAGAAGTTAAAACATTTTCCATATCAAACAAATTTGTGTCCAAAATTTCATTTATATCTACGTTTGAGAAATCTGTTTCAATGAGTTTTGCTTTTGGTTGAAGATTTTTCACAATTCGTTTAACTCGGTCTAATTCAATAGGTTTTACTTCACTAACTTTATTTAAAATCAAAACATCGCAAAATTCAATTTGTTGAATAACCAAATTTTCAATGTCGTCCTCTTCAATGTCTTTGTTTTGCAAAACTTCTCCGCACCCAAATTCTTGCACCATTCTCAGGGCATCAACAACGCTGACAATTGCATCAAGTTTGCAATATATTGGCAACCCTTTTTGTTTGAAACTTTCAGTTAAAAAGTTGATTGTTTGTGCGATTGGAATAGGTTCACAAATTCCGCTTGCTTCAATTATGATGTGGTCGAATTTTTGTTGTTTAATGATGTCATGAATTTGCTCAATCAAATCTTTTCTTAAAGTGCAACAAATACAACCATTTTGAAGTGCAACAAGACTTTCTTCTTTTTTGTTTACAACTCCACCTTTTTCAATAAGTTCAGCGTCTATGTTAACTTCACCAATATCGTTCACAATTACAGCACATTTGTATCCCTTTGTGTTTTTTAAAATGTGGTTTAATAATGTGGTTTTTCCACTTCCCAAATATCCAGTCACAAGAGTGATAGGAACAGTTTTAAAGTTTTTCATTTTGTCTCCTTGTGGTTAATTTTAAGTTTAACCAGTTTAATTATAACACATAAATTTAAAATATGAACAAAAAACTTTACAAAATAAAAATTTAAACACATATTTTTATCGAAAAATTATGATTTCATAGATTTTACTTAACCAAAAAAGTGTGGTATTATTATCTAGAACAATATTGGAGAGAATATGAATATTTTAGTGTCAATAAACAAAGGATATATATCTCATTTTTTAACAATGATAAATTCTTTGTCTAAAAGCAACATCACGCAACACTTTGAAGTTTATGTGATGCATAGCAATCTTGATGATGAAGATTTTAAATATATTGAAAGCAAAAAACCAGAGAGTGCAACTTTGCACTATATTTTTATGGACAAGTCGATGTTTAAAGGAGCGCCAAAAGTAAAACGTTATCCTTATGAAATTTATTACCGCATTTTTGCTCCGCTATATTTACCAAAAGAAATGGAAAGAATTTTATATTTAGATTGTGACTTGATTGTTCACAATAATATAGAAACACTTTATAACACTGATTTTGAAAATAATTTATTTGTTGGTTGCACTGAGATAGGAAAATTCTTAACTTGGTTTAATCGCATGAGACTTACAGTAAAAAAAGGTTCGGTTTATTTAAACACTGGTGTGCTGTTGATGAATTTAACCGCACTACGCAACACTCTAAACACAGATAAAATATTTAAATTTATAAAACACAATGGTTGGAGAATGGCGTTGTTTGACCAAGATGTGATATTCAAATTTTTTGGCGACAAAGTTAAAATTGTTGATAGATATATTTATAATCTTGCAGATAGGCATATAAATTCGTACAATAGACATCATAAAACTAAGATTGATGTGAAATGGGTTGAAGAAAATAATGTTATAATTCACTATTTAGGAAAAAACAAACCTTGGAAATCAAATTATAAAGGGATATTAAAAGAGTTTTATAAAAAATATGAGATAAACTAACAAAGGAGAAAAACGTGAAAAGATTTTTTAAGTGTCTGTTTAGCAGGTTAACAATAACAATATTGGCAATAATTTTGCAACTTTGCTTATATTTGGTTGTGCCAATTGTTTTTGGAAAGTATTTTCCTTCTGCGCCAATCTATACAATTTTAGCCATTTTTGCTTTGATTCTTGTTATCATAATAGTAAATTCGGACATGACAATAGAAGGACAGTTGCCACTTATCATTTTGTGTTTGATAGCGCCAATTGTGGGGATAGCGTTCTGCTTTATGTTTATAGCAACTCACATGCCAAGAAAAATTAAGAAAAATGGCGAGCAGGTTAAAAACATGACTAAATCTGAATTGGAATTATCAAGTCAGCGAATTGAGAAATTGAAATCAATTTGCGGAGAAGATTATGGGCAATTTGATTTCATTTATAACACCACAAATCTTCCAGCGTATACTAATACAGATGTTAAATTTTTGAATAGCGGAGAGAAATTTTTTGAAGATTTAAAAAATTCACTTAAGCAAGCAAACAAATACATATTCATGGAATATTTTATCATTGAGCGCGGAAAAATGTGGAGTGAAATTCAACATATTCTTGTTGAAAAAGCAAAAGCGGGGATTGATGTACGATTGATGTATGATGACCTTGGGACAATGGCAAAACTTCCATCAAATTTTGCAAAAAAATTGTGCAAACTTGGAATAAAATGTGTTAAAGTTAATGAATATTCAAGTGCAACTTCATCAATATATAACAATCGAGACCACAGAAAAATCACCATAATTGATGGAAAAGTCGCATACATGGGTGGAATTAATTTGGCAGATGAATACATAAACGAGATTCACCCTTATGGTCATTGGAAAGATAGTGCAGTGCGTTTGACGGGAGATGCTGTGAAAAATGCGGTTTGTTTATTTTTGCAAATGTATTGCATTCACACAAAACAAATTGACAAATTTGATGATTATTTTTCAGAAAATGAGCAGGTCGGAAATGGAGTTGTTTGTCCGTTTGGAGATGGTCCAAAATATTGGTTTGGTGAACACGTTAGTGAAAATGTGTTTTTAAATTTGATTGGTCAAGCCAAAGAATCAATTTATATAACAACGCCATATTTGATAATTGACGGAAAATTAAAATCAGCGCTTATCAATGCAAGTTGTCGTGGGGTTAAAATTAAGATTGTCACACCGCACATGCCAGACAAGAAATTTATTTTTAACATAACTCGCTCGTCTTATAAATCTTTGCAAAAAAATGGAATAGAGATTTTAGAATATAAACCAGGTTTTATACATGCAAAGCAAATGCTTGTGGATAATAAATTCGCAATTGTTGGAACAATCAATTTTGATTATCGAAGTTTAATTCACCATTATGAATGTGGTGTGTTAATGTACGAAACTGAATGTTTGAAGGAAATAAAAAATGATTTTGAAGAAATATTTTCACAAAGCATAAACATGTCAGGGTTTAAGCAAAATGTTTTCACAAGGTTGATGTGTAGTCTGGTGAAATTGTTTACTCCGCTTTTGTAGATTTAGAAACATTATAATAAGGAAACAGAAATGAAAGAAATGAAACTGCTTTCACCGGTGGGTGATTTAGAAAGTTTAAAAATGGCAATTTTCAATGGGGCAGATGAGGTATATTTAGGAGTTAAAGACTTTAATGCGCGCAACATTGAAGGTTTTTCGCTTGAAACGTTGAAAATTGCGGTTGATTTTGCGCATATTTATGATGTAAAAGTTTTCCTAACAGTCAATATTTTGTTTAAAGACGAAGAAATGCAATCGGTTGTTGACTTGATTGTCGAAAGTGCAAATTTTGGTGTTGACGCTTTTATAATTCAAGATGTTGGTTTAGCAAGTCTTTTGCATGAGTTTTATCCAAATATAGAAATCCACGCGAGCACTCAAATGGGGATTCACAATCTTGAAGGAGTAAAAGAAATTGAAAAATTGGGTTTCAAGCGTGTTTGTTTAGCAAGGGAAACTCCACTTGATGAAATCAAAAGGATTAATGAAAATTCTGATATAGAAATTGAATATTTTGTTCAAGGGGCATTGTGTGTGTGCTTTTCTGGAAATTGCTATATGTCGTCATATTTGTTCGATGCGAGTGGCAATCGTGGAAAATGTAAACAGTTGTGCCGTTTGCCTTACGATTTGAGATTTAATAACAAAATGATAAAACATGGCTATTTATTGAGTGCAAAAGATTTCAATATGATTGACCGACTTGACGATTTAAAAATGGCAGGAGTTGAATCCTTAAAAATTGAAGGTAGAGCAAGAAGACCATATTATGTTGGCGTTGCGACAAACATGTATCGAAAGGCAATTGATGGAGACGTGGTTGACAAACATGAAATTGAATTGGCGTTCAATCGTAGATATACAGAAGGTTATTTTAATGGTAATTCAAATATAATTTCAAACATACAAAATCATATCGGTGTTGAAATTGGAAAAGTTGAAAAATTTAAAAAAGGTAAAAAATTTAACGAGATTTACATTTCAAGCGATAGGGAATTAAATAAAAAATCAAGTTTTAAATTTTTTAGAAACGGAGAAGAAGTTTCAGTCATCACAGCATTTGATTTGGGACACAAGGATAATCTTTGGAAAATTACATCAACAACAGAAGTGAAAGTTGGGGATAAAGTGCATCTAATTGTGGACTATGAAAAAGAAAATGAAATGCTAAATAAAACAAAAAAGGTTAAAATTGATTTAGATTTAACTTTCAATCAAGGCGAACCTATGAAAGCGGAGTTTGATATCTGTGGAAATCATTTTGTTGTTGAAGGTGAGAAGTCAGAGTCCGCAAAAACTGCGCCAATAACACCAGAAGATGTGATAACATGTTTTCAAAAAAGTGAATATTTTGCACCAACAATAAATTTAAAGATGGACAATATTTTTGTTCCAAGAAAAATTTTGAATGAGTTTAGACGCAAAGTTTATGAAATAATTAAAAACGAAAAAATTAATAAAAATTTAAAAAACTATGAAAAAATTCAATTAAAATCAGTAAAAAACAATAAATTTATTAATAATTTTGAAAATTTATTTATAAAAACTGAAAAATATCAAATAATTGAAGACAAAAATCAAAAAAAATTAAAAGACATAATAATCTATTCTCCAGAAGAATATATTGAAAAAGATATTCTTGAAGCGAAGGAATTTATAGAGAAAGAAAATAAAAAATTCATTTTAGAACTGCCAAATTTTGCTTTAAAAAATGATGTGGCATATTTAAAAAACATTGTGGAAAAAAATAAAATTTCAATATTAATCAATAATTTTTATGCGTTAAGTTTTGACACAAAAAAATATATTGGTTGGGGAATGAATGTATACAATTCATATTCTGCAAATTATTTTTCTCTTCCATATATTCAGGCGGAGAACGGGCAGGAATCAGCGCCATATATGACGCTAAGACATTGTCCAATGAAAGAGCACTTAAACGCAAATTGCTCAAATTGTCCATATAAACAAGGCTATGAATATGTGCTTGACAGTGGAAAGCGATTCCAATTGAAACGCAAAAAACTTTCGACATGCACATTTTATCTAGTTAAAGGGACTGACAAAACTTGTATGTGATATTAATTATATAACCTTAAAGAATTGTCGATAGAAAAAGTTAATTTCGAATGTCCAATCTAATTAATAAATGAAATTTTAACATTCCCGGTTAAAGTTAAATAAAAAAAACAACCTTTCGGTTGCTTTTTTATTTGTTTGTAGTGTTGGATCTGAGTGTATATTTCACTGTTTATACAATCTTCTAATCAAAATCATTATATAAAAAATGAATATTGATGAGTAATTAAAAACGACATTATAAAAGTTTTAAGTTTGTCAAAAGTGTGTCAAATTCTGTTTTTTTAATTTCTCAAACTTTTTCAAACCGCTATAACATAGGTTGTTTTGATGGTTGCGGGGGTTGGATTTGAACCAACGACCTTCGGGTTATGAGCCCGACGAGCTGCCGTGCTGCTCCACCCCGCGTTATGATGCTGTGCCTCACGACTTTGCTATGCTAACATATTATTTCCATTTTGTCAATAAAATTCTTAAAAAAAATAAAAAGACATTAATCTCACTAAATTTTGAATTTCACTATCTAAATTCCTTTCTTCCTGTTTTTTATATACTTTGTAAGTCAATTATTAATAAAAATGCAAAAATAAAATCAGATTAAGAATAATTTTGCATGAATTAACCTAAAATAAAATAATTTCACGTTAAATAAATTTCTTTCTTGATATTTGTCGAAATTTGTGGAATTTTAGAATTAAGAGGGTAATATGGAATTATATAATCTTAGAAAGAAACTTAAAGTTTCACAGCAAACATTGGCAAAAAAGACGGGAATACCTCAATCATCAATATCTTCATACGAAACAGGGAAGACCAGTCCGGACGCAAACGCGCTTATAACTTTGGCAGATTTTTTCCATGTGTCTATGGATATTTTAGCTGGCAGAAATTTTCAAGGTGTGGACTTTTCTAGATTTACTGATGAAAAATATGCGTTGCTTTCTAAAATTGCAGATCTATCATTGTCTGATTGTGCAAAAGTTAGTGGATACATTGACGCTCTTAATGAAAAATCTAAATAAATTGCTGATTGCCACGACGGCAATTTTTTATTTTATGTCGCGATATTTTGATGATAAAAAGCACCTTTTGAGGTGCTTTTTGATTACTTCATTGTCTTTGTATAAATTTATTTTTTATTAAACATTAAACCTGTTGTCTATATCATTAGATTTTCTTTTTTATTTTAAAATAAATCTCGTACCATTAAAATGGTTCGATTTCCTTATTTTATCCTAAAATAAGTCATCGTCTTCATCGTCATCGTCGTCATCGCTAAATTTTGATGCCATGATTTTGTTTCGATTTTTGATGTCATAGAATATTTTATCTTCATCAAATGACTTCATTTGAGTGTATGTTCCATACATTTTTGTTAAATCGTAGACATTAGATTTGTAGCATGATGTTATTGTTGTGCATAACACTGCATTAGGTGAGAAAGTTTTGATTAAAAGTTGACCTTTGTCTCTAAATGTTGGAAGTTGTTCTGGGTATACAATTGGAATTGATTGAACTTGTTGGCTTGTTGACGTTGAAGTTTTTCCGTCTGGACCAACTGATTCATTTTTGTTTGTCACCATAATGGTTTTCTTTCCAAGAAGTTCACTAAATTCTTTGTTTGTTGTTGTGTCTTCGCTGGCAATATAGATTTGAATTGGACAGTTATCTTTAATGATTTTTCCTTCGTCTTGACCATATGTCTGATAAAGTTGTGAGTAGGATTGAACACATAATTCAAAGAAGATACCTCTTGAACGTCCGACGGTCATGATTGAACCAAATTCAGGGAATTTTGGCATATTACCAAACTCGTCTAGAAGGAAATAAACATTTCGCTTCAATCTTTGATTTGGCAATCCTTGTGCTTTTTCAACCAAACGTTTATAAAGTTGAGTGACAAACAAAATTGCAAGTGGATAACGTGTTCTAACTTCGTCTGGAATGATTAAGAAAATTACTGTTGGTTTTTCGTCAATATTTACAAAGTCTACTTCGCTTTTGCTGGTCAACAAACTTATACCTGTGTCGCTAAATAAAGCTGTTTTGCTTGAAACAAATCCCATATAGTTTTTACTTGTTGTTTCAGCATTTTGAAGTGCGGTTGATGCAAGGTCGCCGACTTTACTAAATTTATCACGGAAATCAAATAAATATTTTTTCAATGTTCCGAATGTGTCTCTGCCACCATCTGTGGTATTACATATTTTATATACATTATAGAAATTATATTTTTCTCTTGTCATTCCGAGTTCTGGAATTCTGCTGTCTTCAAGCATGGCCAACATTACGGAATGAATTAACCTTTGTGCTGTTCTTTCCCATGATGCATCTTTTGTGTTTTCAATTGGTGCAATGGTGGTTGCGATGTCGTTTAGGGCAGTGTATGTGTCGTCTTGAAGTTTTTTGGAAATGTTTTTCAAATCGTTTTCAAGGACATTTTGGTCAGCATATGCATGTCCATTAAATTCGAACCAGTTTGCCAAGTTGAAATCAAATTCTCTTTGCAAAATTAAATTGTAATTTTTTGGATTGTCTCCAGCAGGGTGAACTTTGACTTCTTTTTCAAGGTTAAAACTGCGTTGGAACATGTCATAAGGATATGTCAAAGGATTCCACTGTGTTGAAATAAATGCATCACGCAAATTGATTGTGTAAACTTCATACCCTTCTTGTTTCAATTTGTGAGCACACTTGTCAAACAATTCTCCCTTAGGGTCGGTGACAACAAAAGAAGGTTTAGACGCGGTCATACTCATAAGTTGAAGAGAAGGAACGACAAACCTTGAAGTTTTTCCTGAAGATGTTGTACCCACACATAATGTATGGATTGGTTCAACAAAGTTTATATCCATCTTTCCTTTGTTTTCTTCCGCTCTCACCAAAATTCCATCATTTTTTGAAGAACGAAGCGAAGATAATGTGTTATGATTGAATTTTTTATTTTCATTGAGTTCTTTATCAGTGACAAAATCTCTATCAAAGAATTGTGAAACTTCTTTTCCTCTTGTGTCTTGTGCTTTGTCCACTGCTTTTGTTGATTTTTTCCCTTTGCCGTCCAACAATTTGAAAAGGTCGTATAGCAACAAAAACAAAACAAAAACAATAACTAGCAAGAATGACTGTTTCAAATATTTCATGTTGAAAATCACGGTTTTTGTTGACATATAACTGAACAAGGCTGTTCCGCCAATGAGTCCGATTACAGTTGCCAGAATATATTTAAGTACTATTTGAAGAAATTTTTTCATAATATTTCCTTTTTAATATAAAAATAAACTACCATAATATTACAAGGAAAACAATCTTTTGTCAAATAATTATAAATGTTTTTAATTCTATTTCAAAAGTCAAGTCGGTGAGACATTAACTCGTCAATAATTAATTTTTCGTTTTTTTTTGCTAATATCTCTTATTTAATAAAGGAAATAAATTATCATTAATTTATAGAAAGAAAAAATTTATTTTTTGTGGAAAGTGTGATTTTATTTGTTTGATTTCTATAGATTTTGCGATTTTTTATGGTTTGGAAATAATATTTTTAAATATTTTTTGGAATAAGTTAATAAATCTTGAAAAAAATATAATTGTAAAAATTTACAAAAAATTTCAAATTGTGCCAAAAAATAGTTGATTTTAAATTTTTTAATTGATATTATTATTGCATAAATCGGCACAAATTAATTGTGCGGGACTAAAGGGGGAAATATTTATGAATATGTATTGCGCATTGCCTAGTTGGGTTGTCACATTAACAGGAGCAATGAAATCTATTGTCAATCCAATTTTGATTTTGGCTGCAACAGCAGGAATCATTTATGCAATTTGGATTGGAATCAAGTTTGTTAAGGCAGAAGACAAAACTCAACGTGATGAGGCAAAACAAAAATTGATTTATGTTATCGTCGGAATTGTTGCTGCCATAGCATTGATTGTGTTGTTCTACTGGTTGGCATATGCACTCGAAAGTGGAATTATAGATGTTGCTAATCCAATGGCATAATATAAGGAGATGATATGTTGAAGAAGACATTAAAGACTTGTTTAGTACTAATGATATGTTTTTTGTCGACAGCGTTTATCTTTGGTTGTTCAGACCCTGAAAGCAAATTAGAAGTGACTTTTGGTTCAAACAATGCCACCACGTTTTCTTGTAAAGCAGGTGAAGACCTAGCAACTATTTTTGCAAAAGATGCATCCAATGAGATTCACATTAAATTTACAGCTCCAGAAAAATCTATGCTGTCTGACTTGGATGTGGTTGGATACGAAGATGCAATACAAGCAGGAGTGGTTTTTTCAGGATTTAACTCAAAAGTAAGTGGAACAATAGAAATTTACTATGGTTCATTCACAGCAACTGTGTCATACACTGTCACAGAGTAAATTTAAAATCATTAATTGATAATCTCCATTATGGGGATTATTTTTTATTCGGAAATCTAATGTTGATTTGGGTTTTAAATTCGTGTGGAATAAATGGTGGTGTTTAAAAATCAAAAATTGAATAGATAAAATTCTTGTTATTTATGAAAAAATTTGATATAATAATTCTATTGGTGAATGCTTTGTTTATTTGTAAACTCAAAACAAAATAAACAATGATTTTATTTAAACAACGTAAATTTCAAGACCATTAAAAATTACATTTTGAAAATTTAATAGATGCATATTTAAAATAATCTCAACTAAAAGGAGGGCACATGGCTTACGACGACGAAAATTATGATGACGAACAGGACAATGACGAAATTGAAAACGAGTATGATGAAGAGGATTTAGAAGAAACTGAAGACGAATCAGATGAAGAAGACGCGCAAGAAGAACTAGAGGAATACGCCGAAATGCGAGCGCAAGCAAACAAAGCAAAAGCGAAAGCAGAAAAAGTAAAAAAAGTTCAAAAAACATGGAAAACGATATCGGCAATTGCCAGTGCTCTTGGTCCGATTGGGTGTATTATTTTGTTTGTGATTTTGCTGATTGTTATAGTTGTTGCGGTTGTTGCAACAATAATGCCATGGAAAATCAGCGGAAACGAAAACTTAGGAAGCACATCGGTTTCTGTCACTTCAGAAAATTTTTATGGAGTGCGTGGGTATTACCTAGATGCAGAGCAAGCGCGAATTGACTTGCTGAACAACTATGTTGCAATTTTAAGCGACTCAATTGAAGACGCAAAAGGAATTTCAGTTTTAGACTTGAATGCAACACCAACCGACGACCCTTCAGATGACACAAAAGTTTTGGTTGAAATTGAGATTGCACTTCCAGATGCTGAATACATTTTGGGACTTACAACCAATGAGAAATTTGCGCAATTTGAGACTGAAAATGCTGTTGCATACACATTGATATATAATTTTGCAAAGCAGGTTTATGCGGGATTTGCGACTGAGTCTCAAGCAACCGAATTTAGTAAATTTATCGCTACAGATAGCGAAAAAAATGACCTTATGGAATGTTTGGACGCAATTCAATATTTTGGTTTTAATTTGACAAAAACATTTGACTCAATTGGCGGAACTTTCAAATCAAATTTGATTGATGTTGTTGTTGATGATGCTGATAGCGATGTCGACATCAAAGGGAAGACAACAATTTATCAATTAGATAATGACGGAGAAAAAACGGCAACCACAATTGAATTTTCTAACATTCAAGACAAGATTGAAAGTTTTGTCGCTGGGCATTTAGGAGATAATGACTCAACAACTGAAAAGTTGTATGTTATTGACATTTTGCCAACAACTGACGGCACACAAATTCCACAAAAAAATTATGTTTCAGTTATATTTATGGCGAACAATAATTTAACACTTTCTAATGTGTCATTTATTGTTCATAATGCTGACAGCATGACTGCAAATTCAAACGGAACTGATATTTCATTTAGCGTGTCAGATTATGATGAAGACACTTGGAAATTTGAAGTTTCTGGAAGTTTAAATGTTCAAAAATTCACAAATTTTGAAGAGACAATCACCAGTGAATTGTTTAATCAAGAAGATTTAAAAGGTAAATCACTTTACGAGATTTCACGCTTGACAGAAGATAACATAAAAACAAAATATTTGGAAACTGACGGAAACGGAGTGGTTGTTCCGCTTGAGTCTGGACTTATTTTAAAATTTTCAAATGAGATTTCAGAAGCGAACAAAATAACTTTGTCTCTTGATGCGTCAATTTCTTAATTGTTAAGCTAAGAAAACGAGCATATCTGCAAATTTTATTTTGATATTTAAATGTAATTTAAAAAAAAGAATTCTTTCTGCTTTTTGGAAAGGATTTTTTTACTGCTTAAAAGAAAGAATTTAATCGAAAACCATTGATTAATTTGTTTTTTTAGTATATAATAAAAATAATAAAATCTTTTTAAAATCAATTAGGATAGCGAGTAAAAGCTTAATTGATTTTTAAACAAAGGAGAAAATATGTATCTTTCATCAATGACAACTGGTACTGGTCTTATAGATATAATAACTTCTGCTCTTGGAACAATTTTGTATCCATTATTTTCCATTGTGTTTGTTTTGATTGATGCCGTTCAAAATATCTTTTATGCTTTTGCGGGGATTGGTAATTCAGGCATAACTTTTGCTGGACAAGGTGTTGACACAACAGTCACAAATGCCAATGATGGCGGAGAGACTACAACTGGTGTTTTATATTATCTATTTCAACAACCAGTTATAAGAAATTTGTTGTTGTCAATCATGCTTCTTGCTTTGCTTTTGATTGTCATTTTCACGGTTATGGCGTTTATTAAAAACACATATTCACCAAAACCAAAAACATGGACTGAAATCGTTGGAAATGCTTTGAAGGGACTTGCAAATTTCATATTCCTTCCAGTTTGTTGTTTGCTTGGAGTTTGGGGCGGAAACATTTTGCTTGGTGCAATCAATGGAGCAACTTCAAATGGTGGCTCGGCAGACATGTCAAGAAAATTATTCATAGCATGTGCATATAACGCGAATTATTTCAGAACTGGAACTTATACAACAAGCGATTATAAAAACATTTGGGACATAGCACGCAGTGCAGATGGTTGTACAGTCACGGGTGATTCTAAAGAAAGTATAACGGAATTCACGATAACAATCACTAATGGTGATGATAAAGTTGTAATTAATGTAAAACCTGACATGACGGCTGAGCAGTACGCACAAATTATTGACCAAATTTATTCAGAAAGTCAAATAAGTATACATTGGCAAAGTTCAGTAGGAGGTGCATATTCACTATGGCAATTTAACTATCTATTGCTGATAATCGGCGGAGTGTTCATGCTGTATGTGTTGGGTTCGCTCGCGTTTGCGATGGTAAGAAGGTTATTCATTTTGCTTGCATTGTTCGTGATAAGTCCGGCGCTTTGTGCAATGTATCCATTAGATGAAGGTGCAGTTGTCGGACAATGGAAAAAGAAGTTTATCAGTGAGACAATCAGTGCGTATGGTGCCGTCGCCGGAATGAACATTTTCTTTAGTATTGTTCCAATTGTAGATAAGATTCGTGTATTCACTGTAGTTGGTTCAGTTCTTAATGAAATTTTTAGAATATTTATTCTTGTTGTTGGTTTGTTCTGTGTGAAAGAAATAATTGGATTAATCTCTGGATACGTAGGTGGCGAAAACGCATACGAGAAAGGCTCAGGATTAATGAAATCAACAAAAGAGACTGTGAAAAAACACACTGTTGGCACTGCAAAAAAAGTTGCGGGCGGAGCGTTTGCAATTAAAACAGCAGTTGATGCAACCAAAGATAAACAACATTTGTTCGGAAAAAATGACAATGGGCAAGGACATGGCAAAGTTAGAAGTTTTGCTTCATCATTACTCAATTCTGCGACCGGTGGTCTTTCTCATGAGTTTGCAGAAGGATTCAGACAAAGAGACGATGCTGGAAATATTGTCGGGCATGTTGGCAAAGGTGACAATCAGAAAAAATTTGGAGATATGTTAAAAGAAGAATTTGATGCTTTAGGAAAAGGGTTAGCAAAAATCCCTGGGATTAAAGAAGGGGCCGACGAGTATAAAAATTTAAAAGAAAAAGACAAAGCAAGCAAGGAACTTTCAAAAGCTGTTTCAGAATTTAAAGGTGACCTTGAAAGACTTATTGAATTAAGAGCTAGAGGTCAGTCTGATTCTCCAGAAGCAAGAAAATTGCTACAACGCGTTGAATCTTCAGAACAAGGCAAACTTGCGATGAAACAATTAAATTTTAATCCTGAAGAGTATAAAGATGCTGCAAGTCAACTTGCTGAGGCAAGAAAACAAAAGAAAGCTTTGGATAATTTGGAAAAAGAAAAGTCTACTTGGTCAACTGACTTTGGCGGTTTAATGGGCGGTTTGAGTATATCTGAAGTTGCAAAACTTTCTGTCGGAGGGGTAAGAGCTTCAGATGGTATTTCAGATGCTGAAAAAGAAGCAAAAATTTCAGCAATTGAAAAAGCACGTGAAATTCAACAAGCAGAAACTTCTGCTGCAGGAGAAATGCAGAAGAGCATGAAAAATATGCTTGCCGATTCTTCTATCGGAATAGATAGTTCATCTGTTCAATCAATTATTGACTCAATTAATTCGAACACAGATTCAACAACGGGAACAATTTCCTTGGATTCTGAAAGCATTGATAGAATCGGTGGATTCTTGACTGACATTAAAAACTCATACTCAGCAGCACAGGACAAATTGGCACAATCAATCAAAGAGAACTTTGACAAGTTCACAAAAGAAATAAACAAGAAAAATGAAAAGAAATAATGTTTAGTTTGGAGAATTAAACAAAAATAAAAAACAAAAGGGGTAAAGCATGATTAGGTATATTCCTGGTAAAACTAGGATTAAAACTGAATTTTTAAAAAATATTACGCTAGGTGACATTCTGCTTGGAATTGCTTGCCTAGCTTTTGCCATTGTTATTATGGCAAGCAACCTTTTCAAAATTGCTGGCGGTGATTATCGTTGGTATGCTTTGCTCGGTTGGTTGGCATTTTCAATTGCACTTTATTTGCCAGTGGACGATGGATTGAGACTTTGGAGTTCTGTCACGTTAATTATCAAATTTTCAGCATATCCAAAAAAATTCTCCAAAAAGGAAAAACAAAAAGGTTGCAAACCAATGGAAATGCTCACACCTTTCTTGGGTGTAGAACTCGGAAAATTTATCAATTTTGGTGAATATTCAGGAATGGTTATTGAGATACATCCACTTGCACTTGACCTTATGCAAGAAGGTCCACAAGATGCATTGATTAGAACGTTTAGTAGGGCATTAAAACGAATTTCTCAACAACAGAGAGCGAGTTTAATCAAAACTGTCAAACCAATGAGATTTGACAATTTCTTGCAAAGTGATGACAAAAAATATGAATTATTGAACGAACTTTATGAGCGTGGTCAATATTCTGATTTGGAAATGGAATGCAGGTCAATTATTTTCCGTGAGCGTGTTGAAATGCTCAACAATGCTATAAAAGCGGAACCAATTTTGCAGAATCACTTTTACTTCGTTTTGTATGGTGCGGATAGGACAAACCTTGAAGAAACTGCGATAGGAATTGTGGGCGACCTTGCAACTGGACAATATACAATTGCTTCTGACATTCTGGTGGAAGATGACTTAGTTAGTTTCTTGAAATCAAATTATCAAGATGTGTACTACGAAAAAGACATTCAAAACATTGCGCCAAGTAAATATAAAACTTGGGTTATGCCAGAGCGCGTTGAGTTTAAAGTTGCCAGAATGGAAATGGACAAAAAGAGCTATAAACAAATGGCAATAACCAACTATCCACTTGAAGTAGGGAATGGTTGGGCATATCCAATTTTTGAACCAAGGTATGCACGCGTAATTATGAACATTATGCCGGTTGACAAAGAAAAAGGTGAAAGACAAATTGACCGTGCAATCATGGAAAAAGAGTCAAAATTGGATAAATCATTTAGGTCTTCTGAAATTATTGAAAAAGAAGCAGACATTGATTCGCTTCAAACATTGCTGAAAGACTTAAAAACCAACAACGAACAACTTTATGACATCTCAATTCACATGCGTGTTAGGGAAGAAGACAGAAAAGATTATAGAAACATTTTAAAACAACACGGATTTAAATATTCAGACTTGTTTGGAAGACAAGTTGACGCATTTATTTCTTCAAGCGTTAACAGAATTGACACAATGAAAAATTTCTATCGAAGCATGCCATCAACAACAATTGCTGCTTCATTCCCAATGGTGGATTCAGTTTTCCAAGATAAAAATGGTTTCTACATCGGCGACTCGTCAGCAAGCGGATATCCGGTGTTTGTGGATTTCTTTGTGAGAGATCCGCGCGCTGGACGTATTAACTCAAACATGATGGTTGTTGGTAAATCAGGTTCAGGAAAATCATATTTTACAAAAACAATTTTAACAAATCTTGCTGCGGACAGAACAAAAATGTTTATTCTTGACCCAGAATCAGAATACGAAGTAATGACTAAAAATTTGGGTGGTAAAGTGATTGATGTTGGAACAAACAAATCAGGAATTTTAAATCCTTTCCACATTATGGCGTCTCTTGAAGACTTGGAAGATGTTGATGAGGGCGAAGAACTTGATATTGAAGAAGCAGTAAAAAAGGGTGGAAACAAAACATTCTTCACTCACTTGCAATTCTTGGAACAATTCTTCCGTGCAATATTGGAAGGAATCAGTTCTGACGCATTTGAAACTTTAAACACTTTGGTTGTTGAGTTATACAACAAAAAAGGAATAAATCAAAAAACAAACATTTCAAAATTAAAAGCGGAAGATTATCCAATTTTTGATGATTTGTTTAATCTTATTGAAGAAAAATTGAAAGTGGTCACAGACGCGTATTATCGCCAAAATTTACTTATTTTGGAAACGTATATTCAAAAATTTGCAACAGGTGGAAGAAATTCAGACCTTTGGAATGGTCCAACATCAATTTTGACAGATGAAAATTTGATTACATTTAACTTCCAGACTTTGTTTGCGAGCAAAAACAATAAATTGGCAAACGCTCAAATGTTGCTGGTGTTTAAATATTTAAACAACGAAATTATTAACAATAAGAAATTTAATGACGAATATTATAAATCAACGGGTAAAAACATATTGAGACAAGTCGTTATTGCGGTTGATGAAGCGCACATGTTTATTGACCCAGACAGTCCGGTTGCGTTGAACTTCATGGCTGAAATGGCAAAACGTATCCGTAAATATCAAGGAATGCAAATTGTTATCACTCAGAACATTAAGGACTTCTTGGGAACACCTGAAATTCAAAGAAGGTCGGCAGCAATTATCAATGCGTGTCAGTATAGCATGATTTTGCAGATGGCTCCAAATGATATGGCTGATTTGCTGGAACTTTATAAATCAGCAGGAGGAATTAATGCTCGTGAGCAAGAGGGTATTGTCACTGCTCCACGTGGTCGTGTGTTCTTCATATCTGGACCATTGGAAAGGTCGTTTGTGGATATTCACGCCTTGCCAGAAGTTATTGAAATTATGGGTGAAGGACAAAGAAGATAAAAAGAAAAATTCTAAAATTATCAAATAAATCAATAAAAAACCTTGAATTTTCAAGGTTTTTTCAATTTTTTATGAAATTTTTTAAAAATTTATAGTTAAGTGATTTGGTCGCGTTAAATTTTTTTGCTGAGCTTAACAAATTTTCACACGTCGTAATAAATACTGACGTGTTTCTTTCGCCAGTGTGAGGGTTTAGTTTATATATTATGTGATTTGGTCGCTCAAATACTTTGCAAATGCTTTGCAAATTTTCACACTGTCGTCATCAAAACATTTATTTTCGCACGCCAAAATTATGATTGATCCAATTGCATCACCATCTTTTATAATTGGAACTATAAGTTGACAAGGGAATTCATTTGTTCCAGTGCTAAAAAAATCTAACATTTCACTTCCATCATCTTGCTTTTTTATTACAATTTCTTTGTTATAAATTAATTCTTGGACTTCTTCGCCTAGAGTTTTTCCAATGTATTTTTTCTTGTTTGAAGATATGACATTTTCCATGTTAGAAATCAAAATATCGTGGTCAATACTAACAGAAATTGCGCTGGCAACTGCATCACTATAATCTTTTAAACTTGACATTTCACTGTATTTTGTTAAGACGATATTGTTGTCAACAATCCCAATTTCAAGTTTGCTTCCAACGCGAATATTTAGTGTCTTTCTCATTTCTCGTGGGAGCACTATTCTTCCCAATTCGTCTACTCTTCTAACAATTCCCTTGCATTCCATAATTTACCTCTAAATTTATTATGGATTGAACAAAAATTTATATTCATGTCATGCTGTCAATAAAGCTTTGAACTTCATTTAGCGTTGTAAATTCAAGAATTTTAATTTTAGTTAATGTTGCGTTGTTTGTTGATTTCACATACCACATAAGGTGTTTTTTAAAGTATGCTACAAGCGTTTTTTCATTTCTAAAATATGTTTTTAACATATCCAAATGTTTTTGGACTGCTTCTTTTTTTGAGTATGGTGGGTTAATTCCTTTTAAAGTTGAAAATATTTCAGGATTTCCCAATGCTCCTCGTCCTATCATGACACCTGCACAACCAATTGACTTTGCAAATTCAGCGTCTTCTTTTGTTTGAACGTCACCGCTCCAAAAAACAGGAATATTTACACTTTCAACGAGTTTTTTATAGGCAGTTTTGTCAACGATTCCTGAATAACCTTGTTCACGAGTTCGAGCGTGCAATGTCAAAAAAGAAACACAACATTCTTCACACATCTTTGCAAATTCAATGTAATTGTCGACTCCGTTAATCCCAAGTCTAAATTTTATAGAAACGGGCTTGTTGGAACATTCAACGAGAGTTGAAATCACTTCGCGAGTTTTATCAATGTCGGACATCATTGCACTTCCATCATGATTTTTTACAATTTTTGGTGCAGGACAACCGCAATTAAAATCAATGACATCAAATTTATCAAAAAGATTAAGCGAAAATGCTTTTCTTATTGAGTTGGCGTCGTGACCAAAAAGTTGACAACATTTGATACAGTCTGATTCTTCTCTTAACATTTTTTCTGTTCGCGGACTTTTGTTTTCAATCGCTTTTAAACTTATCATTTCAGTGACAACCATATCCGCTCCAAAATCTGAGCAAATTTTTCTGAAGGCAAAATCTGTGACTCCTGCCATTGGTGCTAGTGCGTAAATAAATTTATTAAATTTCATTTTCATGCTTAAATTATATGTTAAAAATCTAAATTTTCAAAATATTTTTACCTATTTTGAATAAAAATAAGGGCATGAAGAGAAATAATTTATTTTTCAATTCGTTGGTGCTAACTTGTGGGGGATTCCTTGCAAAAGTTTTTTCTGTTGTTTATCGAATCGGTTTAACAAGGATTTTGGGAAGTCTTGGAATTGGGATTTATCAGTTAATTTTTCCGTTTTATTCTCTTTGTGTGGTGCTGTCAACCGCTGGACTTCCTATGGCAATTTCAAAAGTGATTTCAAAAAATCCAAATTGTGAAATCGGGGTTGTAAAAAAATGTTTTAAATATGCTAGCATAATTTCAATTTCTCTTTCGTTAATCTTGCTTTTTGGGGGGAAATTTATCGCAATGCTTCAAAATCAACCAAACATTACGATTTGTTATGTAATTTTGTCTCCAACAATAATAATTTTGGCATTTTCTGCGGTGATTAGGGGTTATTTCCAAGGTAAACATAATTTTTACCCAACCGCAGTTTCTAACATTTTGGAGCAAGCCGTAAAAATGATTGCAGGATTGATTGTGTCTTTAGTCCTTTTAAGATTCGGTCTGATTTATTCAATAATTGGTGCGGTTGCGTCAATTGTTTTGAGTGAATTTGTTTCATTATTTTATCTTTTTATTAAATTTTCCAAACAAAAGAAAACAGATTGCAATTTTAAAACGGAAAATATTAATCTTTTTAAAGATATTATGCCAATATTAATCACAAATTTAATATTGCCGGTTGCAAGTTTTATAGATAGTTTTTTGGTTGTTAGATTGCTTGAGCAAAACTTTTCTCATGATTCGTCAGTTTTCCTTTACGGTCTTGAAAGTGGGGTTGTGTCGAATGTTGTGAGTTTGCCAACTATTTTCTCTTTTGCGGTTTCAAGTGTAATTTTGCCCAAAATAAGCAATATGAAATCTGTAATTGATAAAAAAAACAATTTAAATTTTTCCTTGAAAATAACCTTATTGATTATCGTTCCTTGTTGTGTTGTGTTTTTGATTATGCCAAAACAAATTCTACAAGTTGTATATTCAAATAGGTTGTCAAACGGAGAGTTTGACGGACTTAAAATTGCGTCAAAACTTCTTCAAATATCTGCTTTGGGTGGTATTGGACTTTGTGTAAATCAAATTTTGTCTTCGTTTTTGCAAGGTGTAAATTTGAGATTTGAAACAGTTAAAAATCTGACAATATCAGTGATTGTTAAACTTATGATTGAGGTTGCGTTGTTAACCAATCCTAATGTTGGAATTTACGCTTTGGCACTCTCAAATTTGGTGTGTTATGTGTTGACTTGTTTGCTAAATACAGTGTCAATAATCAGACATTTTAAGTTCAAAAAAGAATTCAATTTTGCTCTAAAATTGCTTTTTGCGAATGTTGTTTTTGCTGTTTTTCTATATCTAATTGTTGTGTCCGTCCAAAACATTTTTGCCGTAATTTCTTGCTCATTGCTGGCGTTGTGTGTGTATTTTGGCATCTTGTTTGTGGAAAAAATATTCACAAAATCGGAAATTGGACGAATGAAATATTTATCTTAAATTTAAAAAATTTTTATAAAAAACACAAAAAATTTAAAAAATAACATAAATTTTTCAAAAAATAGTAAAAAAACGAGTAAATTAACAAAAATTTAAATTTTTTTTTCAAAAAAACCAATCATAATACAAAAACAGACCGAGACATTCAAATTGGAGCAAAAAATGAGGGCTAAGAAATTTTTCAACAAATTTCGCCAAAACTATTGATAAATTTTTGAAATTGTTTTATTATATTTATATAATAATTGAGACGAAAGGAGTCACATATGAAGAATTTAACAAAACGTTCAACAAAACTGGCAATTGCAATTATCATGTCGATTATGATGGTTGCAATGTTGGTTATGTCAACAGTGGCAATCTGTTTAAACGTTATAGGGAAAAAGAATGGTCCTGCGGGAAAAACCAATCCAATTGATTGGTCAATTGACGCATGGGACGGAACAGCAAAAGAGGACAATTATCTGTCAGATTATGGCGAACGTGGAAGTGATACATACACAATTGATTCGGCATCTGCTTTTGCGTGGTTTGTAGATAGTGTAAATCAAGGTGACTCATACGAGAACTGCACAATATACTTGAACAAAAGCATAGATTTTGGTGGAAAAGAAATTGAATCAATTGGTTCAAACGAAAATCCATTCAAAGGTGTTTTTGATGGTGGATTCTACACATTGATGAACGCAACAATCAAAGGCAACGGCTTGTTCAACGCAACAGAAGGGGCAACAATCAAAAATGTTGGTTTGTATGATTGCAAAATAAGTGGAACAGGCGAATATGTCGCAGGTCTTGTTTCTGAAGCGAAAGACACAACAATTTCAAATGTGTTTGTTCGTCTTGGAGAAATCAGAGGTTCAAATAATGTTTCAGGTCTTGTTGGTGTTTTGGACAACTCAACAACAACTTCAATTTCAAATTCTTTCGTGGATACGACTCTTGTCGGACAAGTTAAATCTTCATTAATTTCAAATGCTTCAAAAGCAAATATTGAAAATGTATTCTACACATCTAAACTCAATAAATATGCGTCTCAAGTTGACGTCGAAGAAAACAACGTGGCGAACGTTGATAATTTTGCTTTTGACGAAAACTGGACTGATTATGAATTTGCTGAAAATTCAAAAGAACTCAGCTTCAAAACAAAAATTCAATCTGGATTTGTAAAAACATACACAAAAGGTGCATTCTACGAATCAACCATGGTCGTAAATGGCACTGTTGAAAATGTGAGCAATTTCTCAAAAGCAATGAACGAGCAGTTGAGCACTTTGGGTGCAGGAGAAACTGCAAAAGTCAACATTTTGGTTGACTCTGTCACTGCTGAAGAAAATCTTTCTCTTGAAAACGGAACAATTGAACTTAAATCAACAAAAACAGCAACAATTGTCCGTGGAGAAAATGTCACAGGAAACTTAATCGAATCAACAGGAAATTCAACCCTTGTTTTGGGTAGCACGTCAGATGATGTCGTTTTGACAATCGACGGAAATAGAGACCAAGTTGAAGAATCAAACGGAACAAGCGGTGCTGTGATTCTCGCAAGCGGAAATGACTTTCAATTAAATGGTAAATTAATAATCCAAAATAACATTAATAATACTAATGGATTCGGCGGTGCAATGTGCATATCAGTTAACGATGTTGAAACAATTTTAACCGCAGATGGTGAAGAAGAAGTCCCAGTTATGATTTCTAACGTTGAAATCAGAAACTGCGAAAGTACATATGCCGGCGGTGGAATTTGCGCAATCGACAATAGCATTTATCTTGAAAATGTTGTCATTGAAAACTGCAAAGCAAACGGAAATGGTGGTGGTGTTGCAACAATTTCATCCGAAGACGAACAACAAGCCAACTTTGACTTTTTGAAAAAATCACAAAACATTTTTGCATCAAGAATCAGCACAGATAACGACGTGACAATCGCAAGCGGGACAACTCTCAGCGGAAACACCCTTTCAGGAGAAAACAATGGTGGTGGCTGTTGGAGTGCTGGAAAAGTGACAATGACAGGCGGAACCGTCTCAAACAATACCGCATACTACGGCGGTGGAATCCGTGCCGGCACAGGTTTCACAATGTCAGGCGGAACAATCAGTGGCAACAAGGCCAATGCGTCTGGTGGTGGAGTCTGCTTGTATTCTGGAGCATTCTCAATGACTGGCGGGACAATTGGAGATCCTTCAGAATCAATACAGACAACTGCAACTACATCATCTTATTCAAATAAAGCGACTGAATATGGTGGTGGTGTATATCTTGAATCAGGTGTGACATCTGCTATAGTGAATGGAGGAGTTGTGAGATACAACTATTCTGTTGAAGACGGAGGTGGTGTTTATGCGCACGGCTCTTTTAAAATTTCAAGTGGTGAAATAGTATTTAATCTTTCAGGTTATACAGGTGGAGGTATTAGGTCTGTTGGTGCAACGACTATAGAAAGCTATGCATCAGTATGGTATAATAAATCTTCAACTGGTGGTGGTGTATATACAAATGGTGGTATAACAATTTCTGGAGGTTATATAACACACAATTCTTCTGCAGACGGAGCAGGTGTTTATGTTAATGCAGGAACCACGACTATTTCAGGTGGTTCTATTGAATTAAATGTTGCAACGGGGAATGGTGGTGGTGTTTATGCTCTCAAGGGGGTAACAATCTCAGGCGGAACAATCAAAAGCAACACGGCAAGCGGAAATGGTGGTGGAATTTATGCTAATGGTGGAACCTTCTCGATGGCGGGTGGTACACTAGGAGATTCTTCAAAATCCGCAGTTGCAACAAGCTCTGCTTATTCAAACAAGGCAGCTAGTGGAGCTGGAGCATATATTACAGCAAATGTCACTTCAGCAGAAATTTCTGGTGGAACAATCGCTTATAACTATTCAACTGGAAACGGTGGAGGAATTCAATCTTCTGTTTTGTTGAAGGTTTCTGGTTCTGTTGTTGTAAGATATAATCTTGCTGGGACGCATGGAGCCGGAATTTATACATGGAGCAAAGGAATAAACATTTCTGGCGGTTCAATTTATGGCAACACTGCAACAAATTATGGAGGCGGTGTCGCTGTGGCGGGCGCAACATTCACCATGACAGGTGGAACAATTGGTGATTCTTCAAAAACCGCAGCTGCAACAAGCTCTGCGTATTCAAACAAAGCAACCAAAGGTGGTGGAGTTTATATCACAAGTGATGCAACTGCACCTGCAATTTCAGGCGGAACAATTGCATATAACTACGCTTCAACTAATGGTGGTGGAGTATTTGCTAACAGTTTAATAACAATTTCTAGTACGGCAACAATAAAAACCAACTTTACAGGAAGCACTGGTGGCGGTATTTATGTTGAAGCAGGCGGTGCAAAAATTACTGGCGGAACAATTGCTAAAAACACTGCAACAAGCAGTGGTGGTGGAATTTATGTTTATGGCGGAACATTCTCAATGACTGGTGGTGTGATTGGTGATTCTTCAGCAACAGCAACCGCAACAACATCAGCTTATTCAAATAAGGCCACAAAAGGTGGTGGAGTATATCTTGAATCTAATGTGACGTCTGTTGCTGTTTCAGGTGGAACAATTATTTATAATTATTCAACTCAAATAGGTGGTGGAGTTCATTCGTTGGCATCGGTTTTGTTGACTGTTTCAGGTTCACCAGTAATAAAATATAATCTTGCGGGCACACACGGTGGTGGAATTTACGCTTATAGCAATGGAATGAAAATTTCTGGTGGAACAATAACAGGTAACAAAGCAAGTAGTAATGGTGGTGGATTGTGCACTAGCGGTGATATTACCGTAATTTCGGGAACAATCTCAAGCAACACCGCTTCATCAGATGGTGGTGGAATTTATAATAGTTCTAGCGCTACAATTTCAGGTGGAACAATCAGCGGAAACATATCAGGCTCATATGGCGGTGGTGTTTCTACAGGAAGCTTGAATTTTTCAGGCGGAACGATATCGAACAATACGGCAGAATATGGTGGTGGTGCCAATGTTTATTCGGCAACAATCTCAGGTGGTATAATATCAAACAATGAAGCAACATCAGGTGGCGGAATTTTTACGGGTACCAACATAACAATGACAAATGGAGAGATAAGTAATAACACTGCAACAAGTGAAGGTGGTGGAATTTATCATACTACTAGTGAATCAAATATAAATGGTGGAACAATTAATGGAAATAGTTCTAGTTCTGGTGGCGGAATATATGTAGATGCAGGCCTCTTAAATATCAACGGAGGAACAATTTCAGGAAACACTGCAAGTAATAATGGTGGTGGAATTTCGGTTTTGAGAGGTAGATTGACAATAACAGATGGCGTTATAGGAGATGATTCACAAACTGCCACAGCAACAAGTACATCTTATTCTAATAGTGCATTATTGTATGGTGGTGGGATCTTCTTATATCCAACAGCTCAATATTTAACAATGTCAGGCGGAACAATAGCTTATAACTATGCAGCCGGAGATGCAGACGATAATGGTGGTGGTGGCATATATGCACTGATTACAGATATTACAATATCAGACTCTGCGGAAATATCATATAATCTTGCAGCAAAAAATGGTGGCGGAATATTTTCATATATTGGTTTTAACTTATCTGGAGGAACCATTTCTAAAAATGCTTCAAGTAAAGGTGGCGGAATTTATGTGCATAATGATGCATTTACAATGTCAGGAGGTACAATTTCAGGCAACACTGCTTCAACAGATGGAGGTGGTGTTTATGCTCTCAAAGGTATCACAATTTCGGGCGGAACAATCTCGGGCAACACGGCAACAACAAATGGTGGTGGAGTTTGTGTCGCTGGTGGCGCATTATCTATTACCGGCGGTGTGATTGGTAATTCTTCAGCAACAGCCACAGCAACAAGTTCAGAATATTCAAACAAAGCGAAATATGGAGCGGGCGTTCATACAACCGCAGATGTGACATCGGCATCAATCTCAGGCGGAACAATTGCTTATAACTACGCAACTCAATACGGCGGTGGAATTTGTTCTAATGTCTCTACAACAATATCTAGCTCAGCAGTCTTAAAATACAATTTAGCAGTAGCTGGTGGTGGAGCATTCTTAAATAATGGTGGAACAATTTCAAGTGGAACAATTTCTGGAAATGCTTCAACTGGAAGCGGTGCAGGCGTTTGGAGTGGTCCAAGTTTAACATTGTCAGGCGGAACAATTAGTGGCAACACAAGTTCTGACCGTGGTGGCGGTATTCATGCTAACAATGGTATGACAATGACTGGCGGAACAATTTCAGGCAACACATCAGCTACATACGGCGGTGGAATCAGCTTTGGTAGTGGTGCATTCTCAATGACAGGCGGTGTGATTGGTGATTCTTCAAAAACTGCCACAGCAACAACCTCTGCTTATTCAAACAAAGCAAATATTGGTGGAGCAATTCACATTTCAGGCAGTGCAACTAGTGCGACAATTTCAGGTGGAACAATCGCTTATAACTACGCAACTCAATATGGCGGTGGTGTATCATGTAATGTTGCTGCAACAATCTCTGGTTCAGCAGCCATTCGATACAACATTGCAGATAGCAACGGTGGTGGTGTGTTTATGCAAGGCGATATCACAACAACTGGAAATGCTTCAGTTTATTCAAACAAAGCAGCAAACGGTGGCGGAATTTATGTAAATTCAAGCAAGACATCAACAATCACTGGTGCAAGTTCAATTAAGAACAACATTGCAACTGCTTGGGGTGGAGGTTTGGTATCTCAAGGTTTATGCACAATTGACTCAACAAGCACAGAAACGATTTATGGAAATAGTGCAACATCAGGTTGCGGTGGTGTGTTTGGATATCTTGAAGTAATATTGAAAAACGGAACAATCGCAAACAACACAACTGATGGTGGCGGTGCTGGAATTTATAGTAGAACAGCTGTCACAGTTCAAGGTGGAACAATAACAGGAAACACTGCAGGTGGAAATGGTGGTGGTGTTTATGTTGCAGCTTATGATGGCGCAACCGGTGCAACAATCACGGGCGGAACAATTTCTAACAACTCAGCTAACCACGGCGCTGGTGTGTTCACAATTTCAGGTTTAACATTGTCTGCAGGAACAATCAGTGACAACACAGCAACCAACAATGGTGGCGGAATCTACATTTATGGTGGAACACAATCTATAACTGGTGGAACAATTTCTGGCAACACTGCAGGAACAAGCGGTGGCGGAATTTTCGCAAACGTTGAAGCGACAATTGCAGGAGTGCAAATTTCAAACAATTCTGCAAATAATGGTGGTGGCGTATATGCAAATTCAAATTTGACTTTGTCTAGCGGAACAATCAGTGGCAACACTGCAACCAACAATGGTGGCGGAGTCCACATTTATAGTGGAACACCATCTCTAACAGGCGGAACAATTTCTGGCAACACTGCAGGCGAAAGTGGTGGCGGTATTTATGCATATGTTGATGCAACAATTGCAGGAGTGCAAATTTCAAACAACACAGCAAAAAATGGCGGTGGCGTATGTGCCAACTCAACTTTAACTTTGTCTAGCGGAACAATTTCAGGCAACACTGCTTCAACAGATGGTGGCGGAATTTATACAACTTCAGGCACTACAATTTCGGGCGGAACAATCTCGGGCAACACGGCAACAACAAATGGTGGTGGAGTTTGTGTCGCTGGTGGCGCATTATCTATTACCGGCGGTGTGATTGGTAATTCTTCAGCAACAGCCACAGCAACAAGTTCAGAATATTCAAACAAAGCGAAATATGGAGCGGGCGTTCATACAACCGCAGATGTGACATCGGCATCAATCTCAGGCGGAACAATTGCTTATAACTACGCAACTCAATACGGCGGTGGAATTTGTTCTAATGTCTCTACAACAATATCTAGCTCAGCAGTCTTAAAATACAATTTAGCAGTAGCTGGTGGTGGAGCATTCTTAAATAATGGTGGAACAATTTCAAGTGGAACAATTTCTGGAAATGCTTCAACTGGAAGCGGTGCAGGCGTTTGGAGTGGTCCAAGTTTAACATTGTCAGGCGGAACAATTAGTGGCAACACAAGTTCTGACCGTGGTGGCGGTATTCATGCTAACAATGGTATGACAATGTCTGGCGGAACAATTTCAGGCAACACATCAGCTACATACGGCGGTGGAATCTACGCAAGTGGCACTTTAACAATCTCAGGTGGAACAATCAGTGGAAACACTGCAGGAACAGTCGGTGGAGGAATCTATTCTGCAGTAGATGTGAACTTTGTTGGCATAACTGAAAATCCTGTTTATAGCAACAATGCAACAGATGGAAAAGACATTTACTTGGGATCTGCAACATCTATAATTACCATTGACTCAACAACAGATTTGTCTGCAAACACAAATGCAAAAATGAGCGTTTATGCGTATGGCAAAACTGAGTTTGGAACAACACTAAGTAGCAGTGACCTTGATGAAAAATGTTATTACTATGCAACAGGTTCAGGTTTCTCAGACACGGCTTCTGCAGAAACAGCACTTTCAAGTTTGCAAGATAATATCACTTTGGAAAATCATGATTCATATTTGTATACCGGTGAAATTATTTCTGGAAACGGCGAAATCACATGCTTGATTCCAACAACATTGTATATAGCAACATTTATATATGGTGGCAATTCGGGAGATAAAATTTCAATAGAAAGACCAAACGGAACATTAATCCCATTCCAAACTGTCACAAAATCAGGATATACACTTGCAGGCTGGACAACTACAGAAGGCGGTACTACTGCTTCATGGACGTCTGGCTCAAAGGCACTAACAAGCGACACAACTTGGTATGCAGTTTGGAAAAAAACATTGACACACACATTCTATAAAACAAGCGACACAGATAAAGACACAAAAACAACAACAATAACATACGACTATACTTGTGGCACAAGCAACTATGGAAGTTTGAGTTATTACACAGTGACAAAGTCTGGATACACATTTGTTGGCTGGACAAGTTCAGCAAGTGGGACAAGTGCTGAGTGGACAACTGGAACCAAGGTTCCAACAGGAGCAACAACTTGGTATGCAGTATGGAAATTGAACACACAACAATCTGAAGAAGTTGCTGGAAGTCCAAGCAGTGAAACATTGACACACACATTCTATAAGACAAGCGATTCAGATTATGACACAATAGAAACGACAATAACATATTATAGGACGCATAAATGGTATAAATATTACAACTATAAGTTGACAACATCAGCAAATAAAGATGACACATATTCAGCAAACAATAGGTCAGAATATGGAACATTGTCATTACCAACAGCTCCTACTAAATCTGGATACACATTTATCGGCTGGACAAGTTCAGCAAGTGGAACAAGTGCAGAGTGGACAACTGGAACTAAGGTTACAACAGGAGCAACAACTTGGTATGCAGTATGGAAATTGAACACACAACAATCTGA
>JBJETW010000013.1:115147-115281 GCA_051883515.1 Candidatus Onthoplasma sp.
AGAATATGGAACATTGTCATTACCAACAGCTCCTACTAAATCTGGATACACATTTGTTGGCTGGAGCGAAAATAAAGACGCAACAGCAGAATGGACAAGTGGAGCTAAACAACCTACAGCAAACACAACTTGGT
>JBJETW010000014.1:0-109677 GCA_051883515.1 Candidatus Onthoplasma sp.
CGCCAAAAACAATTGACACCAACACCAACTCAACCGACTCCACCGTCACCGACACTCAAACCGACGTGGACGAACAAAAAGAATATTCCCAAACCCTACAAACTGTTCTCAACAGCAATTATTATAATAGTTTGATTGCGAGAATGGACAGAATTGATAATGATGCTGATTACACTAGCTTTATTCAAAGCAACTATTGCTCAAACATTCCATATGGTTTCCTTGAACAACAAGGTTATGACATTGAAACAATCAAAAAAGCGGGCGAAGCCGCTTGCTACGCAGATTGCTATATCCTAGACTCTGAACCTAACAATTTATATATTGAATGTAGAGTTCTCAATCATGACCCAGTTGATTATTATGATACATATCTTTTGAAATACACTTTGACTGACCAAGAATTGCAAGATTTGAATTTAACTCATTCCCTTTGTGGAGACAGACTCAAATCCGCTTATATCCAAGCACCTTTCTTTATCCAACAACTTTCTTATGACAAAACCGCTGAAGTTCTTGGCGTTGGTCACATTGGAAGAAACACAATTGAATACTATGACAGATTATGCTATACCAAAGACATGACAGCCACATTTATCTATCAAGGTCCATACAATGGAACAGCGTCGGAACCTGCAACTGACCCAACTGTTGAAAGAGAATTCGTTTATCAATATCACCAATATGTTGGCAAAGCAGATGATATAACAGGGACTTTTGAAATTTATCGTGTAAAAATAGGTTCGGCCAATGATGATTATGTTTACTCAGGAACAAAAGAAATTTTTTACAACACAGCAAATCGACCTACCATGTCAGGACTTATGCCTTCTGAATGGGAAGAAGAAAATGCAAATTATGTTCCAGAACAAGCAACATATTATTCTGTTCATAATAGAACTGATTTAATCGATGGTTCATCGTATGATTTCAATTGGAGCAATAAATATTTAAAATAATTTTAATATAAAAAAAGACATCTTGAAGATGTCTTTTTTATTCAATTTTAACATATCCAGAAGTAATGTCTTCTCCTTTCCCTGTGTTTTTAAGTGTCACAGACTGAGATGAACCGATTGTCACTTGCGCACATTCAATAAAATATGTTGTTCCATTGTTTACACGTCCTGAATAATCTTTTTCAGTTGGAATTAGAGTATATTCATATTCTTTTCCTTCTATCGTTTTATATAATTTATTTGGAAGAGAAAATTTAAACATTGTGTAGAATTCATGTTCTCTGTCTGCCAAGTATCTATTTGCATTTAATGAATCATCTCCTCTGTCAATATAACTAAATTGTCTATAGATTAATCCGCCTTCAACCGTATAAACAGCACTATCAATCGTGATTATTAAATATTGTTCAGTTTTACCTTCTGTTACGTTAATTTTATTGCCAACTCTCGCTATTTCATTTAGTTGTGTTGAACCTAAATAATAACTACCATATTTATTAAACTCATTCTCATTTATATCTTTTATTATGTCATCCACTTTAATAGAGTGTGCGACTTTGCTTGAGTCTGTCAATATGATATAATAGCCTTCCCCTCCTTTACGTTCAGTTATCTCTTGAATTCCTTTTGGATTGCTTGCATCATCATATTGATATCCTGACATAAGTTTTTTATAGTAGAAATATGTTGCATCCATGCTGATTGTGCCATTGACATCATCACGCACATAAGTTCTATCTTCTGAAATTGCAGTGCCAGTTGTGTAAGGATTTTGGAAATATCCAGGATAAACATTTACATAAATATCTTCATGTGAAGTTGAAACGGCATAGGTTTCTTTTAAATAGTCCGTATAATCATATGCGGTGCCAGAACCTGAACCATTAAATTGATAAACCACATCTTTATAAGTAGTTATTGTTTCTGTTTTTCCGCCGTCTGTTATCTTTGTTTCGGTTTTTTCTTTAACTGAAATATAATTTATTCCATCAACTTTAGATAAATCTTCTCCATCATGTATAAATTTTGCAACTTTACTTGTAGATTTATCTGTTCCATTTGCTGTGTAATATACTATATTGAAATATTGATAACCTTGTTTTAATTCTTTCTTTTCTGTATTGGTTAATTTTTTATATTTAAACTTAATTTCCTGTGTCGTTGATTCGCTTTCAACATAGTTGTTGTCGCCAGTTGGAACAATATATTTTTCATTAACAGAATCCCATTGACCTGCAACATAAGTTATTCCATCTTTAGTTGCTTTTAATTCATCTCCAAACTCTGAGAAATCAACAATTTCTTGAGTGATAAATTTATCTTCCTTGTTTGCTCCTGCATAGACATACCATACTCCATTGTCATAGACATATTTTACATAACACTTTCCTGTATGACTTCCATTCTTGTCTGTAAAGGTGTAGTTATCCATGTTTGATATTTTTGTTTCATATGGCAAATATGTCTCATATTCCCCATTATTTGTTTGAACAAAGTAATAATATTCAGAATAATAATTTGATGGTTTAGATTTAGAATATTCTCTATACATCTTTCCATTTATTGTTTTATAAATTGAGAATGGTGAATCAAGTTTTCCATCTTTGTAATAAACTGCTGTCATATTCATTGTGGTTTGCAATCCATAATTATATCCTTTTGCTGAAATGTAGGTGCTATTGGCAATATATAATGCTTTCATTTGTTCCATAATTTCTTGATTTGCACTATTTATATTAATGTCAATCATTGACAAAGCTCCAATTAATAATATTGAACCAATAAATATAAATGCAGCACCTCCAGTTGCTATACAAATTAATCCTCCCAAAATGAACGCTCCTATAACCCAGATACTTACATCTTCATTATCTGATTTAATGAAATCAGAATCAGTGTTCCAATTTGGCTGATATCCCCATACTTCAAATACCGAACCTGATTTAGGAATTTCAGAAAGATTATTATTAGGCACCACAGTCATAGTTCCATTATTATAGAATAGTTTGAATGAATAATAAGCTTCGTCCCCTTTATATTTACATCCTAGAACAGGGTTAATCATTAATTCGCTCTTCTTGTTGAATATCTTGTTATCATTTAATTTTAACACATAGAGATTATATCTTCCATCTTCTAATATACCTTTATAGGTTTCTCCGTTATCTTCAGTGTCTATAAATATACTATCAATAGATTTATTTTCAGAATCTTCTGTAAATGCACTCATAGGTTTATTTTCTTCGTTAAACATCAACATTGCAATACCATTTCTTGTGTATAAATATACTTCTCCTTCAGCTTTCTCGTACACAGTATATTCAATGGTTTCTATCTTTTTGCCATCTGCATCAGTTTGTTGTTTGCAAGCAACATCTTTTACGTTGATTGCATCGTAAAGCGTTGCGAGCGAATCTCCTGTGGCAACATTTGGTTGAGATATTCTTCTTTGAAGAACTCTGAAACCTGTGTATTCATGAGCCCAACCCCAACCTTCTAATTTAGATTCTGATTTTGCTTCTGGAATTAATGGATTTCCATAATATGTTTTTGAAGAACCTGAAATATTGAATTTATCCAAATTTACATATGAAGCTTGACCATAAATATAAACAACACCGCTTTCTTTTTCTGATGAGAATTGACTGGTTCCTTCTGCATAGTTTTGGTTTTGAATTGTGTTAACTGTAAATGGCTCTTCATGTGTACCTTTGAGAGTGACTGTCACTCCACCTGATTGTTGTGGCGTTGACAACATTCCCGCGAATGCACCAAATTGTGCCCTTGAACCAACAATTGTTAATCCATAAATTCCACAACCTTCCAATACTGCGCCATCGTTCATGTGAAGTCTTCCAACAAGTCCGCCAACGTAGTAAGAATTTGCCACATTAAGTGTAATTCCCACTTTTCCTGTTGTCGTGGTGGTTTCGCCATCTTCTGAAGTCGTTTTACTTCCAATTGCCAATGTGTTTTTGTTTGTAGATGAAAAGTTTAGTTTTCCGAACAGACCGCCGATGTAGAATCCGCCAAATTCACTTTGAACGTTGATTGAACCTTCCCCAGTCAAATCTTGTGAGTTAAGTGAAATGGAAACATTAGAATTTGTATCTAAATATCCAACCAATCCACCAACGTTGTATGCGCCACTTATATCATTTGCACCGTAAATTTGTGGAAGACCAGATTCGTCAAATTGAGAATTTAATTCAGCATAACCGAAAATTGTGCCTGCGTTGATTGCAAGTTGTGCATTTATCGTTGTTCCAACAACGTAGTTTGTTTGAATCACTGAACTTGCTTGCTGTAAACTGCCTGAATCAATTGTTCCAACAAGTCCACCAAACCCTGATTTTACTTCATCAAACTTAATTTTCGTTGTGTTTTCGTTCAAATTTAATATTGTTTTATGGTCTTTGTTCACATTAACCATATAGTTGCTGACTGTGCTTATAACTGCTCCGTCGCTTTCAACTTGTGAACCTATGCTTGCGAACACAATGTTGTTATTAACTTTTGCAACATTATTTTCTCCGCTCTTGACTTGTCCTGCCAAGCCACCGATTGATGTTGGAATGAAGTCCGCAGTCTTATCAGTGTCAACTTTATATGAATACTTATATCTAACACCATTGATTTGTGTTGTTTTTGTAGATTCGCCAACAATGTTGTCTTTGATGGTGATTTCGTTTGCATATCCGACCACTCCACCCACATTTGCATTTCCGAAAATTGAACTTGTTCCGCTAATTGCAAAGTTGGAGACAGTGAGCATATATCCGCTTGCGTATCCAACCACTCCGCCGACATTTATAACTCCGCCGACATTTGCCGTTGTTGCAGTATAGCCTTCAATTGATACTGATGTTCCGTCATATGTGAGATCGCTTCCTTTAATTCCGCCTTTGATTGTCACAGTTTTGTCACCGGCGTCAATTGAACCAATCAATCCGCCGACATTTTGATATCCAAACACTAAAGCATCGTTTGATAATCCACTTATTGTCACAGTGCCAGACACTCCGTTTACGTCAACACATCCGAACACACCGCCCACATTAATTGAGCGAGCATATTTTGTGGTGCCATCTTCTGATGAAATTGCTTTGTTTGCGTCACTCACTCCATTTTGAGTTATTGCTGCGCTATTTGCAAGGTTGAAGTCTTTGTTAGTTGATTCACCATCTTGTATTATTGGGTCCGCACTTGCAATATACTTGCCGGCGACGCCACCGACGTTTTTAACTTCCACAATCGCTGTCTTGTTGCCTGTGATGTTGATTTGATTGCCGTTTGTCACAGCAGTTGATGTGCCTGATTCTTTCAACACCCCAAACAATCCACCTATGTTTGTGTATGTGATGCTGACATTTGAATTGCCATCAAATCCTGTGAATGATATTACTGCGTGATTTGCTCCGCCTAAAAGGTCTTCATAGCCTTTCTTCCACTTTGACGTTGTTGGCGTCACTCCTGAAAGACCACCTTGTACATTACCGAACACTCCGCCCACGTTTGTTGTTCCACAAAGTGTGACAATTCCGAGCGTCGTTTCCGTGTCTATGTCTACCATTCCTGAATTGTATATTCCTGAAATTCCGCCAAGGTTAGAAATGTTGTTAGCGTAAATTGTGAGAACATTTTTTTGTTTTAACACATTATACTCGTCATCTTTCAAAGATACATGGATATCTCCGCCTTGACTTCCTGCAAACAAACCAACGCCCGTGTTCTTACTATCTTCGGCAGAAGTTGTTCCTTTGACAGTGAATGATTTGATATTAGTGCCAAATGTTGAAGCAGACACCGAACCTGATGCAACTTTTCCAGCCAAAAGTGACACAAAGTGCTCGTCATCACCTGTTGAAGTTGAATAAATTGTTAATTTATTTGAACTTTGTGTGATTAAACAAGATATGAAATCGACATTGACATTTATCTTGTCGCCACCTTCAACAACCTTGCCTACTTCTCCAACCAAACCGCCAAATGTGTTTGTTTTAATGCTATTCCCAACAAAGTTGACAACAATTTTTTGAATTCCGTCTGTAATTATTTTATTTCCGCCGTCGTCAACCTCTGTGTTGGACAAAACATCTCCGCTTATTCTGCCGACGATTCCACCAAGTATCGCATTTGTTGTTAGAGTATCGCCGTCATCTTCCGCGATTATGTTGATAGTCGTGTTTAAACTATCACCAAGAATTGAACCACCGCTCATTTCTCCAATAAGTCCACCTGCAACTCCACAGTTAGAGAATTGAACATATAATTCATTTTCTGTTCCAAAAGTTAATTTTCCGCTGGTCCTGGTCATTGATGAAGCAATAAGTCCTGAGTTGCCTTTTCCTGAAATGGTCAATTGATAAATGTTTGAGCCACTATTCTCTCCCAACTTCAAATTTACGACTGTTAAATCTCCTGAAATTGTGTTAACCAATCCGCCAACATTTTCTCCCGCAATTGAAGCCTCTGTTGAATAATTAACATCGTTGATTGTTGTTATTCCTGAAACAGTTCCTGCAATTGGTCCAGTCGTTTCTGAGAACGAGCCAAGAGTTAAGTGTCCAATATATGCGTTTGATACACTATCGAATAATCCTGTTCCATTTATTCCGCTGATTGTTGCTTTTCCATCTTCCGTGAAATTAAAGTTTGGATTTGACACAAACACGCCTGTGAAGTTCCAATACGCTGTCCAACTTTCACAACCTTTTATGTCGTAAATTAGAACATAGTTTAAATCTTGATTATTAAGATTGCTAACAAGAGTTCCCAAAACTTGGAATAAACCTAAATGAGGAATCTTGACTGCAGTTGTGTAATCGGTGCTATCTGATAATAATTGATTGTATCTTGCAGATAATTGCTCAATAAGCTCTTTCTTTCCATTAATTGTGGAATCTAAGAAATCTCCTTTTCCTGTTTCGTTTTGGTGATTATAATCAATGGTGTCTTTACCTAAATTTAGAATTGGATAACCAAAGTTTTTGCCAAATAAAGATGTGTTTGTTGTTGAATTTTCATAAACATAGTGCCAATTTCCAACCAAACCGCTTGTGCCGTCAACTTGCATTAATGCTTTTGTTTCAACTGTTGTAAGTCGTCTGTCTAATTCTATTTTTTCATTGTTTGCATATTGGTCGATATAGCAATTTTCGTAAGAAACTGAATCATCTTCTCCACCAATTCCGCCCAAAATTGAATTTTTGCCTAGATTGGTTATAACTCCAGCATTGTAGCAGTTATACAAATATGTTATTGAGTTTGCGACAGCAAATCCAACAATTCCGCCTGCAGTGTTGCTAGAATTGTTTATATATCCAGTGAAGAAACATGAAACAATATTTCCATTGCTGTTTTGTCCGACAATTCCGCCAAGAGTTTGGTTTGTTGACAAAATTTCTGCTGAAGAATATGAACTGTGAACAAGACCACTGTTCAGTCCAACAACGAGTCCAACCGCACTTTCCGATGTATTAATTGTTAAGCCATGACCTTGAACAGAGCAGTTGAATATCATTCCTTGGTTTTCGCTCGCAACAAGACCATCAGATGAGATAGTTGATCCATCAGCTAGTTGCACGTGAATGTTTGAAACAACTGAGTGTTTGTTAATTGTTTTAACCAATGGTGAAGATACAATTATGTCAGTTTCATTTCCGATTATCATTCCATTGAGAGCAACAAGTTTATCAGATGTTGATAACAAATAATATGTGTAATTTCCGCTAGTTTCCCAAGATGTTGTATCATTAGATATAGAAATAGGGTTTAAACTTGTTCCTAATGTGTAGTCATAATTTCCAGCAGAGCCTCCAACAGCTGACATGATTTCATATGTTCTCATTGCTTGCAACATTGTTGCCAAATATGGAACATTGCTTGTCACGCTCCACAACTCTGAATTGTCTGAAAGGTTTTCCTTCATCGCGTTGTTTGATGAGAAGAAATTTCCTGAGTTTATATTTGTGCCAAATGTATCAGTTGCAAGTGAAACATCAACTGAGTAGAAGACATTTATAACATTGCATTCGCTATTTTCTTCAGTTGTTCCATCACCAACGAGTGCGTTGATTTCGTTTTCGCTCATTGTGTTTGCTGAAATTGAGTCTTGAATCAAACTTGAAGTTGAAATTATGTTTTCTGCGTTTATTGTTCTTGTTGATTTTCCAACCAAGCCACCAGCATACACAATTAATGATTCTGATGCGTTAAATGGAATAATTCGACCTGAGGTGACTGCGTCGTTTATTGTCAAAGTGCCAGTGTTATGTCCAACAAATCCGCCCGCATAAACTTGTGTGGCCACAGTTGAACCAACCGTCATAGCTACATTTGAAACAACTTCATTTAAGTTTGCAGTTCCGCTTGTTGTCGCAATCACACCGCCAGCATAAACCGCAATTAATTTTTCATTTTCGTTTGTTCCTTCAACCGTGTTAATTTCACCAGTGAACAAGCATTGTGTCATGTTAATTCCCTTTGCATTGCCCACACCGCCAGACACCATTATTGTGTTTGCATCAAGTGCGGTTGTGTCAATGTTGGTTTTTGCATTGGTTGACCTGATATATTTGTCTTCTGCTTGAATTTCTCCGATGAGACCACCAATCTTAATTGAATTTGAAGCAGTTTGATTTCCACCTTGATCTGTTGTTTTTGTATTCAACGTTCCATCAAGTGTTATGTCTGCCAACACGTCTGAACTTGACACAGATGTGCTATCGTTATATCCCATCAAACCACCAATGTAGGCATTTGCTGTTGTGTCGTTGAATGTGACATTCATTTTTATTGAATGAGAAGCGTCAGCTCCGACTTTGATTGATGAAATTGCTCCGTTTGTAATTTTTCCGATTGCTCCGCCAATGTAAGCCGATTCACAAGCGCCAACTTCAACATTGAATTCAGCATTTTGCGATGTTGAACCGACAAGAGAAGATGAAATTGTCATGCTTCTGCCTTCTTCTGCTTCCGCATTTCCAATCAATCCAGCGCAGAATACATCGCCAGTATTTGCCAAGTTTGCATTTACTGTGCCAGTGAATTTTGCATCAGTTATGTTGACACCAGTTGCATTGCAAATAAGTCCCGCAAATGATTTAATTGTTTTGTTTGTTAAATCAAGAACCGCGCTTTCGTTATTGTCAATATTTCCGTTATTGATTTGCACGCTAACTGCTGAAATTTCTGTTCCAGTGGCGTTTGGAGTTAACAATCCGATTTCGAGATTGTCAGATTGAGGAGTTATGCTCGTATATTCAAAGATAAGATTTGAAACAATTGCATTTTCTCCAATTGACCTAAAGAATCCCGAACCTGTTCCACCTGAAGCAGTTGGTTTCAAAACAATGTTTGAAATTTTTGCTGGTTGTTTCTTTGTTGCTGAAAGTTTTTCGCCACGAATTGTTCCTGTGAAGTTAATATCTAAGACATAATTTTCATAGGTTCCTTTTAACACTATATCATTATCAATGACATAATTCCCATTTGGGTTGGCACGAATGTATGCAAAATCCGACTCTTCCTTTATATGGATTTCGTTTTTATTACTTTCAGTCAAAAGCAATGGGAAATATTTAAGGTTGTCAAAACTCCAATATCCAACCACTTGCCATGACAAGAATATTTCGTTGAATAAATTATATTGTTCGCTGATATTGCTTGCTGAGACGTCGTATAAAGTTTGTAAACTTCTAGTTTTTAAATTGATTTCGTTCGAATTTACAACTTTTTCTCCATCGTAGGCATATGTTCCGACATAAACTTGTGTTAAAGCGTTGTCTGAAATTGTTTTGATATAATTGTCTGTTGCGTCTTTGTAGTCCGCACTTAGATAATCAATTGTTGTTGTGCTATTCACTTTCAAAGCGTTTTTGTTTAACAACAATGTTGAGAATGTGAATGAAACACTTGTGTGTTTTTCTTCAGTTGTGCCAAGTTTTGCAACTGCGATGTTGTTATATACTGAAATTTCCTCATTTCTTGCTGGACTTGTTTGTTTTATGCCATATGCTGAACCGATGAGACCACCAACATTTTGCATATTGTTGTTAAGGTTAACAAATGGCACCGCATATGAATATGTGATTGAAGATGCGACTGAAACACCGACAAGTCCACCGACTGTCACACCATTTGCTAAACTTGCTTTGCTATAAGACGCGCTGATTGAACCGCCGATGTTAACTCCAACAAGTCCACCAGTGTATCCTTTTGAAGAAAGCAAGTTGAGATTATATTCTTCACTTGTCAAAGTTGATGAATCTGAGCCGGTCAAAATGTATTCTTTCAAGAAATTGTCATATTTTTGACTGTCAGTATATCCTTCTTCGTCTTGTTCAATTTCGTCAACTGTCACTTGAGAAGCTGTTATTGCTCCCAAAGACACACCAACCAATCCGGCAGATGCTGACAAACCTTGAATTCTGTCTGTTGCGCCGAAATAATATTTTAATCTTTCACTCTTTACATTTTCTCCAATATATCCAGCGACACCACCCGCATGACAAGCCAAAATGTTAGCCTGTTGAGTTGTTGAGTCGTCGTTGATTGTTAACTTGGTCATTTCGTCACCATTGATTGTGATGTCTGACAAGTTATATGTTTCATTATTCCTATTCTTTATGTCAACAACACCTGCAAGTCCACCGGCAAATGATAATGTTGAAATATAGTCTGTTGTTTCACCTTCTTCAAAATATTTCGTGCCTTTTGATTTATAATCATCAGCGCTGTAGTACATATTTGTACTTTGACTGCCAGCATTTACGCTGATATTTGAAGTGATGTTTTTAACAACGCTCTTGCCTGTGATAATTCCGGCAAGTCCACCAACAATGTTGTTTCCGTTGATGACTGTTCCCGAACCATTTAAGTTGACATTTATGATAACTGAGTTGTCAATTTGCCCTGCAAGTCCACCAGAGAATTTTGCAAGACTTGTTGAGAATGTTCCGCTTTCAAATTCCAAAGTGATATTTTTTATGTATGAATTTTGAATTTTTGAGAACAATCCGACTGAATATCCTCTTTCGCTGTCACCAGCTGACAAATAAATGTTGGAAATTTTCAATCCGTTTCCATCGAAACTTGAAATTTCATTGCTATATTGACTTCCAAATGTGTAATTAAGTTTTGTGTTTATTGAAGTTGAACTGAAATCAATGTTATCAATAAGTTTGAAATATCCGCTGATATTTTTTATTCCCCCATCAGTTCCAGTCAAAATGTTATTAAATTCTGTGTCGTCTCGAATGATGAATGGGTTTGTTTCTTTTCCTTGCGCATATTTAACCGCATTGGTGTAAACATATTTTCCATTTTTGTCTTGTTCTTTGAAATATCTATATGAAATTGCAATTTGATTTGCACTTGTGATTTCTGGCAACAATTGTCTGTTGTTTTTCACGTCATAATAAGACCAAACACCTTGATTTCTTTCCACTTCTGAAGTTGAAAGCACAAACACAAATCCGTTGAGATTTTCGCTGTCTTGGAATGCGGTCAAATTCAACTCAATTGCTTGTGGAAGACCAGAATCAATAAGCGTCATTCCGTTTGAAAGGAAATATGAATTTTCAATCTTTCCGTTAGAGTTGAGAGTTGTTCCTTCTTTTCCAACGAATGGTTGTTGCGTTTCATCAGCGTTTGAAACCACATTGAATGTGCAAGCCGCGTAGCAGTTTTCAATTGTTGCTCCGTTTTGATTGTTGAACACAAATCCAGCGCTATTTGCAGAAATTGTGCAAAGTTCAGTGTTGGCAAAGGCGTTGCTGATTGTTCCGCTGTTTATGTATGCAAATCCTGCAACTGAACCATTACCCTTGTTTTCAATTCTTATGTCGTGAGTTTTTGAGTTAGTTGAATCGTTGTCTGTGAAATATTCGCTGTTTGAATCGTGAGATTTTGTTTCACCTTTTACATATGAGTTTGTGATAACTCCAGAGTTGGTTGCAACAAATCCCGCTGTTCTGTTCTTTGATGTTGAATTTGAATAGTTCGCAATACCAGTGTTTATCACAAATGAACTTGAAATTGTTCCACTGTTTGTTCCAACAAATCCACCCACTGCTGATTGGAATCTGTTTGCGCTCAATCCTGTTGCTGTTTCATTTCCAACAACAAACACTAATCCTGAAAGATTGATTGTGGTTTCAGTTTCATATCCTGAATTTACAAGCACTTTTGTATATTCACTTCTTCCAACGCGTGAGTTTGTTATTGTTCCACGGTTTGTTCCAACAAGCCCACCAACCGTCACTGAAATGTCAGTCGTTTGTTTTGTCAAAATCTTAATTTCTCTTGTCGTTGCATATGAATTTATAACATCGCAGTTATAAATCAACGCACCGTTGTTTGCAATCAATCCACCAAACGTGAATGATGTTGCATCAACTTGAGTTAAATCTAGAGTGTCAAATTTTCCATAATCTACAATTATATTCTTTAAGATTGTGTTTTTTGTCACTGAATTATCTGCTGTTGCTTCTTCAGCATTGTCGACAAGCAATTGTGTGTAAGTGTCAAGGTTTGCAAACAATCCATATTCAGTTGCTGGGACGCTTGTTCCATTGCTTGTGATTGTATTTTTAAATTTTCCAATTGTTATTGTTCTGTTGTTTCCGTCGAAACTTCCAATCTTAACATTTATTGGTTCAACACCATCTGGACAAATGTCATTTGTGTTGATGTCGGCCAAAAGAATATAATGTCCGTTCTCAACAAGTCTGGTTGTTCCGTCTGGATTGTACATGTCAGATGCTGTTCTAATTGGAGTTGCATTTTCTTCTGTTCCAAGTTCAACGATATTAAGAGTGAATTGAGCATTCTTTGGAGCGAGTTTATCGTTTTCTTCTTTGTAGAACTCAACTTTAACAATTCTATTATCGTCTAAATAATAATTAAAGAACAATTTGAAATTGATTTGTTTGTTGTAAACTTCATTTCCTATGATTGCAAGTGAGTTGTTGCTCCATTTCAAATCGAATGATGTGTTGGTGTCTATAAAACTCTTTTCTACACCATTGTCGATATATGAGAACAAACCTTTAAATGCATCTAAATCGAACACATCGTCAGTTGATGTAAACGATTTTATTAAATCTAAATAAATGCTAGATGAGATATCGTCTGTTTTGTCTGTTGCAAACGACAATTCAATTTCTTTTGCCCCGCCAATTTCAAGGTTGAACAAGTCTCCATAAAGATGTGCAATCTTTACATCATTGATAATATACTCAGCTGGATAGAATGTAAGCGACTTGTTTTCTGAGTTTTTTATGCTTCCATCTCTAGTCACCAAATACATTTCTGCATTTATCTTGAAAGCACAAGGAATATCTTTGTCTACTGTGAAGCTTACGCCCAAAGTATATGCACCAGTTGTTGCATTATATGTTGCCGAATTATCAGTGAAAATGTTGACATAATCATAAACATTTTCTGTTTGAGAAGAATCAATCCATTCTGCTGTTATCACTGGATTTTTGTCAAATTGATATCCGAACAATTCAAGTTCAATGCGATTTCCATATGTTCCTTTTTGAACCATATAGCCATCTTCGAATTCTCTTGAAGATGCCACATAATTCATGTTGACTTCTGGCAAATATTGAGTGATTAAATTCTTTACATATGGGGATGCTTGGATAGTATTTTCCCCATCACTTGTTTCAACATTCAATGTTGCAGAAATTGTCTTTTCCACTCCACCAAATCTATCAGTCACTGCGTGAACATACAAAATTCCGTCGTAGTAGAATTCTTCGTTTTCGTCCATTCCTGAAATTAATTGAAGTTGAAGTGTATGATTTTCGTCTTGAACATAAGACAAACTTGCAGGAAGTGTTTCGAATCTGTTTGTTTTTTCATTATAGAAGAATTGTGTGAATTGTAAATATACTTCATTGTTGAGACTTGGCACTGAAATTGTTGAACTTGTAAGCGTTGCTTTTGTCACATTTGCATACTCAGGTTCAATGTACACAAGCATCAAGCTTCCATTTGAACTTGGGTCAAACACAACCGATTCAATTGTGTCTGCATTGATGAAGTTTCTCGTGTCTGAAACAAGACTAAATTCTTTCACTGGGTAGTTTTCAACACGCATTGTTGAAATTTTGCTTGTTGGCTTGATTGTGAAAGTTTTTGTCGCTTGAAGTTGTGAATTGAGTGGCGAAACGATAATGTCAAACGACATTTCGTGTGTAATATATTGATAATTTCTTCCTTCTTTCAATCCAATTGTTATGTTATAGTCATAACCATAAGATTGTTTTGTTGATTTTGCATCAATATCAAACAACTCAATCAATCTGCAGTTGTTGATATCTTTTAATTTTTCAAGTTGCTCTTCACCGCTTGTGCAGTATAAAGAAATTTGAATTCCGTCTCTTGATGAAACTTCTTCTTCAATTGTATTTTCGCTGTCAATAGGTTGCCACAATGAAGTTGTTGTTGTCCCATCAACTTCGCTTGTATAATTCGTTGTAAGTTTTAAATCAAGTGAAATCACTCCACCAGAAGCAATTTCATCGTGGTTGCTTGAAGTTGTAAAGTCAATTGCTGTTGCTCCCTTTTTGAGAGTTAAAGTCAAAGTTGTTTTTGCAATTTCAGCCTGATTGAATACGCCTTCCTTATATCTTAAAATAACATTAAACTTAACTTCTTCATTTTCATTATAAGTTGCGCTGTCACGAAGATTTAAAATGAACGCATTGTTGCCAACTTGCACATCGAACAAATTTGTTCCATCTTCGCTAACAACATATTTCACTTGTGAACTTGTCAAAGCGCTGTCAAAAACTGAATTGAAAGTGACATTTCCGCTTTTGTTCAAAGCAGTGATATTAATTTGTTTGCTATATGAAGCGTAGAAATCTACAACATAGTCAGTTTCGTCGCCATATCCCACGCCCGAACCTGTCAAAACAAGTTCGCTAGCACCTGGTTGAACATAGAAAGCGAAGTAAACTTCTTTTCCGCTAAACACTGAACGCGCTCTAACAATAATTGGCGTATCTCCGCTTGCACGCAAGAATGTAATTGTTTTGAAAGATTTTCCGCTTTCGTCAACTTTTGTTCCAAGTTTTGCGTAGTTTGTTCCATATCCAATAATTGAATATTCAAGTCCGGATTGAGATTTTTCTGGAACAAGACTCAAATCAATAAGTCCGTTTGGATTATTTGAATCTATTGAATCGTTGATAAGTTTGTAAGTGTTGAATTCGTCTAGAACACTCACATAGTCAATGTTATAGAAATAGTTTACAACCACTGTTTCTGTGATTTCATAGTCTTTTAATGACTCATATTCGCCAACACCAGACACATATGTTGCCTCAATTGTTCCAATATATTTTTCGTTTAATTTTGCACTAATTTCCGTTGGAGCAATAATTTGAAGTGGGTTTCCGCTTTCATTATCAAGAAGATATGGCAAATTGTATGTTGTATCTGTTCCTGAATTACTAATCTTAACAACATTATATCCTGTTTCCGTTCCCCAAATTGAAGAAGATGTTTTATATTCACTATCTTCTGCTAGTGAATCAATGTCTGGAATTGAATCGTTAGTTCCATTTAATATCACAGCATATGTTGCATTTGAAGTGTAGCCAGCGCCTGGAGTATTATTTTTTACAACATTGCCTATAAAGTATGAATTCTCAACACTCTTGTTTGATGTTAAATAAATACTGCTTGAGTCTGACGTTGCCCATAAGTTTGCTCTAACAAATGAATTTGATGTTGTTCCAGTGTCTGAAAGCACCAAACCTACCACATCGCCCAAACCAATCAATGTCATTCCTTCGTAAGTTGTCCCCGAAGCATATGTCAAGAAACTTTCCACGCTTGAGTATGAAATTGTGCCTGAATTTTTATATGCTATTCCTGCAACATTATTTCCTTTGATTGTTCCAGTTGTTTCAATTGGAGTCGCACCAATTGTAAATTCTGATTTTGCAGAAATAACTTTCGCGTATGAAATTGTTCTGCTGTTTGTGTTAACAATTCCCGCAACATCTTTATTATCTGCAGTCAAATCCAATCCAAGAATAGCTACATTGTTTATTGCATTGCTATTGTTATAAACAACACCTGCAAGATTTGTGTTTGATTTTATTGTCCCACCGACTAAAATGTTTTCAATTGTTCCAGAGTTTTGCCCAACCACGCCAGCAACAGTGGTCGTGTCAGCGTCAGTTGCTTCTATTGTGAGATTTGCAAACACATCGTAATTTATATTTGTGAGGTTAGTTCTATCATATGTTCCTATGATTGTCCCTGAGTTTACTCCAGCAACTAGACCAACATTGACTTTTGTTGCATTGAGAGTCAAATCATCAATTTGAACTGAGCAACCTTCAATTGTTCCGCTGTTCGTTCCAGCAATAACACCAAAGTTTATTGTTGCACTTGATGATTTAATAGTCGTTGAATTGCCAACAATTTCAACTGAACAATTTTTAATTGTTCCAGCATTTTTTCCGGCAATAACACCAAAATCAGCCGATGTTGCTCCTGTTTCTTTACTATTTAGTGTTGCAACCAAATTCAAATTGTAAATTTTAGCGTTTGTTCCTAATTTTGAAAATAATCCTGCTGTTGAACTTCCGGTGTCAGCAAATCCAACTGTAAATGTGATTGTTTTGTTGTTTCCGTTGAAATCTCCATTGAAAGCATTGTCAGCAGCCAACATGTTAAAGCCGTCCGCACTTGTAATAGACAAATCTTTCATTAAAATATATTTGTAATTGCCATCAATAAGTTTAAGTTCTTCCACGCTAGAAATTGTGTACGCTTGATTTATTCCGTCACAAATTGCAATTCCAACCGCATAGAAATTTGAGTATGAGACTTCGCCGTTTTCCAAAGTGGTTTTTCCGTTGTATGAATCTTTTGCGCACACCAAAAGACGGAAATATCCACCATCTTGTCCGGCATGTGTGATAACATTAAATGTGTATCTTGCTCCAACCTTTGTCATATTCACAGTGATTCTGCTTGAATTTGCTGGAATATCTTCATAGATTGTTTCAGTTGCCGTTTCATAAACTTCTTGCAAAACGAATGTCAAGTCGTCAAAATGTGTTTTTGAAGCGTCGTTGAAATTAGCTTCAATTAAGAACGATTTTTTAACTTCTTCATTTTCTGCTTTTCCAAGATAAGAAAGGTTCATTGTATAACTTGCGTCAGAATTTAAATCAAGTTGAGACTTGTCTGACAAAGTAAATCCGTTTGATTTTTCAATTTCCAAAACATTGATTGAAACGCTATCGCTAATACCACTTTCTAAATCAAATTCTGTTGCTTGCGCCGTCACAATGAAATTTGACACATTTGGTTGCTCATTGAGTTTAAGTGTGTAAGACCACTTGTTATCCCCAACTTTGCTCGCTTCTGATAATTTCTCATTTAAATCATTTGTCAATTTAATTCCTGTTATTCCAGTTATTTCACCATTTGTGCCAGAATAAGTTATTGATTGAGTTCCGCCTGTTGTTGTGACTGTGAAAACATTTTCACTGCTTTCATAGAGAAGTGAATTGACATAGCACATTGCTTTCTTTTCAGCAGTAAGCGTTATACTTTGAATTGGTTGATAAATTCCAATTTCAAAATCTACTTCTTGTGTTCCACTTGTTAAAGTGTTGCTCTCATATTTGTAATATGTTGCTTTTGCAGTAAGTTTTTGCGATTCATTGCCCGCAGTTGTTGCCAAAAGTGAAAATTCATTGTCAAAAGAAATAATATTTGCTTTTCCTGTTGGTGCTCCAGTTATTTCCAATGATTGAATTGCGCCTGTTGTGTCGTTTTTAGCGACAACACTGAATGAATAAACCTTGTTTGAAATAGGAAGAGCAAAATTTTGTTTTCCATTTTCTATTTCCAATTCTTTTACTCTTGTGTCAGTTGTGTTGATTGACAAAGTTCCCAAATCGTCCGCTGTTGAAATTGATTTCACAGTAAATTGAGAATTAAGTCCGAGATTTCCGTCTCCAACAACAACAGAGATTGTGCTAACACTTTGATTTTCTCCACCGACAATTGGCAATAATAATTTATTGTCTGTTAATGACGCTCCGTTTGTTATTGCTGTTTGCAAATCAATTTCTTGTTTGCCGTTATTGAAAGTTGCGTCACCATCAATTTTAAATTTAACTGTTGAAGTATCAAGCGTTCCATTGTAAGAAAGAGTCAATTCAACATTTGTTGCTTTTCCACTTGCAACAAGAACATCGTTATTAACAAAAATGTTCTGCGTTTCGCCCGTGCTAGGAACGTTAACTTTGTTGTTTAATGTCACTTTGTTGTTAAATTGTATTGTTGTTGACACATAAGTTGCGCCAACTGGAATTCCATTAAACGAATCTGGCACAGATTTTGTTTGGAATGTGATGTTTGATGTTGTTGAATCATCTTTAAATCTTACATAAATTGTTGAATTCCTTGCAATTTCACTATTATTTGAAAGTTTCATTCCGTTTTGTATAACTTCTAAAATATTTGTATCATAAACAAGAATTACTTTTTCACCTTTAGCGTTGTTTACATCAAAAGGAGCCACATCAACACGAACCGCTTTCCCTTGATATGTGTCCACTGTTGAATAGATATCTGTTTCAAAATTAATGTTGGCATCAGAAGATGATTTAAGTCCGTCCGCTTCAACCAAAACTTGTGTAGGCAAAGTGTGACGCTCAACTGCCTTTTCGATGGAATATTGTGGCAATTGTTCGCCCAAAACCTGCAAACCGCTCAGTTGATACACAACCTTAAATTGAATTTTTGAATTAACACCCTCTTCAAGTTTGATGGTGAATTTATTTTTTTCTTTTTCAACTGTTAACTCATTGATTTCATCACTAGAAGAATTTTCGAATTCGCCATTTTCATTTTTAATTAGCAAATCAAAGTTAAATTTTATTATGTCTCCATCTTGATTATATACGCCAACATTATAAATGGACTTAAAATCCCCACTTATATTCGCATTAATTGTTGTCTGATTGTAAATTTCGCTGTTGGCGTAAAGTTTTATTGTTCCGTCAGAAATTGTTGTTTCATTTCCGTCATATTTCAAAACCAAACTTGCAGTTTGTTTCTTTTCTACTATGTAAACATAGAAACTGGTTGAAAGGTCGTCATTTTCCGTTTCATTTGCGCTTTCTGACAAAAATTTTGAAGTTGCTTTTATTTTAACCGCATAATTAGTTGACCCTAAATTGAAATTATCACCAACTATAAGATTATTTCCATCAAGCGTGATTTTCCCTATTTCAGAATTGTTTTCTGTAAAATTTCCGTCTGAATCAAACGCACCAATAGCCATAATTCCATAATTTACGCCGAATTGATTTGTTTCAAATCCAGGAACTGAAGAATTATATTGTATGTTGTTCAATTTTGATAAATCAATGCTTGAACCAACAGTTAATGCCGTTGCTTGCTCTTCACTAACTTCAATGCTTTCAACACTTGGAGCAACGCTCAATTTAAACTTTGTTGATTTGCCAGAGTTCTCTTCCATCACATTGACATAAGTGTCTGGAACAAATCCATTTAAATTTATTGTTATGTATTCACCTGTTTTAATTGTGTTGTTTGCAATTGACAAGCCTCGAGTTTGTTCAGGGCTGAGTGAAATGTTGCCCACCTTTTTTGATTGAATATTTTTTGTTTCAACTTTAATCAATATCTTATCACCAGAATCAATCTCTTCACCGAAATCGTCTGTTGATTTTCCATAATGCAAAGAAACACCATTGCCCGCGCTGTTCCACTCTGACACATGGCTTACTCCCATTTCATCAAGTTTTGAATATGCGTAATAGATTTCAAAAGTCATCTTCGCATATTTGTCTTGGCACGCTCCTAGGAACACACAAGAGAACACAAGGAACATTGTTGCGAAAATTGAAATCAGTTTCTTTTTCATAACCCCTCACTTTAACATGTGCAAACATTTCATTTTTTTTCGTCATTTTAATTTTTATTTCGCACACGTAAAATTCTTCAATTAATTTTATTATATAAAATTCAGACAAAAAAGTCAAAAAAAACTCATATTATAACAAAAAAATTATCAATCAAAAAATAATTTGTTATTTATGTGTTTTCATTTTTTAGAACTTTAAAAAATTTTTTAAAAATTTAGTTTTTAAATCGGTTTTTGCATTATTTTTTTATATTTTTTAACATTTTTTTATTTTTTCGTTTTTTTAAGATTATGTCTTTGCTTTGATTTAACTAATTGCGATATATCTCATTTTGATAAATTAGCCATTGGTTTTTGTTTCACAATATAACAACAAAAATTTCATATGGTCAAAATATAAAACAATTTGTCTTTTTTTGTCATAAAAGATTTTTTCTTGCCATATTTTAAAGCAAGGAGACATGATATGCATTTATTAGACCAAAACGAAAGAGTTATTCACTTTGCAAATTATATTGTAGAAAACAACACAACAATAAGGGCAACAGCGCGACACTTCGGCATTCCAAAAAGCACAGTACATAACGAACTAAGCACAAAATTAAAATTCATAAACTATCATCTTTACTTAGAAGTTAAAAAAATTTTGGAAAACAACTTCAAAATCAAGCACATTCACGGCGGACAATCAACAAAATTAAAATATGAAAAACTAAAAATGCTCATAAACCAAAACGACAAAGCTGAGATTGAGTCGGAATCATACTCCCCAAATTAAATTGCAATACGTTTTATTGATTAAAATGATTTTTTAAAAATTTCGTTTAGAAAAATAAAAAAATATATTTAAAAAACTATAATTAAAACAAAAAAACACAAAATTTTATTAATTTTTGTGCTTTTTTATTAATTTTTAAGTATTTTTATATGATTTTTTTAAATTTTTTCTATATAAATTTTTATTTCCATTTTGAAATTATTTACATTTAAATATCTCTCACCTGTTCCTGAAAGATAAACTTTTTCAAACAAATTAATTGTAGAGTGCCCCGTCACATTTGTAATATGATACTTACCTTCGCCGTCCAATGTTGCATCAATTTCTTCTGGAAGGAGTTTTACATCTTCCAATCTATTTCCACTTACATAGCAATCCACCGTAAATGATATGTTATATTCACCTTCTTCAAGAAGTCTCAAATCGATGTCAATCACATATATACGAGCGCCCGCAATTTCACTTGTCGACCTAAACTCTGTCATCGGTTCCGAGTTGACCAGACTTTCTGCTCTGCAATCGCCAGAAATAGAAATAAAACAATTTGGATTAGGTTGGTAAATTTTTAAAACGATAACCGCAGACCCTAAAATCAACATAAGCAAAATAATCAACAATATGATGATAAAAATATTTCTATTCCTTTTGGTCGCGTTCTGCTTTATTCTTTCTTCATTAAGTTTGTCTATATCATTAACTATATTAACACTTTTTTCTATTTCTTTTTCTTTGTTTGTCGCTTGGTTTGTCTCTTTTGATTTCCCAAGTTTTCTTATTTTGCTAGATTGTGTGTTTTTAGGTGTTGAAGATGAATTTTCGTTATTATAATCCAACGAGAAATCATTAGTTGTAAATTTATTGTACTTATTCATGTCGCCACCTCCTACACAAAGTCTTCAAGCGAACTTTCAACGGTTAATACCAATTTTAAAGTTTCTCCGCCAGAAAGTGCTAAATCAAGAAAACTTGACATAGGAATTGTAAAGCCTTCAAACATTTGTGCAACAAAGCCAGCCTCATCAACAGCCGAATCCAACTTTACATTTGTACCTGATGAGTTTTGATAAACAAAATATTCTTGTCCTTCAACATTGACACCGTTAAATCCATTTTTAGAACCTGTTGGAGCAATGTTTGCAACGTTAATTGGAATTTTTTTGTCACCATTCCCTGAAACTGCATATAATTCGAGCTTATATCTAAAATATAAAATAGCTGTTCCCGCATCTTTATTTCTAACTTGAACAGATAGTGAGTTCTGCACATCTGGATATATCTTTCCAGAAAAATTAATGTAATTTTCGTTTGATAATGTAATTGTCTCTGCGTCGACAACTTGTTCAATGCTAGCGTTTAAATCAGACACAACAACATCAAATTGCAATGTGGAAATGTTCTTTTGTGTAAACCATGAATTTGAATTATTTATTAACGGCATAAAAAGACATATCAATAAAATCATTATTGACAACAAAATTATTGAGTTGCTTTTTATTTTTTTCTTCATCTTAACTCCAAGAACTGCAATATCCTCTGCTTGAACCTTCAAATACTGACAAATATGCTTGATTGCTTGCTTGTACAGCATCAAATGATAGATATAATCTATATGACGAATTTAACATGGCAAAAGGGACATCAGATTTGAGTTTCATTTTTGTGAAACAACCGACATCGCCAGTCACTTTATTTTCAATAAAATATGTGACAAGACCAGATTCCGAAACGCTTTTTACGACACCACTTGAACTTTCATCAATCACGCTATCTCCAAAAAGAATGTCAAAATACTCTCCATAATTAACGCTTTTGTCTTCAACGCCATTATTAATCAAATAAGCATCAATCCAAAACCTTATATAAACATCAGTGGTTCCAGACTCTTTTTGAAAACCAATTAAAGACAATGGGTCAGTATCTGTTGAACTTTCATAAAGTGAAAATTCACTTCCTCGAGAAATTGGGTCTAGAGTGTAAAGTTGCATTTCTGTTGTTGAATCAATTGTCTTTGTTGTCGATGTGCTATCTGTTAATAAATAATTTACTTTTATTGAACCCAATGTGATTTCACTTTGAACTTTTTGCTTGAATGTGAAATATGAATATGTTATTCCGACTGCTAAAATAGTCACAATAAATAACACAAAAATTGCAATATAATTAAATTTTTTGCCAGTTTTTTTCATATTTCACCTCCTTTTTAATTAAACAAATTGTCAAAGTATGTTATAACGCTTGAATCCCAACCAGACAATGTGCCAGATGATCCAGCAATGTAAGTGTCGCCCTCAAGAACAAATTCAAGTGACGAAAATGTGGAATTGTCTAAATTTATGTGCACGATTTGATTTGGTCTGATAATTGAATTATAATAAATCTTCCCGTCAGTTGAGCCAACCAAGAATTTATCGTCCGTTGTGCTTAATGCACCTGACATTCTTACGAAATAAGATTTAGCTGAATTATTAATTAAATACGCAGTGTCATCTCCGGTTTTTACCAACTCAACGTCATTGTTAACTGAAGAGAATGTCACACTTGCTGTATACTCCGTTGAATAATTTTCAATATTTGAATCATTTATTAACAATTTCGCAAATTCAATTTTCTCGTTTGGCAAAATTGACAAACTTGAGTTTTGATATTTTCCATCTGTATACACAAAAGAATTTAAAAGAATTTGAGACGTTTTTGAAACTGAAGATTGTTGTGTTTCACTTAAATAATAAACTCCCGAAGTAAAACTACTTGGCAATTCAGTCACTTGAGTGTAAACTCCGGTTGAACTGCTATATGTATAATATTTCCAGAAACTTGATTTCCAATTTGAAGGTTCAGTTGATGCTGGAGTGGACTGAATGGTTGTGTAATTCTCTTGCACATTTGCGCTGATTGAAACACCACTCAGTTTTTTGTTTGTGTTGTTCTTAATTGACAAAACTATATAGCTGTTTGTTCCATCATTTGTTATTTCAGTCTCACAAGCAACTTGTGTGTCTGTTGCAGTGATTTGAGACGCTTCTGAACTCGAAACATTTGCAACGCCAATTTCCACCCACACATCAGTTTTTGAATTTGTGTCAGTTGAAATCTTATCTTGCATTGTCGCTTGAACAGTGTATACAACTGGAACTTTTATTAATTGATTTGGATATAATTTATGTGAAAGAACAACATTTGACGCTTCAACATATCCTCCACACTGACTTTCAATTGAATAATAAACATTATCCGCAAAAGATGTTGCCCTGTCTCCATTGGAATCTGTAAATGCTATTGCCGCATTCCCAATATGATATAGTGGGTTTAATGTAAATTCCAATGTTTGAATTTTGTCTGTATTGTTAATTAATGTTAAAGATGTTTCAAAGGTTTGAGTGATAGGTTCTGCCATGTACTCGAACAAGCCATTATTATACGATTTTGCAACAACTTGAACATTTTCTTTTGTTTGTTGATTTGCTTTGCTTAATCCTGCATTTGTTATATAAGACCCAAGGACTTCTTTGTCTCCATACACATAATTTGCTTGTGCTGTGTCCGAACCAAGGTCATCAAATTTGAATGTGATGTTGTTTATCGTTATTAAATCAGTTGTTAAACGATAATTTGTATAATCAACACCCTGAGTATAACCCGCGCTAGTTATCTCAATGCTATCAACCGCATCTATATAAAATGTGGAAAGCGCAGGAATTGTTAACTCATACTCCATTGTTTCAAACAATTTGTTGCTATCATACTCCAAATGAGTCCAATTGTTTGAATAGTTATATTGAACGTTTGTGACAAAGATAAGTCCACCAGTTGACGACGAATTTTCAAGAATCCAATTTGCTGTCGCTTTAATTTTTAAAGTTAACGCTTGTGTGCCAGTGATTACATATAATCCAACGCCCGAATAATATCTGTTTCCTCCTGCCCATTTTGCGCTTGTGACTTGTTTGCTATCGTTAATCACTTTGCTATACGCAGTTTCTGGCCCAGAATGAGCAATTCCATTTGCGTAGTTGTATCTATGATTGTAGACCATCACATACGCATTTGTTGAAGATTCTCTATTTTTGTAGTTTAACCAAGCCGTTCCCGCTTCACTTGTTCCATTGGCAAGCGCTAAATCAGTTTCCGACAAATTTGAAGGAGCAATTTTCACTTCGTCAATCACAATCGTTAAATTTTCATCAACATAACCATCACTTAAATCAGTTATGAAATCCACACCGCCAATAATGTTTAATTTACCTGTTCCGGCAGGAATGGTGCTTGTGTGGAAGATATAAGCACTATCCACAATCCATGAATCCCTGTCCACAAAATTTAGAATTACATTGTTTGCGCTTTTGTCGTTGCTCCATGACAAGTGATACTTCACTCTCAAATCAAAATCATAATCTATTGAATACTGAATTGACACATCACACACTTGTCCTTTCTCGTCGTATGAAATAGGGTGTGATGTTGTGTCGTTGATTATTTCATATTGCTTGTTTGCAAGATACGCACTAATGTTTGTTGGTGCAGTTGTGTGCGTTTGATTGAGTGCAAACGCAAAAGAAGGATAAATTAGACCTGCAAAAACCATGCTGATAACAGCAATTATCAAAATTATTGATATTTTTGATTTTTGCAAGTTTTTCACAATAACCTATCCCCCAACTGAATTTCTTTTTCATTTTTTACAACGTAAGAAACAATATAAATTCCAACCACAATTAAAATAATCATTAAAAGATTATTTTTGTTCTGTATATATTCAAATATACCACCAAAACCATTAAAATGACAAATATATTTTCCAACAATTTGACTTTTTTCGACAATTTGCGTGTCTTTCGACGCCAAAATAGTTTTTATTTCCGAATCCGTTTTCCCAGATTCTCTGAGACTTTCAATATAATCTCTGTCAACAGTCCATTCCACAATACCGCTTGATGGATATTCTTTTGAATATGTTGCTTCGTATTCTTCTTTTGAAATCAGACTGCCAACATTGTCTCCATGCATGACATATTTTTCAACCCCATCTACTTTCAAAATGGCAACCAATCTGTGGGTGACCATTTTTGAGCCATATTTAAATTCTGCAATGTCGCCCACATAATAATTGTCTTTTTCTTTTGTTAAAATTAAATCACCTTTTTGAAAGTAAGGGTATTCACTGTTAGATTGAACACTATATAGTTCAAATCCAAAGAACGTTGTAAGCAATAATGTAAACACAAGTATAATACAAATTGCTTCAAATAAATGTTGTATAAATTCTTTCAAGAAGCCAAGAACTTTGTCTTCTCTCATTGTATCGCTATAATTCACTTCTTAACTCCTTTTAATTTGTTGATGTGCAACCAGAAATTGTCACACCAGTTTCTTGTTTTCCACCGCAAATTCCAAGCACAAATGTTGGTGAAAGTTGCGTTATATCTAACGAATAATCAGCCATTGAACAATTTAGAATTGATGCTGTTCCGCTTTCTTTTGTCATTGTTCCAACAATTGCACCAATCTTTATGCTTGAGCTGTCCGTTGTTGCCAAATTGGTTATTGCAAATTCAACTCCATTTGAACAACTTGAAACAACACAACTCTTTCCGCTTCCCAAAATTCCGCCATAAATTCCAGCAGACAAAGTTGAATATTTTATTGTTCCAGAACTTTGACAATCCTGAATGTTTGCATAACTTGCATATCCAACCAATCCGCCAAGATATTGCGTGTTAACATTTTGGAAATCAACTTTCGCACTTGTTGAGAAAACTCCATCTAAGAGACTTAAACTTGAACCTTCGAAGTTTGCAACAACTCCACCCAAGAAATCCGCATAGGCTCCATTTGTGGTTGTCACTTTCATTGAAATGTTTGTTGAATTTTTAATGACTGCATTGTTCGCCTTAGCAACAATTCCTGCAAAATATGCATTATTTGAACTTCTTCCGCTGGTTTGAATTTCCACTTCGGCATAAACGTCGTCAAAAGTTGTACCGACAGCATTGTCAACCAAACCTGCCACCATCATGTCATATGTTGGAGTGTACGTTCCTGTTTTTGTTATAACGAACTTAGCATATACGCTAACTCTGTCAATTTCCGCACTAGTTGCTGACAAAGCAAGCATTGACAATTTGACTTCGCCATCTATTGATAAATTATTGTTTATAACAATAGGTTTTGAAATTTCCCCAATTGCCAAATCAGCTATCTTTGCTCCACTGCCGATTGAACTGAACACAGCAAAATTCCTTAAATTGCTGAAATTAAATTCATCTTGAAGTGCAAAGTATAGTTTGTGTGTTGTTGTATTTTCTTTTCCTGAAAGTTTTCCAGTGAATGTGTTGGTGATTAATCCTGACTGAATGATTTCACTAACATTCTCAATTTCACTCAAATTTATGTCGCTGATTAATGAATAGTAAGCACTTGGTTTTACGTTTATATTCATAAATTGAGTGGCATTTTTTATCTTATACGCACTTGTTTCGCTAGTTCCATCTCCAGATTCAAACAAATTAAATTCTATTGTATCTAGCGTTTCTACAACTGATGACGCCGTTCCTTCTCTTGACACCCAGACTTTGAAATTTGAATATGTTCCAATTTGCTTTAAAGTGTAAGTATAAGTGTTGTTTGAATAAGTCAAAACGCCGTAATCAGCTGTTTGATTTGTATAGAACGTTGAAGAAGACATGTATCCACTGACAGTCACTGTCTCATTTTTGCTTGTTCCATAAACATCGACATAGTCAATTGTATATTCGACATTAACCTTGTCGGTTGATAAAAGTTGTTCTCCTTCCCACGTGATTTTATCCACACTATATGCAAGATTTTGTGCACCACTTGGTCTTGACGTTCCTTCTGTTGATTGCAATGACACGCTATCACTGTTGAACACTTTTGACTTGCCTAATCCAATAGCCGTCACCCTAACTTCAAATTCACCTGAAACGCTGTCAGGAACAGTGTGAGAATTATTTTCGCTTCCTTCAATAACAATTGTCTCAAATCCAACATATTCAATTTGATATCCGTCAGCGTTTTCATTTTTGTCCCAAACAATTTCTCCACCGCTAAATTCCAAGTTCTCCACAGGACTAAGTTTTGACAATGAATTTTCATCTTGAATTGTTGTTGTTTTTGATGAAATCTCAGTGTTTCCAATTGCTTTTATTGAAATTGAATAAGTTCCAACAATGAAGTTTTCTTGCAATTCGTTTTCAATGTCAAATTGATAGTAGTATTCATCTCCTATTTTTATTTGAGCAAGTTCGCTCGCTTGAACGGTGTCAGACCATTGTTCACTCGTTTCATTGTTTTTTATTGTTAAATCATAAGCCACGGCATTTGAAATTTGTTTAAATGTAAGTTTGCCATTATAAGTGAATATTTGTCCTTCTGTTAAACTATCCAATCTTATAACATTATTGATTGTTGTTGGGTCACTTATGATATAATTCCCCAAACTTCCCGGCATACATGCAACCGAAATTGTATAAATTCTGCCCGCCTCAATTGAATGATATCCAATTGTTTCGCCAGTGATTGGGTCTTTTAAGTCATATGCACTCTCTAAGAATGTGTAAACATAACATTGCACACCATCAATCGTCATGCTTGCGCCACTTGTCTCAAATTCAATCATTCTCTCAACAGCATAATCGTCTACAAATGTTATTCTCACCAACGCAGTTGTGTATGCTGAATTGTTAACTGCTTGCCAAACGAGTTTTCCGCCTTTTATTTCAACATTCTTGATGCCTGACGCCTTTTCAAACTCAAACACATAGTCTACATTATTTTCTTTATAATATGAGCCGTCCAAAATGTTATCGTTTCCAACCGCTCTAACCTTGATATAATAGGTTCCTTGCGAGTCGATTACTATCGTATTGTTTCCATCTGAAACAGAACTTGGAATTGTGTAAATCAATTTGTTTGTTGTCGTGTTTATTTTAACATTGCTATCTGCACTTGAAATTTGATAAACGCAACTATTCGTTCCATCGCTCAATGTGATTTCATATGTGTCGCTTGAGCCATAATTTGATGCTTGCGCAAGTTTAAGTTCCAATCTGTTTGAAGAAATTGCAAACTTGGTCTCTGTCCATTTCTTCACTTCGCTTCCCGCACTAGTGTTGGCCGCATCAATCAAGAAATTGATAACCCCGTTTGAGTTGTCGCCAATTCCTGCAAGTGTTTTTTCTTCAACTCTGAATGTTCCACTTGGCAAAACTTTGTTGACATCACAAAGCATGTCTGAATCTTTAAATTGAACTGGAATGATGTATGGATTTTCTCCTTTTCTTTCTGCAACAATTTCACCCACTGTCAAATTTTCATTATCTATTGAGTGTATTGCATAAACAAGGAATTTCTCTCCATCTGTTCCATCTGAATTGATTTGTGTAAATTCAAGACGATACACTGGACTATCTGCGTTTTCTCCGTTCTCATCATAAACTCGCATATCTTCCAATTTAATCATTCCGTTAGAGACGGTCACGCTTGACATATTTTGATATCTCACAAAAGCGTGTAATTCTTCACTCTTTGCATTTAAATATCCTGCAAATCCGTCACTAACTGAGCCAGACACATTTCCGCCAAGCAAATAAACTCGAGTCAACAAATATGAGTCTTCATTAAGTGAAAGTTCCTTTTCTCCATCTTTAGAATATATGATTTCTCCATTTTCGATTGTCGCAGTTATCGCACTATAATAAATCTCATTCAAATTGAAATCAATTTTGTTTTCATTAAACACATTAAATTCAAGTTCTCCACATTTAACCGTGTAAACCAAATTGCCTTTGTTTGTTTGAGTTATATAATCCACACCTTCAACAAAACTATCAGTATTTGCGTTTTTGTAATCAATAAAACTATAATAATCGACACAATAAATTTCAGTATCATTAATTGAAACTTTATATATTGCAGTAGATTTTATGAAATCTGTGGTCACTCCATTAAATGCATAATTTAAATTAACATCAATAATTTTGTCGCCATCTCCATCATAAATGCTTGGCACATTAAATGACAACACGCCAGCAACAACTTGATTTACATTTGAAGCAAGTTGATTTACTGTCAAATTTTTGAATCCCATCTCTGTTGGATTCGAATTTATTATTCCTATTGTTGTGTCACCGAGCACAATGCTTTGTGTTCCAAGAAGTGTTATCTTTATTGAATAATTATTTGGATTTATATTTAACCCTGTCTTATCTATATTTATAAAGTATACATCTTGTTTTGATATTTCTTCATTTAAATTTAAAAGCGTGTCAACAAGATTGTCTTGCATTTCATTAAGTCTAGCTTCCAATTTTTCTGAATTGTCCATAATGAAAATCTGACCATCATTTGTTTCAAATATCGCCTTGTTGAAATAGACACTAGATGTCATAACAAGATATCCATTTTTAATTGTTAAATCAGTTGGCTCAGGAATTCTAAACGCCATAACCTCATCTGAAACATCGCTATTAATCACATTCGCTTTTGTTGATTTTGCTTTGATTGAAACATTGATTATTCCTGTCAAATCTTTAAATTTTGGTGTTGTGAAATCATATTGCATAAATTGAGTGGTTGTTGTCACAATGCTGTCAGTTCCTTCTTGTCCAGAAACTAAAATTTGATAAGAGGTTGAATTTTCATTTGTTTCCCAAATCAAAACTCCATTTTCAATTTCAACAATTGGTTTTTCCATTTTTAAAACGCTAAGCATGTTGTTTTGGTCTGAATAATTTGAGACACATAACAATCCGCTGTCCGCGTTTGTGTCGAGCGGAATTGTTTTGATGTAAATTTCAAATTTTCCACTTTCAAACACAATGCCGTTTTCTCCAAGCGTTCCATCTTCAGCAATATCATAACCATATGGGAAGAAAATACTGTTAGAAGTGATAAAAGCTGTGTCAGAAATTGACAATATATTTCCTTCGCTATCTTTATATTTCAATTTAGGGTCAGAAGAATAATATGAGGTGCCATTTTGCAAATAATCAAATCTCACAACATATCCAACATCATATTTATTACCATTTGAATCAACATTCTTTGGATTGTTATCCCAAACAATTTTTTGTAAATTGTCGTTAGTTGTGTCTGAAACTTTTTTCAAGTTCACTGCCGTAAACAATCCTTTTGCTTGTTTTGTTAGAGTTTTTGAGTTCAAAACAAACAAATTTTCTTGCGCGTGATAATCCAAAACATAAGTGAATTCAACATTTTCAATAATTGGACTTGATGCAGGATATCTAAGAATTGTTGTCGCATCAATATTAACTTTCCCTTCTAGCACATATCCTTTTAAGTCTATTGTGTTTTCCAAACTGCCGTTTTTGATGAACAATGAAATGCTATCTTCTTCTGTTGCAGATGCAATCAAATCTTTGATTGCTTGAGAAAGCGTGACAACAAAATTTCCTTCCTTTATTGCAACAACTGGTTGATTTGAGCGTTTTACGCTGATTTTTTGTGATTTGTTTGAATTTGTAAAGTGCAAATTTTGGTCATCTGAAATTGCTTTGACAGTGATTTCTGCTGTCCCATCAATATCAGACAAATCAAATTCATTTTTATCTGTGGTGAAGATTGTCTTTTCCCCAGATTTCGTTATTTCAATTTCATAGTAAATTGCATTTTCAACTTCATCAAAATAGAGTTTGTCGTCCAACACGAGTATGTTGCTTGGAGTTTCCAGTTTTTCAAATATCAATTCTTCTGAAATTTTTGAGTCAACAATATATTTTCCGTCTGCAGTGTATTCACTTGTTGAATACACAACAACTTTAACACTTATTTCACTTTCATCTTGGCAATTGTCTAATTTATATTCAATCTTTTCGTCATCTGCTATATCACTTGCCAAGTACACATATTCTTGATTGTTAATTTGAAGCAAATATTCAATTGGTTCTGAAACTTCTGTTTCAATTTTGTTGAATGAAACAACAACTGAATTATTTTCTAAACTATTGTCTTTGCTTGCTTCAAGAGCAACAGTATTTAATCTAACAAAATTTATTAATCCACTTTTTTGTGTTAAATTTCCATCTGTTGAAACAAAGTAAGAAATTGTCTCTGTCTCAGGATATCTATCCATTATTTCGCTCAACTTAATTTGAATTTTGTTGTTGTTTAAACTCAAATCAAAATTGTCTTCTGAATTGTCATTTCCCCACAATTTCACTTTTGTTGATTGAGAATTTTCATTCAAAAGAAGATAATAATTTCCCTTTGTCCAAGTGTCGCTTCCTTCAACATTTTCAATTTTTAACAATTGATTTTCCGCAGTGATTGAGCCAACATTTGAGAAAGATAAATTTTCACTCTGTTCATCACTTGAAACAATATAATCATTGTCTGAAACAAATTGAATTGTGATTTCAATATCCCCTGAATGTGTGCCTAAAACGAAATTGTAAGACTCGTCAAACACGTAAACATTATGTGTCTTTAAATCTTCGTCGTAAACATAATCTAGTTCAACGTCATTGTCAGCGTCCTTTAAAACGCCGTCATCAAATTTGAAATTATATTGATTTCCATCAAACGATATTTTCAAAATAAAGTCATAACGCTCCAAATGATTTTCGTTTGAAATGACAATAGCTCTGTCACTTGCCACAATTTGCGAATTGCTGTGAATTTTATAAACACTCAAAGGTTCTGATTTAGACGAAATATAGAAATTTGTTCCGTCATTATCTATCGCCGTTGCATTCAAAATAAACACATTTTCGCCATCGTTGAAGTCATTGTATGCAGTTGCAAAATCATAAGCGACAATTTCTTCCACATCAGAAACTTTCACAAAATCCAAAACTGAAACATTTTCAGGTTCAACTTTCGTGAATTTGCTTGTTTGTTTGTCAAAGTCAAGAACTGGTTGTTCAAGTTTTGAAATTGTTAAATTTTCAAGAACTTTAGAGTCGAGATTTGTTTTTCCATCGCCAATATTTTGAATACTTAAATTCGTTGTTTCTCCATAGTCTAAATCAATTACGCAACTTGTTGAAGAAGTTTTTGTTGCATTAATTGAATTAAACTGCGTGTTGGTTTGACCAACGTTTACAACACTCAACGCACCATTCGATTTATCAAAACTTTCAATTGTTGGAGCCGACAAAACGTTAAATTCTATTTCATACGCTGGACACACCATCATAGCATCATCAATCATCTCTCGATAATCAAAGACGGTTGTGTTGTTATCCTTTGATTTTAAGTAAATTTTTGCAGTATGTTCTCCTGAGGATAAATACGTTTCAGTGTCCAAATCGTCAGTTGTATTTAATTCAATTGAATTGCCATCAAAGTTCAAACTCTCAATTTGAACATTAACATTTGCCTTTTCACTTGCAACAATCGATAAAATTCCGTTTTCAATCTTTACATCTTCTTGGTTAAGTTTCCCAAGTTGAACAAATGTTATAATTTCTGTTTTGCTAGCGATTTCAAATTCGTCATTTCCTAAATGTGTCACTTGAATAGAATGTTCCCCAGCGCTGAAATCAACATTTGAAACATCAAGCACGAAAAGTTCGCTTTCCAAAGTCACCACTTGTTTTTCATCATCAATGCAAATCTCAAACTCTTCTAAAGTCTCGTCTTGAATCGTAAGTTTATAATTTTCAAAATTAAGATTTGGTGCTGTTTGTTTTTTGAATGTGTGCGACACATAGTTTGAAGAAACACAATTAATCCCGTTTTTTGCAACCGATTTAATTGAGAAATTCACCACCGCTCCATTGTCATAATCGTCAAGAGAAAAGTAGTTTTCGGTTGTATTAAACTCGCGTTTATTTCCATCAACTTCAATCGAAATTGCATAGAATCCAGCATTTTCAACCGCATTCCAAGTTATTTTATCTCGGTCCGCAACAATATTTGCATGCTCAATTTTGGTGAATTCAAGTTCTGAAACAATGTTAGAATTTGCAAGATTGTTTACGCCTTGTGGGAAAACCGGTGTCACTTGTGCTGAATAAGAAACGCCATCTAAAATTTTGTTTTCATAGTCTAAAATAGATGCAAGGTCAAAATTGTTTGATGTTGTGTTAAAAATGTCATCTCCAAGTTTAATCTCATATTCATTTACATATTGAATTTTTGGCCAAGACAATGTTGTTCCATTCAATAAAATGTTAAGACCAGGAATAACATCAACTTCCGTTTCAACAATGCTCGTTTGACAAACAACGCCAGTTTGTTCCATTAGTGTTTTTGACTCAGAATTAAGTCTTGTTGTGATTTTTACTTTAACTTTTTTACCAGCAAAAGACTTGTCTAAATTCAAAAGTGAACAAGATTGTGAGTCAATGCCAGTTGCCAAAACCTGCTCAGATATTTCATCGTAAACCGACACATCAAACACTGCATCATTCCCAGCATAGTCAAAAGTTAAATTTCCGTTTTTAACATTGATATTTTTTACTTCGCTAGGTTTATAAATTTTTGTTTCGTTTGAATAGTCAGACACTAAATAAGCTTTTTCAAATTCTGCTGGATATGCTCTAACTCTAACCTTCAAAATTTGGTCCAAATAATCAAAATCAAAATTTTTAAGTTCAAAAATTGTTGCATTGCCAATGTCAATTGGATTTTCAAAATTGTTGTTTACAATCAATTCAAATCCGTAAACATTTGTCATGTTGGTTGACTCAATAACAAACGCTTGTTTAGTTTCGTCAAATTTAATTTCTGGAGTTGTCAACTCAATTTGACTTTCAATTACAACAACATTTATCGTGTCTTGCTTTGATTCGTCCATATTTGAAACGACTTGCAAAACTGAATTCCCCACTTCCTTTGCCTTAACAACATTTCCGTTCACTTCCAACACATTACTGTTCCAGCTTGTTAAGGTGTAAGTCTTGTTTGTTGCGTAAGATGGAGTTATCACAACATAGTCTTCCAATTCAAAAGTTTGCCCTGAACACAAAACAATCTGTTTGTTGTCTGGAATGTCAAAATAGATGTCTTCCACTATAACTTCATTTTTACAACCAGCCAAACAAAAGACAATGAATGTCAGAAAGAACCATGCTATTATGTTTGCCTTTTTAAATTTTGACATGTCAACCCCTCTTATGTCATTTAACTTAACATTATTTTATCACATAAATTATAATTTATCAAACAATAATTCGACATTTTTCTATTTTTTTATTATCTATTAATAAAGGTGAACTTTTTTGAAAAAGTAAAATAAAATATTTATTTTGGCGTAAAATTTAAAAAAAATTAAAAAATAATTAAAAAATCATCGATTTTATTTTAAAATTCTGAAAATTTTTATTGTTTTTTGTAATTTTTAATTTTTTTATTTTTAGATTAAACTAAAATGACATATCAATATTAATTTTGATTAATTCTAAAATGTTATAACATCGAATAAAATAGAATATGATTTACGACGACTTCTCTCTTCCTTCAAACGCACTGTTTGAGCAAATGAACAAAGAATTTTTGTCTCGCGTTGACTTTGACAAGTCAACCACCATAAACAAAATTTTTATTTTACTATATGAATGCAAAAACATGTGTCAAACTAGAGAGACCAAGAACCCTAAATTACTTCAAACATTAAACACTATTCAAACAGAGCTAAACAAAGAAATAGAAAATTTTTTATCAATCTTTAATTTCAATTTGGATAGACCAAAATCTTATTTTGAATTCAATCCCTTTTCAATGTCTAAAAAACTTTGTGAAATAGAAAAACTGAGTGCGAACTGGCTTTTTAATGAAAAAAGAGAATATCACAAAAATTTTGCAAATTCATTCTTAAATAACATAATCTCACTAAACATCAATCTTTTAGAAACCCTTTCTAAATTAAATATCAAAATATTTAATTATATGTAAAAATCGTAAAAATGCACAAAAAATATTAATTTTTATTTATTTTTTGTGTTTTTTTATTAATTTATATTTATTTTTTCTTTTTTAACATAAGCAATTACAATTTCATATTCTAAAATATGAAGAAAAAAATATGTGTTTATGCAATTGCAAAAAATGAAATCAAATTTATTGACCGCTGGTATAACTCTGTTAAAGAAGCGGATTATGTTTGCGTTTTGGACACAGGTTCAACAGACGGAAGTGTGGAAAAATTTAAATCTCTCGGCATCATTTTAAAAGAAAAAAAGTATGATAATTTCCGATTTGATGTCGCAAGGAACGATAGTCTAAAACTTATTCCAGAAGACGCAGATATTTGCGTATGTGTTGACATTGACGAAGAGTTCGAAAAAGGTTGGACAAAAATTTTAAAAGACAATTGGAAAGACGAGACGATTCAAGCCAGATATCGCTACACATGGAATTTCAATTCGGACGGAAGTGAAGGTATTGTTTTCATGGCAGACAAAATTCACAAAAACAAAATGTTTAAATGGACTCACCCTGTGCACGAAGTTTTGACGCCAGTTTTAGACCTTAAAGGTGAAATTATAGATTTGCCCAACATTCAGTTAAATCACAGAGCAGACGAAACAAAATCCCGAAGTTCATATTTGCCTTTGCTAGAATTGTCAGTCAAAGAAGACCCAACAGACGACAGAAACATGCACTATCTCGGAAGAGAATACATGTTTCACGGAGATTATGAGAAAGCAATTGAAACCCTAAAACGCCATTTAAGTCTTCCATCAGCAATATGGCTTGACGAGAGGAGCGCAAGTCTTAGATATATTGCGAAATGCTATGAAAGTTTGAACGACCACGAAAATCAAGAAAAATATTTGTTATTATCTTTAATTGAAAATAACAAAACTCGTGAACCTTATTTCCAACTGGGAGAATTTTATTTTAATCAACAACGATATCTGCAATCTTGCATCTTTTTTGAAGAAATGTTGAAAATTGAAAAGCGTGAACTCAATTATCTTTCGCTCCCAGCTTGTTGGGGAAGTCTACCTTATGACTATTTGTCAATTTGTTATTATGAACTTGGCAACATAAAAAAAGCAGTCAAATATGTTTTGACCGCTTTGGAATACAGTTCTGAACAGCGTCTAAAAGACAATTTGAAATTTATGATGGATAAAATCAATCAACCTTATGTCCCAAATTGAGAATTAAACAATTCATAATAGAATCCGTGCTTTTCAAGCAATTCTTTGTGAGTTCCTTGTTCAATTATTTGTCCTTTATTCATCACAAGAATGCAATCTGCGTTTTCAATTGTTGAAAGTCTGTGCGCAACGATAAAACAAGTTCTTCCTTCCATCATAATATCAAGCGCTTGCTGAATTTTTAATTCAGTTCTTGTGTCAATGTTGCTTGTTGCTTCGTCCAAAATCATCATTGGTGGTTTCAAAAGCATGATTCTTGCAATGCAAAGTAATTGTTTTTGCCCGGCGCTTATATTGTCTGCTCGTTCGGTTATGATTGTGTCATATCCATTTGGCAATTTTTCAATAAACGCATGAGCATTTGCAAGTTTACATGCTTCAATTATTTCGTCCATGCTGGCATCAGGTTTTCCATATGCGACATTATCTTTTACGCTTGCGTTATACAGCCAACTTTCTTGCAACACCATTCCATAATACTTTCTAAATGATTTCCTTTTGACCTTTCTAAGGTCTTTTTTACTGACTTTGATTGAACCTTTGTCGACATCGTAAAATCTCATCAATAGATTGATGATTGTGCTTTTCCCGCATCCAGTTGGACCAACAATTGCAATTCGTTGCCCTTGTTTTACGTCTAAATTTAAATTTTCTATCAATTTTGTGTATTTTGTATAACTGAACGCCACATTTTTTAATTGAACTTCGCCATTGCAAGACTTCATTTCTGGCAATTCAGCGTCTGTTATTTCATCTTGCTCATCAATTAGATTAAACACCCTATTCGCACTCGCAATCGCAATGTTTAAGTCCGCGAATATGCTGGTGATATCATTGAAAGGTTTTGTGAAATTGTCCACATAACTCAAGAAACTTGAAATTCGACCAATTTTAATTTTACCTTTGATTGCCAACAACGCACCCATAACGCCAACCGCACCATACAAAATTCCATTTACAAAACGCGAAGTTGGATGAGCAAGTGTGGCATAAAACATTGATTTTTCACTTGAAGTGTATAATTTTTCATTAATTTCATCAAATTTTTTACACGTTTCATCTTCATTGTTAAACGCTTTGATAACTTTCATATTTGTTATCATTTCTTCGCTATAACCACTTATAACGCCTTGTTCTTCAACACGTTGTTTATATAATTTTTTACTGCGTTTTGTAATTACAATAGCAAGTACCAAAGACATTGGAGCAAGCAAAATTACCATCAATGCAAGTGACCAATTTACACAAAGCATCATCACCATTACAATTAAAACTTGCAAAATTCCACAGACAACCGATTTAAAACCAGATAAAAATCCGTCTGTCACATTTTCGACATCGCTTACCATAGTGTTCATGATATCCCCGTGCGAATTGTTGTCAATGAATTTAATTGGAACAGAATTCAATTTTTTATATATTGAATTTCTAATTAACTGACCAGTTCTAAATGTTAAAATATTCATAAAATGGCAACCAAGCCAGTCAAAAAGTGAACTGAAACATGTCAAAATAAAAATCAAAATTAAATAATCCGCAAGCAATGTGAAATTGACCTGACCCACGCCAATCATTGTGTCAATTGCAAGCCCTGAAAAGAGCGGAATTAACATATTTAAAACAATTGCAATCGCGTCAAAAATCACAGACCAATAAAACACAACACGATTTGGTCTAACATAATTCATGAGTTGACTTAACAACTTTTTGTAGTTTTTGTTTTTCTTCATTCCTTTTTATTTTGATTGTGACTCGTAAATTTCTTTGTAAATTTCACAATTTTTCATAAGTTCATTGTGTTTTCCCATTCCAACCACATCTCCGTTGTCCAACACAATAATCAAATCCGCATTTTTAATTGATGTTGCACGCTGTGAAATGTAAACTATTGTGGAATCTAATTTTTTCAGCGCTTTCCTTAAATTTGAATCCGTCAAGAAATCCAACGCACTGCTACTATCGTCCAAAATAAGCAACTCAGGATTTCCGATAATTGCTCTTGCAATGGTCAATCTCTGCATCTGACCACCACTGACATTTTTCCCACCTGCCATAATTTGATAATCAAGTCCGTTTGGCCATTCGCTTACAAAACTCCACGCTTGACTAATTTTCAGCGCCTCGACAATCTCTTCATCAGTGGCATCGTTTTTTCGAATTTTCATATTCTCTCTCAAACTTCCACTGAAAAGAGTGCTTCGTTGTTGCACAATGCTTATCTCATCTCTTAATTGTTTGAGCGAATATTCTTTTATATTTCTGCCCTTGTATCTAATCTCCCCTTGAGTGACATCATAAAACCTTGTCATCAAACTTGCAATTGTCGTCTTTCCGCTTCCTGTTCCGCCAATTATGCCAATTGTTTGATGTGGTGCAACTGAAAACGATAAATCCTTTATAAACGCTTTATCTTTTATGTTTTGCGTATAGTTAAAACTCACATTATCAAATTCCAAAATTTTGTCAGTTGATTTTGGAGATAATTTTTTGACGCCATTTTCTTGAATTGCTGGTTCGGTTGCAATAATTTCATTGACACGCTTCAATGAAGCATTTGTTCTAACAAACATTGCAATAATTTGACTTAACAAAAGCAAAGAAATTGTGATTATTGAAACATAATCAATAAGTGCAATGACATTTCCACTTGTCATTCCGCCCACGTTAATCTGCCAGCCACCAATCGCAAGAAGCGCAATTGTTGCAGCGTCCACAATCAAAAATACAACCGGTTCAAGCAAAGCAGAAATTTTTGCCACATGTATGCTTGTTTTTGTGTAGTCTGCACACACTTCTTCAAATCTATCTTGTTCAAAATCTTGTTTGTTAAACGCACGAATAACACGTGTTCCTTCCAAATTCTCTTTTGTCACATTGCTGATTTTGTCAAGTTTGACTCTGATTGTGTCGTAAAATGGCGCGGTTTTCTTCATGTAAAACCACAGAATTAAACTCACAATAGGAATCAAAACCAAGAATATCAAACTCATCTTTTTGTTGATTAACAAACTCATAACAAAAGCGCCAATCAACAAAAACGGTGTTCTTAATAATGTCCTTATAAACACTCCTACTGACGACTCAATTTGATTGATGTCGTTTGTGAGTCTGTTCACAAGCGAAGGTGTTCCAAACTTGTCAAGTTCAGTGTGAGAAAATGACGCCACTTTATCGAACACATCTTTTCTCATATCTTTTGAAATTTTTGTGCTGGCAAGAGATGAACATTTTTGACCAATAATCGCACAAATTAAACTTGCAACATTCATAACAACAATCAAAATTCCATATTTGGTTATAATTGGAATGCTAGCCTGCGTGACGCCCTCATCAATGATTTTTGCCACCAAAATTGGATTAAAAAGTTCCATAATTGCTTCCGCAAGTTTAAAAAGCGGACCAACAATTACGAAAAACTTATATTTTTTCATGTATGCAAGCAAATTTTTCATTTAGATAATTATAAACAATTGTTTTTATTTTTACAAATAAAAAAACCAAATTTTGACAATTTGGTTATAATCTTTTATCTTTTGAATCGAGTTGAATGTTTATTGCCAATTTTTTATTTCCAAGTCTAGAAAATATTCTTTCATCATATCTAGACAAAATGTTTTCCAAAGAAAGATTAGTTGAAATAAAAGTTGGACGATTATTGACTTGCCTTGTGTTGATAAGATTATATAAATACTCTTTCGTCACATTTTTCAACACTGGCTCTGTTCCCAAATCGTCAATCAACAAAATGTCTGCATTAATGCAATCTGCAAATTCAAAACTTTTTCCAATATGATAAAGACGAGCAAGTTCATTCAATTCAAATGCAGTTTTGTAGCACACAATCATATTTTTTTTCATCATTTCATTTGCAATACATTCAAGGAAGAATGTCTTTCCGCTTCCTGCTCCACCAATTATGTTTATGTTGATTTTGCTTATGTCAGGAAATTTTTTACACCACGAAGAAAGAAAAGCGCAAACTTTTTTATCATTGTCATTCATGATGTTTTCATCACAATTTTCAAAAGATTTAAATTCTGATTGACTGCTAGATTGAATTGAAATTTTTTTGTTTAATTCGTTTAGCAAACACTCACAAATTTTTCCATTAAACACACCTGTATCTTTGCATTTTGGGCAATCATATTTAGGTGTTAATTTTGTTTTATCAATCCTGTTTTTAACCAAAAACTCATCAATTTTTTGTTTCAACTCAACAACATCTTTGATTAAATTTTCTCTTTCGCCATCAAGTTCTGTTTTAATTGCCTCAAGTTGTTTTTGCGATAATTGAACAAAAAGTTGATTAAATTCATCATTTTTTCGCAAATTTTCAAGAAATTCATCACATTTTTCTTGATTTTTTACTCTTTTTAACATGTATTCTTGTTTTATTGCTTCAATCATTTTTTGTTTGTTCATGCTAGACCTCCACTTCATCTAAGTTAGAAATCAAACTTGAAATCTGCTCTTTTGTGTAATTATTCTTTATGAATGTTGTGTCTTCTTCTTTGTTGATTTTCATTTGCTTTGCTTGTTCAAGGGTCTTTACTCCTTCCTTGCTCCAATTTGACAATACTTTATTTAAATATTGCAACGCATTTGCTTTGTCTTTACATTGATTCCCAGCATATAAAATCACGTCCAAATCAAAGCCCCAATCCCCTGTCCAAGTTTGGAAGAAATTTCTATCCATGTTATTGACATTTCTCTTCAAACCGAGTGAATCTAACACCTGTTTTATTTTTTCATCAATCGCAAGATTGTCATTTATGTATTGAATGTATGCATTTAAACTCACAATTCCAAGTTTAAAAAGTTTTGTCAAAATTCCGTTATAACCTTCAAGCGTCCTAATTGAAGATTTAAAACAATTGTCTGCCACCATCTTTAAAGTTTCCAAATCAAAGCCCATGTTAATCCAAGCAACAACATATGTATCAATTTCTTTCGTCAAATCTTCGTAGAAAATTCCAAGTTCTTTGTTGACCACTTTTGCAATTTCGTATAAATTTTCTTTTTCGTTTTCATAATTTTCAATTTCTTGAATTGACATGATTTTCATTTCATAATATTTTGTCAAAACTTCGTCGAGCACATTGACATCTAATTTCCTTTTTTTGCTCTTCAAGTTTTTCACAACAAATATTATCACATTCATTTCAAAACCAAATGAATTTTTCCATTTGTTTAAAAGTTCTTTATCTTCAATTTGAATTTTTCGTTTTGAACCCATTGCACTCAAAATCAACGCCATGTCGTCATCTGCAATTCCAAGTTCATTGATTTTTGTCTGAACTTGTTCCGCTGTTCGAATGCCTTCTCGTTCCCAATCCTTTGCAACAGTCAAACAATAATTTGGACTAAGTGAAAATCCTTTATAGTTCACACAATATGCAACAATTTGAATGAGCGCACTTTCTTGCATGTGTTTTTTTTCAATCAAATAATAAAACTCAGCGAATTCATTTGGCATAACAACACGCGAACCAAACAATTCTTGAATTTGAATGTTGAAATCTGTATATTTGTCGACTTTAAATTTCTTTATATTTCCAGCAGACGAATTAACTGGCAAATATCTCACTTCAACCGGGTCAGTTGAAAGCACTTGACATAGTCCTTTATCTTCCCAATATTTAAACAAGGAAATCACATCTTCTTCGCAAATTTTTAAAGTATCCATAAAATATTGCATTGTATTGTCCGCGTCGTCACTTGAACTGCATTTCATCAAGCCTAGCAAATATGCTTTGACACACATGTCTGGAGCATTTGGCAAAAAATCGCTGATAAAATTTGTGTCAATAATAACCTTATTCGTATTTAAATATGTTGGACTAAACTTACAAAAACTCATGCCTTTATATTAACACAAAAAAAACCGAAAGTAAAATAAGATATCCACAATTTACATTTTGTTATCCACAATTTGAAGTTCTAGTGTGGACAACTCGGACGTATTATAAAATATGAAAAAATTTTTATGTTTAATTTTAGTTTTATTTGTTGTCTTTTCTTGTGCGTCATGCAAGAAAAAAGATAATTTAATCGACCTTGGAAAAGACAAAACAAACTATGAAATATCAATCAATGTCGACGACTCGGACATGTCAGTTTTGGCAAACGAAACTGTCACATACATAAACGACACAAATCAAGTAATTAAAAATATTAAATTCCACTTGTATCCACAATTTTTTGAGCAAGGTAAAACTGACTGCATTGTCCCAAGCACAAAGTTAAATTCCGCGTTCCCATATGGAATGAGTTATTCAAATTTTGAAGTGTGTAGAGTAATTGAAAACGAACATGAACAAACCGTGCTTTATGAAGGAGAAAATGACGACATTCTTTCTGTTCCACTAACCAATAGTCTTTTGCCAAATGATAAAGCAATAATTCAAATTGAGTTTATGTTTTCAATCCCAAATTGCGCACATAGGTTGGGTTATGTTGAAAACACAATAAACCTTGCAAACTTTTATCCTATTGTTTGCGTGTTTGAAAACGGCGAATTCAACACGAGTCCTTATAATGCAAATGGCGACCCATTTTATTCAAATATGGCAAATTATCAAGTTAGCGTGACCGCAAACAAAGACTTTGTTTTGGCAACAAGCGGAAAACAGGAAGACGAAACAATTTCTGGCGACAAATCCACAACCACATTCTCAGCATATATGGTTCGAGATTTTGCAATTGTTTTAAGCAAAGATTTTCAGGTGAAAACCACAACTATAAACGACACCGCAATATCATATTTTTACTTCGATGACGAATGTGCAGACGCTTCTTTAAAAGCAGGAGTTGATAGTTTATCAACTTTCTCAAATTTGTTCGGTAGTTATCCATATCCAACGTTCAACATAGTACAAACAAATTTTGTGCATGGCGGAATGGAATATCCAGGGTTGATTATGATAAGTGCCAGCATTGAAGACCAAAATGATTATATGAATGTAATCGTACACGAAACAGCACATCAATGGTGGTATGGAATGGTGGGAAATGATGAATATAATTACCCATGGTTAGACGAGGCACTCACTGAATATTCAACAATTCTTTTCTACGATTTTAACTCCGGTTATGAATTCAATCATGCGCAAATGGTTCAATCTTGCAAGGACAATTATTCACTTTTTATTAATGTATATCAAGATGTTTTGGGAACAATTGACACCAGCATGCGTTCAGTTAACGCATATTCCACCGAACCAGAATACACTTACTGCATTTACGTAAAAGGCGTGTTGATGTTTGATAGCATATATAACCTTATAGGAAAAGATAAATTTTTAAAATGTTTAAAAACTTATTTTGAAGAAAATAAATATAAAAATGTCACTCCGGATTGTCTCGTATCCGCGTTCTCACGCACAACCAAACAAGATTTTGAACCAATATTTTCAAGTTGGATAAAAGGAAAAGTTGTAATTAGATAAAAACCTCTTAATTAAAAAAGATAGACCCAAAGTCTATCTTTTTTTGCAAGCGATTTTAATTTTTACTAGCCAATCAACATGCCACTTGGCAATGTATTTATCATTTCATTTGCCGTGGCAGCAGCACCTGCAATAATTGTCATTGCAAATATCATTGTCAAAACTTCTAAAACAACAGCAATAATTGAAATAATCAAACCAGCTTTTGCAAGTCCTGCATAATCTGTTTCATATTCGCCACTCTTCGCTTTTTTTAACGCAATTGCTGAAACAACAATTCCGGCAATTGGAAACAAGAAAGCCAACACAAATCCAACTATTGACATAATGTTTTTTTCTTTCTTTTGCATTTTTCCCTCCTTTAAAAGGAATTTATCACATTTGTAAAGTATTGTCAACTCATTTGTAAAGTATTTTATTACAAATGTATGATAAAATATCTATATATGGATATATTAACAAAAATAGATCGTTTAAGAATTGAAAAAGGTTGGACAATTTATCAATTGGCTCAAAATGCGAACATTTCACAATCAACTTTGTCAAACATGACTGCAAGAAAAACTCTTCCGTCAATTTCAACATTGCAAAAAATATGTGAAGCATTCAACATGACATTGTCTGAATTTTTTTCTGAAGAAACTGAAAACTCTCAAAATGATTTATTACTTCAAAAATTCAACAAATTGTCAAAAGCAGACCAACAAGCGATTTTACACATTATTTCTCGCATGCCAAATCATTAATAAAAAATACACAAACAAAAAAAGAGCAATCTTGCTCTTTTTTTAAATATTAACTTGTTTTCCTTCGTCAAATATAAACATGTGCCCTAAATCTTCTTTTGGAATAATTCTATAATCTGGGTCTGAATCGTCAATTGTTTTTGGGTCAATTTCGTTTTCATTGCCAACATAAACATGATATGTTAACAAAGGATTTTTCCTAGAGAAAGTTTTGAGAACCAAATCCCCAATTTTAACTTTTGGTTTTATGGTGATTTCAAAATAAGAAATATTGTTTGGAACGACAAAACTTCTCTCAATAAACTGCTTCAATGAAAGAGTTTTTTTAGCAGAACTTTCTTGAGTGTTCCCATTTTTTATCTCTTTTTCTGTATATTTAAATGTTGCTTGAAGCGATACTTTGTCAACGTTTGCTAAAAAAAGTTCACGCAATTTTTTTTCAAATTCGGCGATTTTTTCGCTGTTTTCAATCCCCGCTTCTTTAAACATCAGTTGTTCCATTCTTTTTGCATATTTCACAAATTCATTGATTTGTTTTTCATTCTTTTTTTGTTTCTTTTCTTGTTCGGTCATGTTTATCCACCTTTATTGCGATTATTTTAATCCTTACATCTAGATTTGTCAAGTCTATTATTAAATCATTTATTCACATAAATCTTTACACTTGAATTATTTTTTTTATTTATTTGCCAAAATTAATGCAATTTGTTAAAATAAAAATATAAATGAGGTAAATATGTTAGAAATTAAAGTAAAATATTTTGCAGACATTGAACCAATCAAATTTATCGGTGGCGCAAAAAGTGATTGGTATGACTTAAGAAGCGCGGAAGATGTTGAAATGAAAGCGGGAGAATTCAAACTTATCAAACTGGGAGTTGGAATTGCTCTTCCAAAAGGTTATGAAGCAATTGTTGCTCCACGCAGTTCAACATTTAAAAATTATGGCATATTGCAAACTAATAGCATCGGAGTAATAGACGAAACATACTGCGGAGACAACGACCAATGGCTTATGCCAGCGCTTGCAATGCGTGACACAACAATTCATAAAAATGACCGTATTTGTCAGTTTAGAATTATCGCACATCAACCAGAACACACAATAACCACTGTTGAACATTTTTCTGCCCCAGACCGAGGAGGAATCGGTTCAAGCGGAAAACAATAAAGCAAATTTTTATCAAATTTAAATCATATTTTTACATAAAAATCAAAAAAACCACAGAAATCCGTGGTTTTTTATTATTTTTTGTAATGTCTTATTTCGCATCGCTATATGAAACTTTGATGCTTGGTCCCATTGTTGTTGCAACGTAAACTGATTTCAAGTATGTTCCTTTTGCTGCTGCTGGTTTTGCTTTAACAATTGCGTCCATAACTGTTGTCAAGTTTGTCAACAATCTGTCAGCACCAAAACTTACTTTACCAATACGAACGTGAACAATATTTTGTTTGTCAAGACGATATTCAACCTTTCCGGCTTTAACATCTTTGATTGCTTTTGTGACGTCCATTGTGACTGTTCCGCTCTTTGGATTTGGCATTAAACCTTTTGGTCCAAGGATACGAGCACAACGACCAATTGCACCCATCATATCAGGTGTTGTTATGCAGACATCAAAGTCTAACCAACCACCCATGATTTTTGCGATTATATCATCATCGCCAACGATGTCAGCGCCAGCTTTCTTTGCTTCTTCAGCTTTTTCACCTTTTGCAAGAACAAGAACTTTTACAGTTTTTCCTGTTCCTTCTGGAAGAACAACCACTCCACGAACTTGTTGGTCAGCATTTCTTCCATCAACACCAAGACGAACGTGCAATTCAACTGTTTCGTCGAATTTTGCTTTGCTTGTGTTAACAATCAAGTCCATTGCTTCTTTTGTTGTGTAAAGCTTTGACTTGTCAATAAGTTTTAAACTCTCTTGATAATTCTTACTTTTTGTCATTGTAGCCCTCCACAACAACACCCATGCTTCTGCATGAACCAGCAATCATGCTCATTGCTGCTTCAATGCTTGCTGCATTGAGGTCGCTCATTTTTGTTTCTGCGATTTTTCTAAGTTGGTCGACTGTGATTTTCCCAACTTTGTTTTTAGGTGTCTTGTCAGACCCTTTTTCAATTCCTGCCTCTTTCAAAACTAAGTCAGCGACAGGTGGTTGCTTCAAAACGAATGTGAAGCTTCTGTCTTCATAGATTGTGATGATAACTGGAAGGTTATATCCAATCATGTTTGCAGATTTGTCGTTAAATTCTTTTACAAATCCAGCGATGTTGATTCCGTGTGGTCCAAGCATTGATCCTGTTGGAGGTGCTGGAGTGGCTTTTCCTGCTGGAAGTTGCATTTTTACGACTGCTTTAACTTTTTTTGCCATGTTTTACTCCTTTTATGGCGTGGTTAACTGGGCTCGACTATGCCCTCCCACGAAGTTTCCCTCTCTTTTTGGCTGATTGGTTTCCATTTTTTATTTTATCTTAAAAATAATTTTGTGTCAATACTTTTGTTTATTTTCTTTTCATATAAAATTGAATTAAATATTGCTTAGTCTAATTTGATTAAATGAAAGTTCAACTTCACTTTCTCTACCAAACATTTCAACCAAGCATACCAGCTTTTGATTTGTTTCATCAACAGATTTAACATTTCCAACAAATCCAGCAAGTGAACCATCAATTATTTCAACCAAATCGCCCACTTTTACATCGATGTCAGATTTTGCTTCTGTGTTTATTCCGCCTTCAACGCCCATTCTTCTAGCTTCTTCGTCTGTGATTGGAACAGGTCTTCCTTGTGGGCCAACAAATCCAGTGATATATTGCGTTCTTGTCACAGCATGCCAAATATCATCGCCATATTTCATCCTAACCAAAATATATCCTGGCATGGTTTTCTTTGGAACAAGGACTTTCTTTCCTCGCTTTTCAACCAATTCATCTTCCATAGGAATAACAATTTGGAAAATTCTATCTTGAAGGTCGTATTTATCAATTGTAATTTCCAAATTTTGTTTTGCAACATTTTCATAACCCGAATAAACATGCAATGCATACCACTTAGGTTCTTTATCTATGTTATTATCAACAATTGCCATTTTTTCTCCTTTTTAATTCGATTTAAGTTTTGAAAACATTTGCTTTCAATCATTAAAATTTGACCGCAGTTTAATATAAAAAACCTGTCAAAAATTCACAAAGTTTATCAAAACCAAGCAAAACGAGCATGAAAACAAGAACAACAACCAAAACAATTCCTGTTTGTTTTGCAACTTGTTTAAATGTTGGCCAAGTCACTTTTTTGAGTTCGTTGCCAGTGTCTTTCAACGCTTTTGCAACCTTGTTTGGCTTCTTTGGTTTGTCTTTTTTCTTGTTTTTTGAGACGTCTTTTGCCTTTACTTCAACAACTTTTGGCTTTGTTTCAACCTTTGTCTCTTGTTTAGGTGTTTTGTTTTCCATTGACTTACCTACCTCTATTTTGTTTCTTTGTGAGTTGTTTCTTTTTTGCATGTTGGGCAATATTTTTTGAGTTCTAATCTATCTGGGTCGTTTGCCTTGTTTTTTGTTGTGTTATAATTTCTGTTTTTGCATTCTGTGCATTCCAAAATTATTTTCTCTCTTTTTGTTTTAGCTTTCTTTGCCATAAATCTCTCCTTATTTTTAATAAAAGTCTTAAAAAAACACCTACTTGGTGTATTTTTATATTATCATAATTCAGTAAAGTTGTCAACATAAAAAACATAATTTTTTCATTTGTTTCAAATTTACTTTCGATTTTTTATTTGTAAACTTTCAGTCCTTTTTCAACAATTTTTATATTCAATTCTTCAAATACTGAAATTGAACCGTCTACTAACGCTTTAATTTTTTTATCTGCGTTTGCAATTCTTAAATTGTTTATCCAAAGTTGAGTGTTTCCTGTGTCGTAGATATGCGACCCTGTTTCAAACAAACGCAAAAATCTTTTTTTATCCTCGTCCGTTTCAACAGTTGAATAAATCAAGTTAAAAACCCCATCTTGTGTGTTTGACAGCGGACTGATTGATTTCCCTTTTGACAAACCACCATTTGCAATAATCATTTCAAACACATTCTCTTTTTTAGATTTCCCATTTTTTGTGTCAATAAAAAGTTCAATTCCTGAAAACTTTTTTGCAAATTTATTGAGTGCAACTTTTTCTGATATGATATTTTTAAGACCATATGATTGATATGCTTCCCACGCTTCGACGCTGGCACCAATTATTATGCTATCCAAAACAACCCTTCCGTTCAAAACCATATAATCAACAGACTGAGTTTCGTTTTTCAAAATGTCTTTGAGCGCCTGAACAGGACTTTGGTTTACTCCGATATAATTTGCAAAATCATCTTGCTTGCGGATAGGAATAATCCCCAATCTTATTCTCTTTTCGTCTTTCACAGCGTTAAGAACTTTGCTAATAACCACATCATCACCCACAACAACATAATCAAATTCGCCAAAACTGAACAATTCGGCAACATTTTTTTCCAAATCTTCAAATGACTTAGAAAAATATACAGAATATTCTTTCTTTTCTGCTTTTAAAATCTTTACGAGTGTCTTTGCAATTTTTTCTGCTTTTGGAGCATAACAATTTGGGGCAACAATTAAATTTAACATAAAGATATTATATCCTAAATTTTGGAAAAAGTAAATGTTTATGATAAAAATTTGCCTTTTGATTGAAATATTTTGCATTCTATATCATCAAACATGCAATTTCTATCAAACTTTGTTTGACAAAAATTTGTTAATGAATTAATATTCTTATTAGGTGGCAGTTTGAAAAAATATACAAAAATCAATTTAAAATGGTTTTTATGGGGGATTGTTCTCCCAATATGTTTATTTCTGTTGTCTTATGACATAACTTATGCTATTTTAACTTCATCTGCAAAATCTTATGACAGCTCTGTGACGACCGGACAAATTCAATTGAATCTTAAAGATGTTAACTACACTTCACCAATTACGGCGTCAATCACGACCAGCATTTCAGAAATAACACCAGACACCGTAATATCATTATCCGGTCAAGTGGCAAATGTAAACGATTATGACTTATATCTAATTTTAGAATTTCAAGTAAAAACCACAAACGAAACAATCAAACAAGCATTTTACACTTTTGATGGAACAAATCAAACTGAAATAACACTTGGAAGTGAAGATGCTTACTTGTTGAGCAAGCAAACTGGTTCGACGCCAACAATCAATTTCTCTATAAATTATAATGTGGACTTTTTTGACATTGACAACACTTTCCAAGGAAGGTCGATTTTTGTGGTTGTGACCGCGTATGGAATTCAAACACAAAATGTCACAGCATCTGAAGCAACTCAAACATTAATAGAAATGGCAACAGCATAACTGCTGTTTTTTATTTTTTACGTTGACAATTTTTTCGTCATTTTTTATAATTTATCTATATTAAAAGGATATAATATGGAATACATTATTTTAGGAATAATTTTTGGCATTGTTTGGGTTTTTTCTTTAATCACCTTTGTTGTGTTATACAAAAAGAAACCAACAACCGCAAATGACGATAAATCGATTAAACAAATTGTTGACAATCAAAAAGAACAAAATATTTTATTAAATAATATGATTATGAACGCAATGAAAAACACAGAAATTTCAACTCAAAATACAATCAGAAATTTAACAGTTTTGCAAAAACAAGAATTTGAATCAATTTCAAAACGCGTGGACGAACTAACGGCAAGAAACGAGCAAAGAATTGAAAAACTCACTTTTGATGTAAATTTATCACTAAACAACATGCGTCAAGAAAACGACAAAGCAATTGAAAAAATGCGCGAAACGGTCGACGAAAAACTCAACAATTCACTTTCTCAAAGATTAAATGAAAGTTTTTCAAAAATTCAACAAAGTTTGGAAAGCGTAAATCTCGGAATTGGCGAAATGAGAAACCTTGCAAACGGAGTTGGAGACATCAAAAAAGTTTTGTCAAATGTAAAAGTTCGGGGTGGCTGGGGTGAAGTTATGCTTTCAACCTTGCTGGAACAGATGCTTGCTCCAAGTCAATATATGGCACAGGTTCAAGTCAAGAAAAACAGCAAAGAACGTGTGGATTTTGCAGTTATAATGCCGGGGAAAGATGGTCATGAAGTCCTTCTTCCAATTGATAGCAAATTCCCGCTTGAAGATTACAACAAACTTGTTGAAGCAAGCGAAACATTAGATAAAGACCTGATTGAAAGAAGGCAAAAAGCGTTAATCAAACGCGTGAGAGATGAAGCAAAATCTATTCATGATAAATATATAAATGTCCCAGAAACCACGGATTTTGCAATTATGTTCCTTCCAATTGAAGGACTTTATGCTGAAGTTGTTCGCGACATTGACCTTATGGATACTCTTCAAAATCAATACAAAATTGTCGTGTGCGGACCAACAACCCTATCTGCTTTATTAAACAGTTTGCAACTCGGATTTAAAACACTTCACATTGAAAAGCGAAGCAGTGAATTGTGGCAAATTTTGTCAACATTTAAACAAGAATTTGAAAAATTTGTTCAACTTTTGTTAAAAACCCAAAGCAAACTCGGAGAAGCAAATTCAACAATTGAACTCGCAACCAAGTCGTCAAAGAAGATTGCAAAAAAACTTGGAGACGTTTCACAAGTTGTTGGAATTGACTATGACGATAAAGACAATGATGACGGAAATGACGAAGTTCCTGCCATTGAAGATTAATCATTTAAACATAAAATCGACAAAAATCACACATAATATGAGCATGAAAAAAATATTACTTTCAAGTTTGTTATGTGTGGTTTTTCTTTTTTCAATTGTCATCACCCCAACATTCGCCTTGGAAAGTGAAAAACTTGAATTTAGATATGACAATATGGTTTTTTCTTATTCTCTTAGCAAAAACATAAAAACTTCCACTCAGTTTGATATCGATTATTCTTTAAATAAATACAATCGTTTCGGTTCAACTGAACAACGACAAGCATTGCTAAAACACATGCTTTCCGCTGGTTTTGAGCCCAAAATTTGTGTGAACTATCTTTTCCCAAACATTGACTTAACCATTAAAAAAATTGAAAAGACTTTAAATTTATCTGCAAAAAATGCAACAATTGACATAAATACAACCCGAGATAATGTCTTTGTCATTTCAAAAGAAAAAACTGGCAGACAACTCGACGTCGAAAATCTTTATCTTCAAATCTGCAAAAACTATTTGGCAACAAAGAATTTAAATATAAAATTAAATTTCAAAAAAATTGAACCAGCCATTTTATCTTCTCAATTAGAGAAAAACACATATTTACGTTCGTCATTTTCAACAAATATAACTTCATCTTCCGCGGACAGAAAGCATAACATCAAAAATGCAATGAACACTCTAAATCTTGTGGAAGTATATCCAAATCAAATCTTTTCTTTTAACAGCACAATCGGGAAACGCACAAAAGCAAATGGTTATCGTGAAGCAAAAATAATAATAAATAACGAGTTTGTTGACGGAATTGGTGGCGGAGTGTGTCAAGTTTCGTCCACATTATATAACGCGGTTCTTTTGTCTGGACTGGAAATTATCGAAGCCAACAAACACAGTCGCCAAGTAAACTATGTAAAGTATGGGTTTGACGCCATGGTGAATTATGGTAGTAGCGATTTAAAATTTAGAAACAATACAAAAGAAAAAATCACAATCGTTGCAAACTACTCACCAAATCAAATTAAATTTCGCATATATGGTGAAAACATGAACAATGTGAAATATAAATTGCGAAATGAAATTATATCAACAACTGAACCTGGAGAAATTGTTTTGACTGACGAAAAACAAGAATATGCAGACAAAGTTCAATTTGAAGATGAATTTTTCTATCTAAAAAAAGGAATACGCGGTATGGAAGTAAAATCATATCGAGACAAATATATTGATGAACAACTTGTCAAGCACGAAATTCTTAGAACAGATAAATTTAAAATGGAAGATGCAATTAAAATTTATGGCATAAAAAAACGCACAGAAATCTGTGCGTCTTAGGAAACAAATTGTTAAGCCATTTGACTTTCTGGCAAAATCTTATCTTTTACTTTTGATAAATTAGAAACAGCTTTATACGCTTCAACTGAGTTATCAGGAACATAAATATGAAAGTCATCTCTAGAAGCATTTCCAGAAAATATACAATCAACTCCACATGTTGGAGGTGTTTCTCTCTGAAACCAAAAATTAGTGCAATAATAATCACTAATTGGGTCAGCCGTCAATCCTCCAAAAGCCATATTGCCCACCGATGCTATGCTTGAAGGTAATGTGACATTGGTGAAACTTCCTTTTGTGTTAAAACTAGATGGAATTGCTGTAAAATTTGAACTAGGATTAAAATCAGATTGAAACTTTATCATTTGAAACATTCCTGTAGAAAATGGAAGTGAAAAACCTTCAGGAAAAACAACGCCAGGACAAATTAATTTTTCGGTTGCACCACTAAAAGCATAAGTCCCTATCGATTCAAGCGTCGAAGGTATAATTATTTGTTGACTTGCACATGCAACACCAGCCAATCCCCTTGCCCCAATCTTTGTTAGTTGTGGCAAATTTGAAAGGTCAATTGCCCCAGAAACGCAGTAATCAAAAGCATAATCTTCAACAGTTTGCAAATTTTGTAAACTGCTAAAATTATCAAATATAGTGTTTGTTGCCAATTGAAAAGCATAAGAACCAATTGTTTGCAAATCATCATTAAATACAATTCTAACCTTCGCCTTATTCCCTCTGAAAAAATGCGACCTAAGTCTTGTTATTCCGCTCGGAATATGTAAAGTGGTAATTTCTGTTTGTTCCGGCATTGTATCATCATCAAAAAACCAAATTTTCTTGACATAATCTAAATTGTAGTCATTGGTCCCTGTTGATATACTACCATCAGAAGCAACAAATGCTTTTCCTGTTAAAACATCGTCACTTGTTAAATCAATTTGGTTCAAATCAGGAATGACCAAATTTTGAATTGCTGTTGTGATTTCGCTTGGACTAGGATTTATATTGGCAATATTAACTGTCCCACCTTTGTTCTCTATTTCAGTTTTCTGTTTTACAAGTTCTTGTTTTAAAAGTTCAATATTATTCGTTTCGCTCATTCATAATCTCCAATTAAAATTTTCCCAATTTCATCATTTAAATAATAATTTCCGTTAAGAACAAAATCTAATTCATCTTCAATTTTAAGCAATCGATAGTAAGTTTCTATCTTTTTTTCAAGATTAAAAACCCTTTGATTCAATTGCTCAATCATTTGTTCTGACATATTTGCCTCCCTACTTGCATTTTAAATCAAAAAATGAAATATTTTCCAAAACATGTCAAAAATAAATTTAACGAATGTTAAATAAAAATCGTTTGTTTTTTGAAGATTATATGTTATAATATTGGTGGAGTTTATTATGAACAAAAATCTTAAATTATCATTTATCCTAACTTTTATAATGAGCGCGGTTGTTATCGCATGGAGCACACTTTCTTCTTTCTTCGGTGGAGTTGGAATTAACTTTGTCGCTCTTGTGTGCATAACTTGCACATTCCTAATGTTGATTTTATCTGATGAATCTTTAAAATCTAGAGCGCGCGATTTATTTATCATTGTTTGTATTTTCACCTGCCTTGAATTTGTTGTTTTCATCAACATTGAATTTGGTTTCACTTCATCTTACAATGTGATGAAAATTTATCAAAACGTGTTAATATTGTTGGCAATCGCAATTGTTGCATACACATTGTTTAGATTGATTTGTGAAATAAAACAAAAACGTGTGCACTTCATTGAAATTTTGCTCGGCAACGAAGAGCGCGTCAAAAAAGAGAAAAAAACAAAAGAACTTTCAAACGGAACATTGTCTGAAAAGCCAAACAACAATAATTATGTAGATGAAATTAATGATTCAGAAATTATACAATCAGATTCAACTCTAATCATTGAAGAAACAAAAGAAAACGACGAAGAGTAAATCCATAAAAAACAAAAAAATTATTTATAAACAAAAAAAACAACAGTTTTCTGTTGTTTTTTGTTATTGTTTTATTATTTTTTATTTTACATTAAATCTCTTTCATAATTTATTTTGTAAAATTTTGATGTGCTTTCAGTCACTTTTATTTCATCTGAAATTTCAATGTCGGCAACAATTAAAATCTTGTTTCCTTGAGCGAGAACTGGAATTTCATCTCTCATTCTTTGTGGAATTTTCTTGTCGATAAAATATTCTTTCAATTTCTTTGTTCCATCAAGACCAAGTGGTGAGAATGTGTCTCCTTCTCTTCTGAATCTCCAAACGGCATCTGCTGGAATTTTTTCAGCGTCGACAATATGTTGATGAGGTTTTGGTTCGGTGAAGACCTTGCTTGAAGTTGTGCGGATCGTTCCATAATTTTCAATATTAAGTTTTCCACTTCTAAATGAGTATTCTCCACTCACTTCTTTTTTCTTGATATTCCCAATTGTTATAAAGTCATATTCTTTCATAACTTTAAGTTTGTTTGGAAGACTAATCACATTTCCATTTTTCGCTTCAAGAGCAAATTCTCTCACCATATTGATGTGCTTTCTCTCAATGTCTTGTTTTGCAAATCTTGAAAATACTTTCATCAAAATTCTGTTCACAATTGCAGGGTGTTGATAAAAATATGTCAATGGAATTTTTGTTGTTTCAGGAGTTTCAATCAATGTTCCCATATCAATTTTTGAGTTAATAAAGTCATCATCAACCTTGCACAATTTTGAAAAATTGATAATATTTTTATCCACGCCATTAAAATGTTTTCTAAGCGTTGGCAAAACCACATTTCGGATATAATTTCTTGAATAAGTATTATCCCTGTTTGTTTCGTCATCAACATATTCAAGTGAATTTTCGTCTATGTAAGACATGATTTCTTCTCTAGGTGTTTCAAGGAAAGGACGAATATAAACATCGTCTCTAATTGGGTCCATACCTTTCACCCCATTAAGTCCTGCGCCACGAACTATGTTTAAAAGTATTGTTTCAACTTGGTCGTTCATGTGATGTGCAAGAGCAATTTTATCCACCAATCCCTTTTTAATGACTGTTTCAAAAACGCCGTATCTTACTTTTCTTGCTGCTTGTTCAAGAGTTAATTTTTCTTCTTTTGCAACTTTGAGTGCTTCACCTTTAAATTTGTATGCCCTAATTTTATGCTCTTTGCAAAAATCCATAACAAATTGAGTGTCAAGCGCACTTCCTTCTCTAATTCCATGGTCCACATTAACTGCCACAACTTCGCAATCCAATTCTTCTTTAATAGAATTTAAATAATGCAAAAGGCAAATGCTGTCTCTTCCGCCAGAGCAAGCAACACCCACAATTTCTCCATGTTTAATCATGTTATTTTTCTTAATAAAGTCTAAAACGTTGTCCATAAATTTCTCCTGATGCTATTATACAATATCAAAAGAAATATTGCAAGACCAATTTATGAATTTTATGTTATTTTTTAAGATAAGTCCTTGCCACCAAAACAGTCATGTCGTCTTTCGCGCTCATTTCATTTAAACTAAGTGCTTGCGACAAAATATTTTCCGCAATCGTTTGTGGATTTGTTGAAACCAATTTTGCAACAAAATCTTTCAAGTTGTCTTGTGTCTTAAATGCGTCGGTCACCCCGTCTGTTGCCATAATCACCATATCTTTTGTAGTTATTGTGGTTTTGTATGTTGCTGGTGTGATGCTTTCAAGCGCACCGATTGGCAAAGTTCCACCTTCAACAACTTCAAGATTGGAATCTCGTTTAATCAGTCCAAATGGAGAACCCACCTTAATAAAGTCCGCAATTTCTTGATTTAAGTCGAGCAAACAGACATCTAATGTGGAATAATTTTCTTGATTATTAATTGCGAGCAGTTTGTTTACACTTTCTAAAATTATATCGTTGTCAAAACCCGCCTTGTAAAAATTCTCAATAAGTCCGAGCGTTTTGGCGCTCATTTCATGTGCCTTTCTTCCAGCACCCATTCCATCACACAATGCCAATAAAAACCTTTCCCCAGAAAGACGTATAATACTATGGCAATCACCTGAGACTTCGTTCCCTGCTTTGTTGCAACTGGCAATTCCAAACACGCAATCATATCTTCCTGTTTTATGCATCATAATCGTGTTAAACTCGCCATCTTCAAACGGCACCACTTTTGTCACTTCCATTTGCGTTTTCAACACTTCGCTAACGACTTTTTCAATTATTGGATTTAATGAATTTTCGCTTCTCACAACCAAGACCGCGGACAATTCATCATTTTTTTCTGCATATAACAACACTTCTTTACACTGGACGTTAAACGATAAAAGTCTGTTGATGATTTTATTTTCTTTCGCAATGTCAAAAGTGACATTCGTGTCAATTTCTTTCCCAAGATTTAAGAGCAAATTTGACACCGCGCCCATTTGTTCAGCCAACAAATATTTAACATTGTTAACATCTCCAACCATATTTTTATATTGTTTATATTCGTCTGTCAACCTGTTTAAAAGTGTTATAAGTTGATTCATTTTCCCACATTTTGTCGACATTCCAGACGGAATATCCAACAATGAAACTTTACCCTTTTTTATCGCTGTTTCAATCAACTGGTCAATGTAAGAAAGATTTTGCGAACCAATTGAACGCGTGCATCGATTTTTTTCAAGACAGTCCTTGCAACACGCGCACATAATTTCCCTACCAAACATCGCCACCAATTCATCTTTTGTCAAATCTCTTTTTATCATGTCAAGATGAATGCGCTTCATGTCTTGAAAAACATTGCTAAGTTCGCTCATTCGCTTTCGGATATTTTTCCTTGTGGTGTTAATGAGACTTCTAGAAGTTAGCTCACTGCTCTTCACATAGACAATATCTCCAAGTTGATTTAAATATTTGTTGCCAAGACATAAGAAAATCAATCCGGCGACAGCAAGTGGGACAATTGCCCAAATTATATCTGTTGACTTCGTGAAGAAAAACATTTGAACAAAGACGTCAGCAATAAGCGCCAAACATGTCATTTTTAGTTTATGTGGTAACGTAAACATGCTTGTTAAAAGTGCAACAATCATAAATTCCGCAATCGGGAGAAGCGAAAAACTGCTGAGCGCCACACCGAGAGAAAACGAAAGTGTCAATGAATAAGTCAGTTTCGGACTCTGAATTGCAATACACACAAAAATTGCCAGCATTAAAACAAGCCTATAAATTTCAAAATTCCAAATTTTGACACCTGCAAGTCCCATTCCTAACGTCGCAACAAAAAATAAGAAGCAAACACTTTCATCTAAAGTCATTTTGAAACAATTTTTTCTAAGCAACAACACTTGCAAAACTTTAACAAAAACAAACAGACTAATGAGTCCCAAAAAAATATATTCCACCAGATATTTCCAGTCTTGATAGTTATAGTAAATTAAAGTTGCCAGTGAAATTAAATAAGCAATAACAATTGTTATAAATCGAATTTTCTTTTTGCAAATTTTATGTAGGTAAAAAGTGACAAGTCCAACCAACACAAAAGTAAGACCCACCCAAATTGAACTTAAACTCCAACCAATTAAAGCAAATGAACCGAAGCAAATTATAGACAAGATTTTTTCATCAATCCCAACAAATAATCCCGCAAAATAAAACGCAATCAAAAATGGTGAAATTCCAGCGACATCTGCGTTAGTTAACAAAACCGCCACAAACAAAAGCACCAAACTTTTCCATAAAATACTAAAATTAAATTTTTTTATTTTCATAAATTCTCCGTGTAAAATAAATGTTAACACTAAAAAAATTAAAAAAATGCCAAGAAAAATTAAAAAAATAAGCAAAAACACACTATTTTTGATAAATTTTGTAAATTTTTTTAATTAATTAAATAAAAAAATAGACGAGTATTTCCCGCCTATTATTTTTTTATTTTTAAATTTTAAATAATCAAATTAAATTAATTTTAAATTAAACTAATCGTGTTTATCATATTGTTTTACACACGCACATTCGCCCGCACAATATTTTTCTTTGTCGTAATCAATGTGATGTTTTTCATAATAATCTTTGATTGCCGCTTTGACAACTTCTTCAGCCAAAACTGAACAGTGAATTTTGTGTGCTGGAAGCCCACCCAACGCTTCAACAACCGCTTGATTTGTTAGTTCCAACGCTTTTTCAATTGGTTGTCCTTTTATCATTTCAGTTGCAATTGATGTCGTTGCAATTGCACTTCCGCAACCAAAAGTCATAAACTTTACATCTGTGATAATGTTGTCCTTAACCTTTATATACAAACGCATTATATCTCCACATTTTGCGTTCCCAACTTCTCCAATTCCGTCCGCATCTTCCATTTCACCAATGTTTCTTGGATTTCTGAAATGGTCCATGACTTTTTCATTATATAACATAATTCCCTCCTTTTTAAATTTTGTGTTGTCTTGTTCCGTTTTTTAATTCGTCCCAAACTGGACTTATTTTTCTTAAATAATCGACAATTTTTGGAACAACTGATATAACTTTATCGATTTCTTCTTCCGTTGTATATTTTGAAAGAGTGAGTCTCAAACTTCCATGTGCAACTTCATGTGGCAATCCAATTGATAGCAACACATGACTTGGGTCAAGCGAACCACTCGTGCAAGCCGAACCGCTTGATGCACAAATTCCTTCGTCACTAAGCAACAAAAGTAAACTCTCGCCTTCAATGCCTTCAAAACTCATGTTGAAGTTGTTTGGAAGTCTTTTTTCTCTGTCTCCATTTATTTTTGAATGACTTATTTTTGAAAGTTCATTAAACAACTTGTCTCTCAAACAAATTTCCTTTTTTGCAGTGTCTTCCATTTCATTTATTGCATCTTGGAGAGCCACAGAAAGACCAACAATCCCAGCAAGATTTTCCGTTCCCGCTCTTCTGTTTCTCTCTTGCGCTCCACCATTCACAAAACTAAACAATGGAGTTGATTTTCTGCAATATAACACACCTATCCCTTTTGGTCCGTGAAATTTGTGAGCTGAAAGAGAAAGCATATCAATATTCATATCTTCAACATCAATTGGAATGTGCCCTACCGCTTGAACTGCGTCAGTGTGGAAAATGACTCCTTTTTCTCTGCAAATCTTGCCAATTTCTTTGATTGGTTGAATTGTTCCAATTTCATTGTTCGCAAACATAATTGTCACCAAACATGTTTCATCTGAAATCGCGTCTTTCAAATCTTCAACTTTCACAATTCCGTTTTCATAAACTGGCAAATATGTCACTTTGAATCCTTGTTTTTCTTTTTCCTTCAAAGTATGCAAAATTGCATGGTGCTCAAACGCCGATGTAATAATATGTTTTTTCCCCTTCAGTGCCCCAAATCTGCACGCACTTTCAATCGCCCAGTTGTCACTTTCACTGCCACCAGATGTAAAATAAATTTCTTCAGGTTTTGCGCCTAAACATTTTGCCACAGTTTCTCTCGCATTCTCTAAATGTTCTCTCGCAATCTGCCCCATTTCGTGAAGTGAACTAGCATTCCCATAAATCTCTTGGAAATATGGCATCATTGCTTTTATAACACTATCAGAAACTTTTGTCGTTCCTGCGTTATCCAAATAAATCATTAAATCTCCTTTTAAATGTCCTACCAAATTGGTATGACATCATTATAAAATTAAAAAGCATGTTTGTCAAGACTTTTTATATGTTTTATTGACCAAGTCTAACAAAGATATGCTTTTTAGATAATCATATATAATATTTGACAAAGTTTCCCAACAACCCATAGTCACGCATTTACATTGATTTGGGCAATGTGCTTTTTGGCAAGGGACCAATTCAGGCAAATCTCCAGTCACTGAAAGAATATCTGAGACCATACATTCATCAGGGGATTTTGCCAATTTATATCCACCGAGCGAACCCATTGAACTTTCAAGGAGTTTTGCTTTTGTGAGCAAAGACATAATTTTTTCAAGATATTTAACAGAAATGTTTTGTTTTTCTGCGATTTCAGACAAACTAACATATTCTTTTTTTGATTCTGCCAGCTGAGCCATAACTCTCACAGCATATTGCCCTTTTGACGATATTTTCATTTCCACTCCCCACTTTGAATTGAATATGTAAGTATTATAGCACAATTTTAAAAAATATCATATAGGTTTTAATTAATTTTATTTATTTTAGTATAACTTTTAAAAATATCTTTTTACCTTTCTTTACCACGAATTCTTTTTTGTTGATATCAATTTTGTTATTAAGATCTACAATTCTTTCACCATCTACTAAAATTCCATTTTGGTCCACCAATCTTCGGATTTCTGATTTTGAATTAAAAATGTTTAATTTTGACAAAAAATCAATCACTTTTACATCTTTTTCAATGGATATTTCTTGTGTTGGCATATTTTCACTTTTGTTATTTCCTCCAAAAAGTTGTTCACTCGTGAGTTGTGCTTTTAATGCTTCTTCTTCGCCGTGAACAAGTTTTGTCACTTCAAAAGCCATCAATTTTTTTGCTTTAACAATATCTTCTTCACACATTTTTTTAATTTCTTTAGCATCAATTTTTGTGAAGAATTTTAACAATCGTTCAACATCTGCATCTAAGCAATTAATGAAATGTTGAAAAAATTCAAATGAAGATGTGTTATCTCTATTAACCCATAATGTACCTTTCTCAGTTTTGCCCATCTTAACTCCATCTGCGTTTGTAAGCAATGGACATGTCAACCCCATCATGACCGGCCTTTGAGTTCCATCTCTAAAATTCATTTTCCTGCTCAACTCAGTTCCCGCAACAATGTTCCCCCATTGGTCGGAACCACCAATTTGTAAAATACAATTAAATTTATCATTTAGGTGGACGAAATCAAATGCCTGCATTAACATGTATCCCATTTCCATAAAGGTTAATCCACCTCTTTTAAGCCTGTTTTTGTATAAATCTTTTTTGAGCATTTCACTTATATTAAAATGAATTCCAACTTCTCTTAAAAAATCAATATAGCTTATAGAATTCAACCAATCAGCATTATCAACGATAATAGCCGGATTGTCTCCGTCCAAAGCAATAAATCTTTTGAGAATTCCTTTTATCTCTTTTGCATTCTTTTCAACTTCTTTTTTTGATAACATTTTTCTAATGTCTTTTTTACCACTTGGGTCACCAATTAAAGCAGTTGCTCCACCAACAAGAATTATGCACTTATGTCCACAATCTTGTAAAATTCTTGCCATCTGCAATCCAAAAAAATGACCTATATGCAAATCGTCAGCGGTTGGGTCTATTCCAAGATAAAATGTAATTGAGCCTCTTTTTAATGCATTTTTTATTTCTTCTAAATTTGTTGCTTGAAAAACAAAACCTCTGTTTTCCAATTGTTCAAACGCGTTGCTTTTAAACATATATTTTCTCCTTTTTTATTTTAACATATTTTGCTTATTTCCCCAATACAACGCCCGAAAGGGCGTATATTTTTATTATAAATCTCATAAATTTACTCCTAAATATAAAACTTTTTCTCAATTAAAATTTTTTAATATTAAAGAAAAAATCTGTCAACGTTTAATGCGACAGATTTTGAAATAAAAACTGCCACATAGTTTGAATCGCTATATGACAGATGTTTAATATGATACTTTACACACAAATACTCCTACATACAGCAATCTAAATGTAGTAGCAATAATATGAAATTTGTGTAAATGTTTTCATTAAATTTCTCCTATAATTATTTGTGATTATATTTCAAATTATAAAAAATGTCAACACATTCATTCGAAAAAACTTGTCGTTTTTTTATAAACTAAATTTGCTTAAAAACTGTTATCATTCTATCAGTGTAGCCGTTTTTATAATAAAACTTCTTTGCTGTTTCATTATAAGCAAAAACATCAATTTGCACGAACTCACAATTGATAAATTTGAAATAGTCTTCCATTGTCTTTAACAGCATCGAGCCAACACCAATTTTTCTTATTCCTTTTTTTACAATAAGTTCGGATACTATTCCCTTTTTAGGACATGTATAATCTAGACTATCGCGTTCGTCATACGCTTGTATGTGTCCAGCAATAAAACCCACAACTTCACCATCGTCCATCGCAACAAAAATTTTCCCTTCATTATTTTTACAATCATCAAACATGAATTCAAAATATTTTTTTCTATAATCTTTTGACATTATATTAAGGTTGAATTTGTCAATTTCAATAATATACTTTTGCAAATCTACTAATAAATCTTTTACGCTTTCAAAATGTATATTACTCATCTCTTCAATTTCCATAAATTCTCCATATTGTATTCTTTATAAACAGGAATACTTCAAAATTAAATTAACAAAGTAATCAACTATAAACAAAATGCTATTAAAATAATTGGCGTCCCCTGCGAGAATCGAACTCACAATTAGACCTTAGGAGGGTCTCGTTATATCCATTTAACTAAGGGAACATATGATTTTATTGGATTTATTTAAATTGATTATATGTCATATTTTGGGTTAATACAAGAAAATAGAATAAAAAAATCTTACTACTTTTTAATTTTATCAAATTAATCTTAAATGTCAAGGAAATATTTAATTGTAGTTTTGATGTGGGTTTTCAATCACCGCAATTGCTATTCTTCTTTTAATTTCGTTATTATATTCCTTGTTAAAATTTAATTCTTTACGTTTTTTGTCAATAATTGAAGTGAAAGCAGTCTGCTTTTTGCTTGACAAATAAATTACATTATCTTAAAATAATTTTATCTTAACAAAAACGTTGACAATGTGTGCAGTAGTAAATTTGTTCCATAAAGAGAGAACGTCCTTGGTTGAGAGATGTTTATGTTCAGCAAATTTATGAATTTCAGCATTCGAGTTGCTTTTTGGAAAAGGTAGAGCCTAATCTCTTCCGCTAAGAAAAGCCAGACAAAACTGTAAAAATGAAATGAGGTCAAAACAATCCGCGTTTTAAACAAACGCTATAGGTCAAGTTGCAAACAATAATCCGTGAGATAATTTATCGGAACTGAAAGAATAAGCAACCGACCAAAGAGTCTATAATTGCGAGTTAATCGAGCAATTTGACAAAAGGGAGTGTTGCGTTTTCTAGGGCTCCCATGAGACTTGTCGTCGAATGGGAAGGAGGAGCAACCGACCAAAAGGTCTATAATTGCGAGTTTATCGAGCAATTTGACAAAAGGGAGTGTTGCGACGACATAGGTGGTACCACGAACAAACTCGTCCTATGATTTGGGCGAGTTTTTTGTTAATGTGAAAAAGAAAAGGAGAAAATATGCAAGATAGAATAAATGAAATTTTAAATTACACAAGAGAAAAAGTTGAGCAAGCGAAAACAAGTGCGGAATGTCAAACTTTGAGAGTGGAAATACTTGGGAAAAACGGAAAATTGACTGAAATGTTCCGCTTTATGAAAGATGTTCCAGCAAATGAAAAGCAAGCGATGGGACAACTTTTAAACACTGCAAAACAAAATGCTGAATCAATGATTTCCGCAAAAGAAAAATTCCTTTCAGACAACGAATTGAATGAAAAACTTATGAAAGAGAAAATTGATGTCACTTTAGATAAAGGTGATGAAGAAATTGGTGCACTTCACCCTGTGACAATTGATTTCATTCGTATGGGCGAAATTTTGACCGGCATGGGATTTTCTCAAATTGATGGACCAGAAATTGAATGGGATAAGTATAACTTTGAACTTGTAAACGTTCCAAAAGACCACCCAAGCAGAGACATGCAAGATAGTTTGTACATCACAAACGACATTCTTTTAAGAACACAAACATCAAACACTCAACCAAGAGCAATGGAAAAAATTAAACCACCTTTCAAAGTGTTTAGTTTCGGGAGAGTTTTCAGAAAAGATGAAATTGACGCCACACACACTCCTGCTTTCCATCAACTCGAAGGAATTTATATTGACAAAAAAGTGTCACTTGCTGACTTAAAACATGACTTAACAATAATGCTTCAAAAATATTTAGGAGAAGACACAAAAACAAAATTTAGAGCATCATTCTTCCCTTTCACAGAGCCAAGTGTGGAAGTTGACGCTGAATGCAATGTGTGCAAAGGAAAAGGTTGTCCAGCATGCAAAGGTGCAGGACAATATGAAATTCTTGGTGCAGGAATGATTCACCCAAGAGTTTTGGAATTGAACGGAATTGACCCAAATGAATATTCAGGATACGCGTTCGGACTTGGTTTTGACCGCTTCCCAAAAATGAGATATAAAATTCCTAACGCAAAAGTTATGTTCGAAAATGATATTCGTTTCATCAAACAATTTAAGTAAATTTATTTAATTAATTGGTTGTGAAACGAAGGGAAATTTATTATTTCGCTAGAAATAATTTAATAAGCAGATTTATCAAGCAATTCAAGTAATTGAGTTGATTATAAATCTGATGGAAATTTACTGGTTGCCACAGCAAACAGCAAAAACAAAAGTTTCACCAAACAATTTAAGTAAATTTATTTAATTAAATAGTTGTGAAAATTAAACAATTAAGGAGAAAAAATGAAAGTATTATTATCATGGATAAATGATTATGTTGATACAAGCAGTTTATCATTAAATCAAATCGTTAAAGGTTTGACAGATTCTGGTTTCGAAGTGGAAGAAGTTATAGACAAGTCGAAAGGTTTGGATAAGGTTGTTGTTGCGAATATCACGTCAATAACGCAACACCCAAACGCTGACAAACTTGTAATTTGTCAAGCAAATTATGGGTTTGGATCTACTCAAATTGTCACGCATGCTGAAAACATGAAAGTTGGAGACAATGTTCCTCTTGCCCTTGATGGCGCAACTCTTCCAAATGGTGCAACAATAAAAAATGGAATGTTAAGAGGAGTGGCATCTAATGGAATGTTTTGCTCTGGCGATGAACTTTGCATTGATGACTCAATATATCCCGGTGCAGAAGTGGACGGATTGCTAATTTTAAATAAAGACTGCGTTCCGGGAACTCCAATCGCTGATGTGCTTGGTTTAAATGAAATAATTTTAGACGTAAATGTGCTTCCAAATCGTGCAGATTGCAACTCAATTTATGGAATTGCGAAAGAAATTGCCGCATTCAATAATTTGCCATTAAAACCATTAGACTTATCTTATGCGACCGCTGGAAATAAATATGTTGATTTAAAAGTTGAAGATTTTGCTTTATGCCCAAGATATGAAAGCGTTGTTGTGGAAAATGTTAAAAATGGCGAAAGTCCAGAATTGATGAAAAAGCGTTTAACACTTTTAGACCACACCCCACATTCTTTGTTCGTTGACATAACAAACTATGTTTTGCTGGAAGTTGGTCAACCAATGCATGCTTTTGATTTGAGCAAAATCAAAGGAAATAAAATTGTTGTTCGACACGCAAAAGAAAATGAAAAATTGATAACTTTGGACGAAAAAGAACAAACATTAAATCCAAACATCTTGGTGATTGCAAACGAAAGTGAACCTATGGTTGTTGCAGGAATTATGGGTGGACTTGAAAGCGGAACATACCCAACAACAAAAGATGTGATGCTTGAAAGCGCAAATTTCTACTATGCCAATATTAGACGCTCTTCTCATGCCCTTGGTCTTTCAAGTGATAGTTCAATTAGATACAGCAAAGGAGTGTTTGTTGAAAACACAGAAATTGGTCTTAAACGCGCATTGAATATAATTTCAAAACTCAATGCAGGAACAATTTCAAATGTTATTGTAGACGTAAATCAAGGATTAAACAAAAAGCGCATTGTTGAAAGCAGTGTGGAACGCATCAACTCTCGACTTGGTCTAAACATTCCGACCGAGACAATGGTGGACATTTTAAATAGACTTGACATAAAAACCACCGCGTCTGGCGATAAACTTATATCTACAATTCCTTGTGAAAGAACAGATATTGAGCGCGAATGTGACATTTGTGAAGAAGTTGGAAGAATTTATGGTCTTGACCAAGTTAGCATAGACTCGTCTTCTTCAACTGATTTTGTGACAGTTGGGGAACTTACTGTTGAACAAAAAAATATCAACAAGTTAAAAATTTCTGCTTCTCTTTGTGGAATGAATGAAATTTTAACCTGGCAATTCGGCAGTCCAAAACTCATTCAAAATGCCGGACTTAATGTTGAAGAACACATAAAAGTTGCAAACCCAATCGGCTTGGACTACTCAGTTATGAGACGCAGTCTTATTCCTGGAATGTTGAACACAATTTCATTCAACTTAAAACAAGGAAACAAAGATTTAAAACTATTTGAACTTGCACGTGTATTCCTAGCAAAATCATTGCCTCTAGACACACTTCCAGATGAACATAACAATATGTGTTTGAGTTTAACTGGTGATTATAATTTCTATCAACTTAAAAATATTGTAAATAAAATCTTCTCAAGCATTGGGTATTCTTTGACTTATCGCCAAGCTCAACATGACATGTTCCACCCTGGAATTTGTGCGGATATCTATTTATTCAATCAAAAAGTTGGCGAAATTGGAGAAATTCACCCAAAAATTCGAAATAATTTTGAAATAAATCAAAAAGTTTTGGTTGCTGAAATAAATTTAAAAACAATAATTTCAAGATTGAGCGACAAACACACCGGCGTTGCTCCGGAAAAATTGCCTTATGTTGAGCGCGACTTAGCAATCGTTGTGTCAAAAGAAACCCCTGCAAGCAAAATTATTGAAATTGCAAAGAAAGCAGACAGACAAAGAATTGTTGATTGTAAAATCTTTGATGTCTATGAATCTAATTCAATCGGTGACGACAAAAAGAGTGTCGCTTTCAGATTCTCAATTCGCCAAGGTGAAAAACCTTTGACGGACACTGAGATAAGCGAAATTATGAATAATGTCCTAAAAGCAGAAATATCAAATCTTAATGCAAAATTGAGATAATCAATACGCACTTGCAATATTTACATTTATCTTGACGTCAATTTCGTCAAGATAATTTTCTTTTCCGACCTTTTTTAAATAATTTTGAAATTTTTTATAGGATAAAGCGTTGAATTTGTCATACGCTTCAATAAGGTCAATTTTGTTTTCTCTGCAAAAATCTACAACGCTCATCATGTCTGATTTGATTTTTTCTTTTAAAAGATTTAAAACATTATCATTTAAGAACACTTTGTTCCTTTGCATAAAATTTTCACCTTGCTGTTCTTGCACAACCTGTTCAATATAAACCCTTAAATTAATATCAACAATATATTTTGGCTTGCCATTTTCAAAACTTGGGCGCTTAAACACTTCACTTTCACTCACATTGAATACAACTGTTGCATCTTTGTAAATTTCGTCATTGACATGCTCAACTGTGACGAGAGAATCAAAACCATTGTCAATATACATATTAATCTTTTTCATCATTTCGGGATTGATGTCAAAAATAAACTTTCCACTTTTAAACATTGACGATGTCCCATCGTTTACTATATATTTTTTCTCTTGACTTTCACTTGAAGATTGTCCTGAATTAGATTCAGACATGCTTGCTACCTCAATTGCTTCCAATTGTTTTTCAGATGAAACTTTTAGTTTTGGCAAAATTCCTTGTGAGTTGTCACTGAAATAATCGCGATAAAATGTGTCAATGTCGCTGTTATCAGCAAGCACATATCTCTTGTCAAAATTGATGGCATCTTTAAGTTTTATATTTTTATCTTTTTCAAGCGTGTTGACCGCGTCCATAAAGTCCACAATATCTCCAGTAAAGACAATTAAAACTGCATTACGACTTATCTTTTTCATGCGAGTCATAAAATCAAGCGTACCCAAAATGCCTGTTTCTGCCATTTTCTCTCCAAAAGCCATAATTTCGCACTGAGAAAATACAACCTGTTTGCCTATCATTATTGATAAATTTTCAACCGCAGTTCCCAAAGTTTTTCCTGTCGCAGAAAAATATTGCTCCTGCTCGCTATTTGTCGCACTCGGAGATAATGTATTGACAACCATCTCGATTTGACCATCATCGTTTTCATCAACACTCATCATTGTCACAATTGCATATCTCTTGTCCATGCTTGGTTCGGTGAGTTTCGGAACAGCAATAATTAACACAACAATTGAAAGCCACACAACCATGTATCTAGGACTAAAAAGGTGCTTTATTTTTTTCATGTCTCCACCTCAACTTTTTTCTTTTTTGAGTTTTTAACAAGATATCCCAACCATAAAATGAGAGTTAAAATATACTCACTGACAATAGTCATAATCGAAGCAAAATCAGTTAAAAACCACTTTTCCACATCTACCGTATATTTTCCCATTATACCCCATGACAAAATGTATAAATCTAAAACAACAATTCCAAACACCAAAGAGTTTGTATCAAAAATATACATGAAAGCATGCACAAAACAATAACCAAACATAGCAAGCAGTGTCATTTGACCAATTATCCAAATTGAAACTATAAGCCAAGACAAGCCACTTGTTGACGATGTCGTTTTGCTAAATTGTGCGATATCACTCAATGCAAATTGATGGATTGGTGAAATTTGTTCGAATAATCCATAAAATACATATAACAACAATTGAACAAGCAAAATTGCCCCAACCATTGTCCAAAAAAGTCTTGATTTCTTTTCTTTGCTGAAATCAACTTTCCCGAAAAACATAAATAAAAACACTGAAGAACCAAACCAACTTAAATGTTGATATCCACACTTGAAAATTGGCATAACTCCATCTTTAAACATTGGCAAAAATGAAAGTGGATTTACTCCGCTCATTGCACGCAAAGCAATAAATATACACCCGACAACTATAATTAACCAAAAAAACTCAAAAACACGGCCAATATTTCGTATTCCTTTGTAAATTATAAAACTTACAACGATAATTAATGGAAGACCATACAAAAGCCAATTAAACTCTTCATATAAATTTTCAACGATAAATAATTCAAGACCTTTAACAATAATACCTATAACAATAACATATTTTACAAGCATTACAATTAAAATGATTTTTGTGAGCACAATTCCCAACGTATTTTTCATGAATTCATAGATATTTTTATCCTGATTTTTCTTCATGAGTTCAATAATCAAATAAGCGTAAATTGCATCAATAATCATCAATACAAAAACAACTAACCAACTCATGTTTTTTGCAACCACATATAAATAACTTGGCAAAGCAAACAACTTGACCGCAAGGAAACTCATGAAAACCATAATCGACAATTGTCTATAACTTATTTTCATTTTGTTCTCCTTCTGTCTAAATTTTCTCTGTTATTCGCAATAGATTTTGGCCTTTTTGTCATTTCCTTTATCGGCGTGCGCACTAAGAAATCCTTTTGGTCTCCCGCAATATATGGTGCAGTTGGCGCAAGATAAGCACTGCCATAACTATCAAAACTTGAAAGATACGACACGACAATAACGCAAAATGCAATAATGCCATAAAGTCCAATCGCTGCTCCGCAAACCAGCGCAATCAATCTTAAAATTGAAAATTGTGCTGCCTGACTTGGCACAATATAAAATGTAATTCCTGAAAGAGCAACAATCATAACTGCCGGTGGACTAACTAGTCCTGCATTCACTGCAGTGTCTCCCAAAATCAACGCACCCACAATTGAAGTCGCCATTCCAAAGTATTGTGGCATTCTCAAATTTGCTTCATAAACAATTTCAAACAGCAAAATAATAAACAAGACTTCCATAAAAGGAGAAAATGGAATTCCTTGCGTTGTATTTATTATAGTCACCAAAAATTCTGTTGGAATTATTTTATAATGGAATTTTTCGAGAGCGACATAAAGTCCGGGCAAAAGAACCGCCAAAACAACTCCCACCAGTCTCAATGCTCTAACAAATGCGACTCTAATTGGCTGACTATAATAATCATCACTATTTTGCAAGTCTTCCACCAAAATGAATGGAATTGTCAACACAATTGGCGAACCATCAACCAAAATGCCAACCCTTCCTTCCAACATTTTCCCCACGAGAATATCAGGTTTTTCTGTGTCGCCAATTTGTTTAAAAAGCGATTTTGGATTTTTTTGTAGATACGAAACCAAATAGTGACTGTCTGTCACCCCATCAATTTTGATATCTTTCAACCTTCTTAAAATTTGCTTTACAACTCTTTTGTCTGCAATCGATTTAAAATAGACAACTGAAACTTTTGTTTTTGTCACTTCTCCAATTTCCATTGTCTCAACAACCAAATCTTTGGTGCGTGCACGCTGACGAATCAAAGCAAGGTTTTGCTTCATGCTTTCAGTAAAGCCTTCTCTCGGACCTTTTATAACTACGTTTGTTGGTGGTTCTGCAATTGCTCTCACAGCAATCTTTTCCATGTCGCAAGAGAGAATTTGTGAAGCATTGTCCACCAAAACCAAAGTTTGACCATTCAAAAGAGATGAAATGGCGGATTTTATGCTGTTGTGTTCGTTAATTTCATGGTTGGAAAGCACATCTTGTTTAAGTGCTTGTGTGATATTTTTTGGCTTTTCTCCTTGAAAAGTTAAAATTGGATTAATTAGTCCTTCATTCAACAACAGAGTGTCTGTCATTTCCGCCATATAGATTATTGCAATTTTGGTGTCAAAAAACTGCACAATGCGATTTTTTACGTCTGTGCCATTGTGCAGATATGACATTATTTTTCCCATAGTTTTGACTGCATCAACTTTCATCAAAATTAGTTTAAGTTGTCATGTCAAAATTATGTAAATAATTTATTTTAATTTTTTGAAAGAATAACAATTACTGTTAATGTTTTATTTACAGAGTCCTGAATTGAATATATTCCTTCTGTGCTTTGCTTGTAAACACCAATTGACCAATTGTTTAAACCTTTGTCTCTTAAAACATTATTAATATATACGCTACTGAAAATATCAAGATTGTTATTATCCTGCATGTCAATCTTAAACTCAATCATGGTTTTATCAGCTGTTGAATTGTTTATTTGCATTTGAGCGAGCATAATCTTATTTAAAATAAATGCTTCCAACGCCCCATAACCAGTACGATTATATTTTTGATACGTTATAGTTGAATTATATTTATTTAGATATTCACAATCGTCACATTCAGTCACTTGATTGAAGTTTGCAAGGATATCTTCCGCTTTGAGTGCAAAACTTGAATTTGAATAATAATCATATTCAGTGTCACAAGCGTGCGTTTCTTTAAATGTTTGCGAAATTGGATTTGTGTTAGCTGTTAAATTAAACTTAGAATTTATGAAAGCATCTGTGACAAGGAAGTATGTGTGACCAGAAGTTGCAACGCGAAGTGATGTTGATGTGAGTGACAAATTGTCTGCATACATCAATCTATCCGACAAAGCAACATCAACATTGTACCAATGTTTTTCGTTGTCTGTGCCTGTTGAAATATAAATTTTGTTCCAACTGTGATTTTCCTCAAAGGTTGTTGAAGCGATAGTATACTTATAAGATCCATTCATAACAACTGTCTCAATCCCTTCCATTCCGCAAAGCAACGAGAACGCTTTTGCATATGCAGAACTTGCCACCAATCTGTTGCCGAGATAAAATTCTCCATCAAAACCTTGTCTAGTCTCATCGTACAAATTCAAGAACACTGATTCAAGATAGAACTGGTCTCTAAGTCCATACTCTTCCAAATTTGCGCTAACAACATTTGCGCCGTCCAAAGTTTTGTCTGCATTGTCGTTTAAATTCAATGCATGTTCAAGCCACTCAAAAATTGCTTGCGCTTTTTCAACATCAGTCATTTGATATGTTATGATTGAATTCAAAACTTGTTTTGCATTATTATAAATTGTTTTTGCTGTTGTGCAATTTCCATAAAATTCAGGTTGTTTGCCATCGAGCACTGCTTGCAACAACTCTTCACTTGTTTGAACTGGAACTTTTTCGCAACCATCAATATATGTATATAACGAACCTCTTCTATTAAATTTGTCTAAATATTTGAAAGTTGATTCAAAATCAAGCACTGTTGGATTTAGGGCAGTCTCATTGATTTTTGTTTTTTCAACATATTGTCCGTTCACAAATTCTAATGAATTTTCATAGAACAAACTGAATTTTTGACTTCCACTTTCATGAGTTAATGAAAAGTTTGATAACACATTTTTTTCTGGATAAACTGAAATTATTCTTTTTGCAACAACTTCAAATAATTGATTGCTAGACGCAGTTATTGTTCCGCTTCCTGACAATTTTGTTAATGCTTTCCACTCAGTGTCATTTGAGAATTGATAGATTGCATTTTCTTCTGCTTCATTTGCAAGTCTAATAATTGCATCTGTTTGCGTCTCGTCTTCTTGGCAATTTATATACAAAGCAAGTCCAATGTTTGGATTGATTCCAGAAAGATAATGATACCAAAGAATTGTTTTTAAGTCATTTGCATTGTCAATTGAAAAGTCGCTTGTTTGTCCATAAATTGACACGCCATATCTTTCGAAATCAGTTAAACTATTCATTATATAAAGATAAGGTTCACGCATGCTTCCATATGTACTTGACAAATAAGTCGTGCTGTTTGATGCAATTGAATAAACTTTTGCAAAATATTGACCTTGAATTGTAATATACTTGTTTACATTCAAACTGTTTTGATAAGACCTAAGTTCGCGTGTTATTCCGAATGGGTCAGTGAGAACAACCGTGTAATAATCCGCTCTGCTATCACCTGTCCAATTTAAATAATATTCATCGTTTTTAACCATAAAGCAAATGTTTTCTGGCGTCTTTAATGTGGTTTGTAATTTTACATATGGTTCATTGATGCACGCCTCATCTGAAATTATGTAAAAACTTTCTTCATCTGGCAGGCTGGTCACATAAACGTAATAAATTCCTTCATCTATCAAATATTCAGTTATATCAATTGCTTGACCGCCATCATAAGGTTGAGTGTTGAATATCACCACGTCTGGATTGTCAAGTTTAACAATTCTAATCCTATAAGCATAAGCATTATCTTGCGGAGTGAAAGACAAAATCTCCAATCCGTCCGAAGATGTCACTTTAATGTTTTGCACTGTGTTAAGTTGTTTTGTATATTTAAAACTGCCTTCCGCTTCCGCACTTGCATGGAAATTTACTGAATCTTCGCTTGGCAACGCTTTTATTTTAATGCTATATTGCCCCGCGTTTCTTAAATAATCTGTCACGTCAAATTCATAAAGCGTTGTGTTAGGTTGCGCATATTTAATCAATCTATCAAATCCGACCCAAATTTCATAACTATAAGCGTTGTCAACACCCATAAATCTTAAAATGAATTTTTTGGTGCCATTTTCTTCAACTGGAATAATTGGCACATCGTTGCCAAGAGAATCCTTTAAGAATTTTGGAGTTGCGAGTGTTAAATTGTGATTCAAAACAACAACTTCACTCAATTCGCTAGGTAAATAATTTGAATTAGGGTCTGCAACTGCTTGAATTCTAATTTGATAAGAATCCGAACTTTTTCCTCGCAATTCTTTTGAAAGGTCAATTGAATTGTCTGTAAACAATCTATCAATTTTTATCATTTCGTCAGAACTGCTGTCTAAAACATAAACATAATAACCAACCGCATCGTTAACTTTGTTGAATGTCAACAAATAAGGATTTTTTGAATCAACAAATCCGTTTCCGCCAATTGTTGGAGCGCTCAATTGTCTTGAAAGTTGCATGCTAAAATTAGTTTGTGAAATGATTTTATCTTCAAAAACTGAAATCAGAGCAAATTCAATTTTATCTCTTGTTGTTTGTTCGTCTGTGAGCGTAAACGAATTGCTTGAAGAAACATAATATTTATCTTGGTCAATTAAAACATAATAATTTGCACCAACATTAGTCCATGAAATTGTGTTTCCAATAATAGAAGGTGTCTCTCCATTTTCAGTCAAGTCCGGATTAGACACAAATTCACCAAAATTAGAATTCAAAACATTAATTCCATTCCCCACAACTTGGACCGCACCGGCAACAAAATCACCAACAGGATAACTTGTTTTTTCTCCCTTTGGCACAAACACAAGACTTGCGTTTTCTTTCCCTAAAATCAAAACATTATATCCAGAAACAAATTCACTATTCTCATCTTGCCACTCAATATAGTTTGTTCCATTGTCTTGAGTAATGTTGGCGTCAATTGAATCCAAGACCAATTTGTTTGTGAAAACTTTCTCTTCTGAAATCGAAGAGTTTTTATAGAAATTATCATTATCCGCAATTCTTAAGGCTTTTAAAGTTATTGAATAATTTCCCAAACTTGACAAATCTATTGTTGAAGATTTAAAGAGTTCAGTCAAATTAATTAGAAATACCCCTTGCTCATTTTGGATATATGAATTTTCAGTGTTTAGTTCAACAACTTTTGAGACATCTCGTATTGCCAGTTCAACAGCATTGGCATTTTCGTCCACAATTGTTGACAAAAGCAATTGGTCGTCTCTCTCTATAACAGATAAGATTTTAGGAGTGTCAAGTTGCTCAATTTTTGTGTATGTCACTTTTTCTGTAAAACCACTTTCTGAATAGATTAATCCGTTTGAGTACACTGCTTTAACATAAAAACTATATTTCCCCGCATCTGTCAAAATTGAAGAAAAATCCAAATAGTTAGAATATGTGGTCACCTGAGTGATGTTTGCTTGTTCAATTGAAATCGCGTCATCTTTTGTGAGCAAGTTCCCGTCATAATCACATATGTATGTGTCATATGGCATTATTATTTTGATTTTATAAAAACTTACTTTTTCAGAAGACAAAACTTTCCATGTTAAGGTTGTCCCAGTGATTGTGACATCGGTTGGAAGACTTGCTGTCACTTCATGCTTGTATGAGAACGCATTTGAAACTTTGCTTGAATACATTTGAGAAGATTTTGCTTGAACTTTAACAACATAACTGCTTCCATAAACAAACATTTTTGAAGCATCGTATTTAACTTGTCCGTCAACAATTTCAACGCCATTAACCTTGTTTTTTGCGTCCAAATTGAAAGAGTTGTCATTGATATAAATTGTGTAATATTCAGCATCTTTAACATCGTCAAAAATGATTGTCCCATTTTCAACTCTAAGTCCGCTCGGCGTGGAAAGAGAAAAAACATTCGACTTTTCACATGCAACAAATGTAAAAGGCATCATCACAAAAATTATTAATAACAAAATTATTTTAAATTTTTTCATTTCCCCTACTTTTATATTATTATATCCAAATATTTGACATAAATCAAATATTTTAGACAAAATATGATATTTTAAATTTTTAATATTAAATCATAAAGTGGGAAATTTCTCATAGATTATTTTAGGAGTAAAATATGTATTATTGTAATGAATTCTTCTCTCTTTCAGTTTTGTCATTATACGAAGGTGAATTGTTGGGTAAAGTGGACAAACTTTATTTTGATAAAAAATTAAAAAAGCTAATAGAAATTGAAATTTTAAGTGTTGATGGAATCCGTCACATTTTGCCAACAAAACATATCTATCACATTGGCAAAAATGCAATAACAGTAAAAAACAATCAAGCACTGACTGTCAAAATTGAAAACTCGCAAAACACAAATTGTCCAATCGGTTCAAAAGCGTATTCAATAAGTGGCGAGTTTCTCGGCGTTATCCAAGAAATAAGTTTAAATGATAAATTTTTAACAGAGAAAATATCACTGGACACAAACAAAATATTAGAAGTAAATCAGGTGGCATCTTGCGGGAAAACAACAGTAATTTTCTGCGAACAAAACAAAAAAGTTGACATCAAAAAATTCACTCCGATTGTAGCCCCTGCAGAACTTAAAAATGATGTTATTCAAACTGCTTCAATTCTTCCTTCTGAGTCAGAGAAAAAAGAAGAAAATGTAATAAAACCATCAAACAAAGAAACAAACGCCTCGTTCTTAATTGGAAGAATTTGCACAAAGGACATATTCAATTTCAACAATGAGATACTTATAAAATCTCACGGAATTGTCAACAAGAAAAATCTCAAAGAAATCACAAAATATGGAAAACTTAGAGAATTAATGCTTTACACGAAATAAAAAAATAAATAACTAAAAAAGACATATTTATAAAACGTGTCTTTTTTAATATTTAATAAAAATTCGAGAAAAATATTATTTTTTATTGATTTTTATAAGTTTTTTAATATTTTTTATAATTTTTTTATTTTTTATAGTGAGAAAAATTCAATATTGTTTTTTAATTTTTTAAATATTTCAAGATGCAATTTTTCGTCTTCAATAATACGTGCAAACAAATCCATAAGACTTTTATTTTTCACCATTGTTATTGCTTTTGTGTAATCTTCAATCGCTTTTTCTTCACCCATAACATTAGCGTTTAGCATATCAATCAGTTTTGTTGAATAATTGACCTTGCTTGGCGAAAAAGGATATCCCATTCCGTCTTCATATTTTGGATTTCCGCCAAAGTCTACAATTGCATGCATTAACATATCCATATGAGTCATTTCAACCACGGCAATTTCTTCAATAATATCTGCCACTTCCGGCATAATGTCGCCCGCAATCACTGACTGATAAATATATTGTAAAATTGCACTAAGTTCGCTATCTTTTGACGTTGCCAAATTTTTTAGTACCGAAACCGTCATTTTATCATTTTGTGCTCCTTCAATTTCAGGATATGGTTTGTCAACCTTAACTTTTATATCTTCAAAATTCATATTAGACCTCGCTAATTAATATGCGAATAATCTCATGAATGTTAAAAAATATGGAAATTTTGCTATATCGTTTGTTAAAAAAATGTTATTATGATAAAATAAATTAATAGAGGATAAAATGAAAAAGAAATCTCAAAAGAACAAAAATATAACCTACACCAAATTTAATCCGAAGCCAGATGAAGGTTTAACAAGCGCGCAAGTTCAAAAACGAATCAGCGAAAATTTAACCAATTCATCTTCGTCAAAAGCGACAAAGAGCATCGGTTCAATTCTTTTTAAAAACATATTCACTTTTTTCAATATGACATGTCTTGCAGTCGCAGTTGCATTGATTTTGGTGGGTGCATATTCCGACCTTACTTTCATGATTATCGTTTTGCTTAACACAACAATCGGAATCGTGCAAGAAATCAAAGCCAAAAAGACTATGGATAAGTTATCTTTAACGAATTCAAATTTCACAAAGGTCATTCGAGATGGTGAAGAAGAGGAAATTTATAAAACTGATGTCGTTTTAGATGATGTCCTTTGCTTGAACCCTGGAATGCAAATCGCATGTGATAGCGTGGTAATGGAAGGTAATTTGGAAGTGAACGAAAGTTTGCTCACAGGAGAAAGTCAACCAGTAAAGAAAAAAGCGGGCGACAACCTTTTGGGCGGAAGTTTTGTGTCAAGCGGAACATGTAAAGCGCGCGTAAATAAAGTTGGAAATGAAAACTACATTTCTCAACTTAGCGAAAAAGCAAAAACTTTTAAACAAGCAAAAAGTGAACTCTTAACTTCTTTAAGACACCTTATTAAAATCATCAGCATTTTTATGATTCCAATTGCAATTGCAATGGCATATAACAATTATTCATACTTTTCTCAAGAATCTTATGTCGGAAAAAATTTAGTCTATCAAGTGGTGACTAAAACTGCGGGTTGCATAATAGCAATGATTCCTGCAGGAATGTTCTTATTGACATCGGTTGCACTCGCAGTCAGTGTGATTAGACTTGCCAAACAGCGTACACTCGTTCAAGAATTATATTGTATTGAAATGCTTGCAAGAACAAATGTGCTTTGTCTTGACAAAACTGGCACATTAACAAATGGTTCAATGAGTGTTAAAGAAGTGGTTTTGCTTTCAAACAAAACACAAGCAGACGTTGGAAAAATTGTTTCATCGATGGTTGGTGCCTTCCACGAAGCAAATCACACTGCCCTTGCATTAAAAGGATATTTTGGAAAACCAGTTTACACTGCCGAAAAATGTCTTCCATTTTCAAGCGAAAGAAAATTCATGGCATGTAAATTTAGAAACATTGGAGCGTACAAGCTTGGCGCATATGAATATGTGTTGGATAAAATTCCTGCAAGCATTAAAAAGCAAGCAGAAGAATTTTCAGCCAATGGATATAGAGTTTTATTGCTGGCACAAAGCGACCAAAACTTTTCTGGTTCAAACTGCGCACCTGTAGCATTTATTCTTCTTCAAGACAACATAAGAAAAGATGCACCAAAGACCATTCAATGGTTTAAAGACAATGAAGTGGACATCAAAATCATTTCTGGAGACAATCCAATAACTGTCAGCGAAGTAGCAAAGCGTGTTGGAGTTGAAAATTATGATAAATACATTTCTCTGCATGGTCTTTCAAACACTGAAGTCATTGAAGCGGCGAGCAAATATTCAATTTTTGGCCGAGTTAGCCCAGAACAAAAAGCAGTTCTTGTAAAAGCACTCAAACAACAAGGTAAAACAGTTGCTATGACTGGCGATGGGGTCAACGATATCCTAGCGCTAAAAGAAGCGGATTGTTCAATTGCAATAGCTTCAGGTAGCGACGCAGCGAGAAGTGTAAGCCAATTGGTGTTGTTGGACAACAACTTTTCATCAATGCCAAGCGTGGTTGCAGAAGGAAGACGCGTTGTTAACAACATTCAAAAATCATCTTCCCTTTTCCTTATGAAAACACTGTTCGCAATTTGCATTTCAATTTTTGTGTTGTGCATGAACAAAACTTACCCATTTTCACCAATTCAGTTTATCTTGCTTGAAGTGTTTGTAATCGGACTCCCTTCGTTCTTCCTAGCGTTGCAACCGAACACGAACCCCATCAAAGGAAAATTTTTGACCAACATTGCAAAAACCACTCTTCCAGCGGGACTCACGCTCGTTGCAAGCACAATTGCTATGTATATCTATCAAATGTTTACAAACATATCACCAGAAACAATGGTGACAATGGCGTCAATCACTATTATTGTTGTTGGATTTATTGCTCTTTACAAAATTTGCAAACCATTCAATTTGTTTAAAACAATCATGTATCTGACTTGCATCGGCATTTCAATCGCATGCGTGTCTTGTTTATATTCGCTGTTTAAATACACAAGCTTAACATTTAACGAAGTGCTGTTCGTGATTGTCGTTTGTCAAGCATCATACACCCTGCATCTTGTCCTGTCTCGGATATTTGCTTCAATCACAACTAGCCGTGAATGATGTTAAAAATTTGATTATCCTTAATTTCAAATTCAAAAGCACCCACTAGGGTGTTTTTTTGAAGGAGCAAAATTTTATTTTCTTTCAAAACTACAAAATCATCGAAATCTGGAAAAAATTCTTTTACTTGTTTTTCATCTTTTCTTTTTAAATCTTCACAAAGCAAATTGTTGCAATATTTCAAATTCCCCACTTTTAAACAATCCATAAAAATCAAACTCACAAATTCTGATTTTAAGTTTAAATCGAAATCGTCCAAATACACCAAATAATTTTCACAGCCCGATTTTTTTAAAGAAAAAACTTTTCCGTGATTTAGTGAGTCTTCGCACCTTTTCAAAAATAATTTTTCATTTTCATCATGGTTATATTCGTCATAAAAGTCTGCAAAAACGACTTCTTCATTTTTTACTGCAAGAAGAAACTTCCTTTTCCCATCAAAAAACACCAAACACGCATCTTCAAAAATTTCATAGTGTGAAAAAGAAATGTCTTCAACGCTTTGTGAAAATATTTTTTCTCCCTTTGATGAAACATTAATTTCACTAGACACAAAAATATCCAAATCAAAATTTTTATCTTTAATTTTTACATAATCAGACGGAGCAAATGACTTATTAAATAATAAATAATATTCGTCGTTAAGATAATCAAACTTTTGAACATTGAATTTCAAATCAACCACTTGTGGCACGGCATTATTTTCAGCAACCAAAATTGATGTGTCCATATCCTTCACATTAAAACACACATCTTTCCACAATATTTTTCCTGATTTTATGTCTTTTGCGTTGAACCTGGTCACCAAATATTTCATATTTATATGTATGAAAGAAACAAAAAAAACTTGTCAAATGTCAAATAAACACAAAACAAGCCAAAATATGCTAAATAAAAATCAAGAGATGGCAAAAAATAAAAATATGAAAAATAACATTGAAAATGAAAACTGCAATATTCACGTTATGCCTTGCGGAATAAGCGATGAAGATATTTCCGCTCTTTTTAATGGAATTGTAAACGTTGTAAAGAAAAAATTTGAACTTGACGCACGTGCTGAAATTGTAAGCATGTCGTCTAACATGTCCAAAATATTAAAAGAATTGCACGACAAACAAGCGGAATGCATTAGACTAAAAAATGAAATAGTATATTTAAATTCTCTTTTGGAACAAAAACAATAAATTAAAAAACAATTTTCCACTTTTTTTTGAAATAATTTGTAAAAATTTATTGCATAATCAAAAAAAAATTGTTATATTGATAAAAAAAAGTGGTGTGTATGGAAGAAATGATTTTTTTTGACGACGCGAAAGAAAAAGTGACCAAATTCTTTGAAGACGAATTTGAAAATTTTCCTGCGTTATTGATGTCTCACTTCTTAAACAAATTCAACGATTTGTTAAACTATCAAGAAGAAGGAAGAAACATTCAACCCAAAATTTTGTTCACTGATAACATTGACACGATAATTCGTTCAATTCCAAAATCGCATGCGTTGACATTGTTTGAAGACAAAGAAGCAACCATGTTCAACTCTCGTCTTAAATCTCTTTTGGCAATTGCACGACATGATTGGTGTTTGTTCATAGACATAAAACCTGAAAAAATAAGTTATGGTCTTGTTATGTCGTTTACGAACATCAAAGATAAAAATTTAATTCGCACACTTGAAAGCAACACAACACTGAAAGACAAACAACCAAAAGTACATTGTATCATTGCTCGTCCACTCAACTTTTATTCAATGATGTTCCATTCAATTTCAGGAAATGATTTAATCATAAATTTCTCGTTAGACAAATCAAAATCAAACATTTTTAACAACGAAATTGCCGAATTTGTGGACGCAACATTCTCAAAACTCAGAACCACTCAAAGAAAACTCCAAGACATGAAAAATATGTATTTAAACATATTCACAAATGTGCTCAGTTATGTTAATGGTTCAATTTGCGTGGTCGTTGACAAAGATTACAAAGACAATGGTTTGTTTGAAGATGGCGTTTGGTTAGACGAACCAATTTCGTTCAGCAAACTTTTCACACAATCAAAAAGTTATAATCCTGAAAAATTGCAGGCGTATACAGACTTGTTTATGAACATGTTAAGTTTTGACGGAATAACAATTATTGACAATCAAGGCAAACTTAGAGCATACAATGTCTTCGTTGAACCTAATTCAAAAAAGGTTGGATACATAGTTGGTGGTGCAAGAAAACGTGCCGCATTCCACATTTTGAGCACAAAGAAAAAAGACATAGTTGGAGTTTATTTCCAATCACACGAAGGTGAAGTTTTCTTCCAAGCAATGCGTAGACCACAAACCAAAACAGTAAACCCAAAAAATAAATAAATTTTTAAATCAAATAAATTTAATATTTTATCAAACAAAAAAGACAATCTTGTTGATTGTCTTTTTTTGAATAGTTGTTTTAATTGTTTTGTCCAACAATTTCTAAATTTACCCTTCGCTCAACTTTTAAGTTTAATGTTGAGCGGATAATTTAGCATTATAAGAGTTTATCTTATGCGCATCTTATGTCTAATCACAATGATAGCCACAGTCACACTAACGACAATAACAGACACAACAACGATAACAACAATTGCCCACACGTTTAAAGGTTCTTTTATTGTCACCTTATAACTTGAGAGCACTGTTCCAGAGCTGTTGACCAATTTGATATAATAGTCGCCAGCACCATTTTCCTTGTATGTCCTTGAAATAGACATTTCTCCATATGAAGAATATTCATTGATGTCGATTTTTTCACCATTAATATACAACGAAACTTCTCCAACTTGGTCATATATAACTCCTGGGTTAAATGAAATTGTAAATCCTTTTGTTGTAGACTCACCACGCGCAACGTCGCAAATTATTTTTGGAACTTCGTTGTTGAGTGAGAATGAAACACTAAATTCTCTTGAAGGATAAATTTCATCTTTCACCAAATATGTGACAGTAAATGATAATTTTCCGCTGGTATAATTCAACGATTCTTCATCCATTAAATCTGAATAGTCAAAACGTAAACCGTGTTGAATTGCATAATCCGTTATATCATTTCCGTTCATATCAGTCACGTTTGAAATTGTATATGACCTGAGAGTAGACAAATCAATTGATGTGAATACTTCATTTTGATTTAATATTGTAAACTCGATAGTTTTCTTAATTTCTTCTCCCGACTGATGTTTTCCCGTCAATGTCACTCGATAATAACCTGGTTCAGTGAATGTATAACTTGCATGTGTGGTATAATCTGACTCTATGCCATTTCTTGAAGCTTCCACTGTCATTGTTTGATATTGCGCTGGGTCAACAATTTTAATTGTCACTTCGCCATTGAAATATCCATTTTCAACCAATGCTTGGTCGTTCATGAGAATTGCCACATCTGTCAAGGTTGTCAATTCAAAGTATTCGAGCGGAGTTGCGAGATTTGTGGCAAATTTTTGTCTGTTTCCAGCCAAATCTTCAACAACAATAAAGTATGTTCCACTTCCTTGAATTCCAATTTTTGAAATTTCTGACTCTGAGTATACTTTCACAAGGTTGCTCTCGTCAATGCTGTTATAATACAATTTAACTATGATTTTATCTTCTTCAATATAAGTTCCATTTTCAAGAGCTCTTGACATTGATATTGAAATGTTTTTGTCCACAATTGAATACTCAAATTCATTCAATAAATTTATAGATTTTGTGCTTTCGTATCCAGTTATTTTAATATCTTCAACGATATTGTCCGTTGGTTGAACATAAAGGAAAGCGAATGTCTCATCTTTTCCATCTTTTGTCACTTTAAACACACTGAATTCATAGCCCGTTCCTGTTTGAGTTTCAACTTCAACTATTGTTGCATCATCAATCAAAACAATGTTATCTTCTGTCAACTCAAAATTTGTCACATAAAGATTGATTGTTCCGCTGTTATATGTCATTGTTGAATTTGGTTTAACTTCAACGCCAAAATTGTCTTGAACAATATATTTTTTCGCTGTGGAAATTTCAAGACCAAATGCATAAACAATGTTGCCAATCACTAACCCATCTTTGTTTCTAACAACAATTTCAAACTTATATGTTCCAGCGCCATAATAGGTTGGATTGAGAAGAAGACTGTTGTTTGTAGAATCAATTTCAATTTGTTGAACATCTTCGCCATTTTGCACAATCATGCTTAACTCATAATCAAAATAATCTGTAGATTCAAGAGTCCAAGTTAGAGTATGTATTCCACTATATCTGCTTGATGTCGTCACATTATTTTTATCTTCGTTTTTCTCACTATCTATTTCTTTGGTTGAATTTTGTTGATATTGATATAATTGGATTAAACCAATTGACGGAATCATGGTGAATTCTTCAGTCTCATTGCTTTCATAAGTGAAGATAACTTTGGTTGCAATTTGATTTTTTATCAAAACGTTCAAATAAGATTCGTCTACACTTTCTACTATTATGTATTCTGATTCTTTTGTCCCTTCAAACAAATCACTTATTGTGTATTCCACACCATTAATATTGATGTTTGCATATGGATACAAAATTTGGTTATATGTTATCTTTACATCACCAAACACATATTTTGTGCCATCAATCAAAGAATAGTTGACATCGCCCCAATTCCCATTCGCTCCTTTAATAAGAATTGAATGTGGTTGAGTTCCGTCCGTCACAAATTTTATTTGACTTGTCTTTCCGTCTATATCTGTGAGTTTAACAGTATAACTTTTTCCATCACATGGAATTGTTTGCGTTGTTTCAATTTTTGTATTTTCAGTTTGAATATAGAAATTCCAAGACGTTCCATTTGGTTGAACAACATAAGTGGTTAAAACTCCATCTTTTTCAACTTCAACTTTTGTTGGATAGTTCGTAAATCCGTTATCAGTCACATTTGCGCCCAACAAGTCGATTATATATGTTCCGTCTTCTTGTTTTTTGAAAATTCCACTTGTGTTAAGTGATTTAACCTCACTTGGAGTGTAGTTGATTGTGGTTGACAATTCTTGGCTCCTGTTCTTAACAGAAAGTGTATAGTTTCCAAACGAAGAGAAAATCTTGTCTTTAATGCTTGTTGAAAGCGCATCAAAATCAGTTGCAAATCCGGTCACTTCATTTATTAAAACTTGTTCACCACTTGTCAATTTAACAACATTAAACAAGTCATTTTCGTCTCCTGCATTATTAGCACTCACACTTGTTGGTGTTGTTTTGATTGTCACTGCTGAACTTTCGTTTGTTGGAATCACTATTTCTTTTCCGTCTTTGTCTTTAAATATTATTGACAATGCATCATTTTTATTTGGATTAAATCTTACAACATATTGAGTTATGTTGCCCGCTTTGTCAATTTCAAGAATTTCGTAGTATTTGTTTGTATCTAGCCCTGTAATATTATTATTTTCATCAAAATTTAATAATGAATAAGAATTTTTGTTCGTTATGACATTCAAACTTGGAGTTGAAACACTAAACGCTTTATATCGAATTTCTGCTCTATCGTCATCTGACTTGAACCAGTTTTCACCAACTTCAAACGCATAAATTTTATTTGCGTCATTAGCTTCCGCACTAACATAAGCATTATATCGATACATGAACACCTTCGATGAACCAACGCTTGTCTCGGTTGCGACAAAGAAATTGTTTGTGTCGCCATAATTTGCTATATAGTTTTTGTTTTCCACTTCATTCTGAATCAATGAATTAACTGTTTCAGTTGGTGCAAGACGATCAATCTCAATTGTGTAAGTTGCTTCAAAGGTTGAAACAAAATTGTATTCCGCATTGCTAGATGGTTTATTATAATATCTATACGCAGACATAAACTTCTCATAGTCTGAATCCGCGTCTGTCAATTTATATCTAACAGTAATAGTATAAACAACTTTTTCACTTAAATTATTTTCAGAAGAATTCAATTTTAAAGTTATTACATTGTCTTTTATGGCATTATTGATTGTTAGTGTTGCAGTATATCCATTTTCATCTTTTCCATATCTATCATTTACAACATATTTTTCAACACCATTTCCAACTTTTTTGGTGACAACAAGATATTTGTCATCAATCCTCGCTGTTGATTTTTCGCTGTTTTCAGTTCCTTCGCTATATGTTGGCAAAGTCAATTGTATTGTCTCTGCGTTTGTTGAAACTTTGTAGTTAAAATCGTTGCCTTTCTCAACTATCGTTTCTGAAACAGATTCGCCAAATCCAGCTTTTATGTCAAGTTGTGGACCATTTGTGTCTTTAACAATGTCAAATCCAATTAAGAAGCTGTGTGGATTATTTTCCACATTTTTAACACTATCTTCCACCACAACAACATATCTTCCTGGAAGACTCAACCAATTGGTTCCAACTTCATTACTATCAAACATTCTCTTATACAATTCAGAATAGACACCGTTGTCACTTAATTGCTTCAGATATTCTTTTATATCAATTGTTATGTATCCGTTTGCGTCTATATCGCTTCCAATATTTGTTGCTGTTGAATCATAGATTAAGTATGTCAGATTTCCGCCATCAAACTGACTTTCAGTGTTTTGATAAAAAACTTTAACATTTAATTTTTCCGCTGGATAGTCACTTAAACTTGTTCCATTTTCAAAATATTTCCCATAAGGAATATTTAACATTGCTGGAACTTTTGTTGCTTGGAAGAAAACACTATATGGAATATCCAAATAATTTTCACAATTTAAAATTTCAGGATTTGTGCTAACTGCTGAAAAATCTGAAATTTCTGCGTCCATTGTGGTGATTGCAATGCTTGTTCCAATGCCACTTTCTTTAACGCCGTTTCTATCCACAATGAAGTAATAATTTAACTCCTTTTTATCTTCACTTCCGCTTGGGAGTTCGTTTTTATACTCTCTTGTGAACACATACAATCCTGCCGAAGTAATTCCACCCTTGCCAATTTGGAACAAACCATATTCAGATTCGTTTCCGCTAAATTCAGCACCATTTTTCATCGTTGAATTTTCATAAATAATTGTAGGCTCACTTTCAGATTCTGAATAGCAACCATATGAACCATTTGTCGTGTCAAGAGGATAGAATTTATATGACACTTTGTTAACTTCATACGCTGTTCCAGTTCCAATCAACCATGTGAAATATACATAATTATCACTCGTTGCTTGCGCTCCATAAAGTCCTTTGCTCGTATTATCATTATTATCACTACCTGTGGCTAAGATATAGTTTGAGTTCAATGATGTAATTGTTAGACCTGGAAGATTTGAATAATAAACTTTTGCTTGTGAATTATCTTTGTTAATTTCCACGTCAACATATGAGATAATTGAAGACAACTTTTGTGTGTTTGTTGTTGCAGAATAAATGTTGTTTTCCGAAATCGCATACAATCTTCTCTTGAAAGATGTTGAATTTGATTCTTGGTAATTTAGCGTTCCAGAAGTGTTTGTGGTTGTGTATGAACTATTGTTAATTTGGTCAAATACAACGATATTTCGATTTGCCACGATTAAATAGGTTGCTCCACCAATTGTTTTAAACAAGATTTTGATGTTTGCTATATTGTTGTCCGATTGAGAATAATAACCAATTTCACTAAATTGCTCTATAATTGAACTACTGTTTGTTGCCAACGAGATAATCTTTGTCCAATCCTTGTCAGGGTCTAAACTAGCGCCAGTGAGTGAAATAATTTTGTGCGAACCAACGTTATAATTAATCACGCTTGGATCCATAACATTTATGTGTGATGCGAATTGACCATTAATTTTAAAATAGTTTGGCGTTCTGTCAATCACGAACATATACTTGCAAGAATTTCCCGCACTATCTGTCAAAGTGAAAATGTATATTCCTTGCTCAGTGAGTCTACTTTCTTCCGCAATTTCAAAATTAGAGTCAGGTTTGTTGAAAACAAATTGTCCAAGTGGTGTTCCGAATTCATACTTGTTTGTTATTCCATAGAATCCAGAACTTGAAGAACCTTCCACTCCCGACACTTCGCTTGAAGTTTGAATCAAAGGAATTCTATAATATGTTGCACTAACTTTCGCTCCGCTCGCTTTTTCGTCCCAGACAAGAGTTGCTGTTGAATCTGTGATTGAATTTTTTACTTCAATTCCTGTGTTTGTATACACAATGTTTGCACCATCATAACCTGAAGACAACGCAAATACTTTAAGTCCTGAAATTGGAGTTTTGTCTATTGTAAATTCTTTATAAGACGCAGTGTCTCCTTCGTTTTTAAGAGTGATTAAAAATTTTGTAAAACTTCCATCAACAACATTTCCAACAACTTGTCCGTTTTGGATTGTTTGAGGTGTTGAAAATTTTGAGTAATCTGTTGTGTTTACATTTGATGTTCTGATTGTTGCCTGAATTGCTTTTTCAAACACTCCAGGTTCGTCCCAAGACACAACAACATTTTTGGTTGTGTATCCACCTGCACCAACAATTGTATCCGGTTCACTTTCGCTTGCTTTTTCTTCAACTGTCTTTATGGCAATCGCGTCATTTGCATAGTTAAATGCAAACAATTGATAATAAGAGCCCGAATCCAAATTTACTTTCACAAACACAAGGTAATATCCCACCTTATTGAAAGACGTTTGATTAGTTAACGCTAATTTTCCAGTCGTTGCTGTTATAGGGTTTTTGTCATAAAAGTAAAAACTTTTATCAGTGTCAAATAAATCATTTCCTTCCAACCAAACAGAACCCTGATTAGTTTTTACATAATTACTGCTTGAAATTTTATTCCAGAAATGCAAGTTAACATCAAAATTTTTCTCCGTATTTTTTAACTTGTATTCACTAGCAATTGATGGCGAATTTAAAATTGTGTCGGCAAATAAATCTATTGCAGTTTTTTCGTCTTCATCTTTTACAAAAACTTCTTGAAAATTGTTATTCAGCAAAGCGTCTTTTGTTGTTGAGTTGTCCGCCAATTTGTCGCTTGATGGATAAATCACAGTTCCGAGACGCAATTTGCTATCTTTGTCGTAAGAATAAACAAAATCTAGTTTATCATTTTTCTTTGCTTCAATGTTTTGACTTCCGTTTGAGTTGCTTTCTCTGTTATATCCATTTGGAATCACCAAATCAACTTTTGTGCTTTCAGTTGTTGTCGCATATCTAGAAACAACATAATATTTAAGTTCTGCTTCAGTGTATCCCAATTTTGAATATTCCAACTCAAATCCGTGAATAACAAGAGATTTCGTCATTTTTGAGCCATCAAATTTGAGTTCTGGAACAGGAGTGTTTGGAGACTCATATCCCACATAAACATATTCGAAATTAAATGTATAACTTCCTTTTTCAGTGAACATAAATTCAACAATGTTAGTGTTGCTGTCGTTGTTAAAATATGTCATCAGATATGAAATTGACTCACCTTCACTCGAAACAATCAAATTCCCATTGCCATCAAATGAGACGTCGTAGTTTGTTGTCTTTCTGTTTGACGTGTGAGAGTAGGACATTTTGAATCTTGTGTAATCGTAAGTTATGATTGGATAATTCAATGTGTCCACATCATCAATTGTTTTATATCCATTCACACCGATATTAAAGTTCATCTCTTTTATTTGATTATTATCTTTGTCCAACATGGTTGGAGTGGCATAATAAATGTTTCCATTTGATTGCAACGTGTTTGTATATGAAGTTTGGAACAACACATAAAATCCAAATGTCTCTGTATATGTAAGCCCTTGATAAGTAAATCTAACTTTAAATTCGTAATAACCTTCATTCCCTTCTTTCTGGTCAATCACGAACATAAAATCATAAAATCTATTTCCTTCGCTTGTGTCAATATTTCGCTTGTCGATGACTGTATCTTTAAAATTATCTTCGCTTTTTATGTTATTCCCGTTGTGCGTAATGCTCAACACGTCCAAGGCAGTTATTTGAGCAAAATCTGTATCACTTTCTTTAAATCCCCCAGTTTCTTCGTCTTTGGTATTTTCTAAAGCAATTTTTTCTTCAAACTCATTTGCAACAGTTGAACCGTTATAATATTGTCCAAGGGAGATAATGATTGCTTCTTTCAAGTTTGCATTTGTTTGTGAGTAAAAGTTTCCGCTAGCATCTTTTAAGTTTGTCATCATAACCAAAGAGCCATCTTCAATCACATATTTTAATTTGTCACTATATGCAAAATCTTTAAAATATACTGCTTCGTCGTCGCAGTTATAAAATGTTTTGACGCCAGATGTTGTAGATCCTAGTTTTTGAGTTGCGTTATCTGAGTCCATATAGACTTTTTCCGCTGAGAAAATAACTCCATTAAAATCTGCTGAATATGTGTTCGCTTCGCTTGGCGAATAAACAGAATGCAAAGCACGAACTTCAGTTGGTTGACTCCTATTAATAAATGTGAAAACAATGGCAGTGCTTGAAACCAGAATTATAAGCATCGCCAAAACAAACTTTAAACCTAAACGTATTTTCCCCTTCAAAATGTTCCCCTTTTTATTTTCCCTAATAAAAGGAAAAATATTATATAATAATATTTATTTAATTGTAGCACATAAAAAATTAATTTCAAAACATTTGAATTTATTTTCCACAAATTTTGACAAATTTTTATTTTTAAAAATTAACGCTTAAAAATCGCAAAAAATATCCAATCACAATAAAAAATAAACAAAAATTAATTTAATTTTAACAATAAAAAATTAATTTTTTAAAATTTGTTTATTATAAAAAATCACAAAAAATTTAAAAAATACACGCAATTTAATTATTTTTGCGTGATTTTTTAATGTTATTTTTTAATTTTTAATTTTTTTTGTTAAATTAATTTTTGGACATCTTTAACTTGAACGAGTTTCATAACCTTTTCAATTTGCTTTGTGTTTGCGTTGATGTAGTAGAAATAATCGCCATCAATTCTTTCCAAAACAAACTCATATGTGCAGACTTCTTTTCCATCGTCCAAACGAATAAGCGCTTTTGAAGTTTTCAAAATGTTATAGTCAAATCCTAAAACATCTTCTACTTCGCTTTCTGTTAGCAAAAATTCCATATCACGATTTACATGATTCAAAGCATAGTTTTGTGCTTCAAAGCCAATTATTTCTTGACTTGTTAAATCAACCTTCACTTTCACCAAATCTGGATATAAAATCACGCCATCTTGCATAGACGCCAAATTGATATAAGCAATGTTGTCGTTTTGCTCGTGCCAAACTGCTTCCATGTTTTCAAAACCTATGTTGTTTGCAAAGGTCTTTGCCATTTCTTGCGCGTTTTCAATTCCCATTATAGAATCACCTGCTTCAGCATATCCAGAGATAGACATCAACAGCCCACCAAGTTTACTCACTTGAGCGTTAAAACGCTTGCCTTCAATTTCGACAGAGAAATCCCAAGTTTGAATGGTCCCGGTTGTTTCACTTAAATAATTGACCTTTACATCTCTTCCTGAATAAACAGTGTTTTTTAGATAATATTCCGCTTGTTCTTTAGAAATTTCTTCACTTCCCAATCCTTTAACAACCTTTGTTTCAAGCGCAGTTGAAAATGGTCCATCAAAAATCATCGCTGGATATTCAATGCTGTCTTTAGACAAATCGCCCATGCTTGCTGACAATTCATTCATGCCGGTCTTGTCAAAAATTCCGGCATCAATAAAGTTGAAATAATTATCATACATGCCCTGATTTTGAGCGTTTAAATTCGCTTTTATTTGACCCAAAACAAGACCGATTTTTGCGAACAACAACTCTTGTTCTTGTGTTAAATCTTCGTTTTTGTTTAAAATTGCTGTATATGCTTCACACACTCCATTCACTTGATTGAAAAATTTTGTCGCATTAACTGCATTGTCTCTTTCAATTGGCAACACGCTAAGTCCGGCAAGAATGTAATTGCAATCTGTTTGCATGTCGTTCATTGTGTTTATCTTTGATTCTTTGGTTGTTAGCGTTTGATATTTTGAAATATCAACTGCCAAATTGTTTACATTGTCAACCATTGAATAATAACTTGACGCATATACACCTTCCAAAATGTTTGCATTTTGTTTGTTTGACTTGTAAACCTGATAGTACGCAATCAACAAACACATCAAAATGACCAATAGTGAAATAATGGAGACAATCAAAATTGGAACAGCTTTTTGCGCACTGCTTTTTTTCTTTGTATTCTTACTTTCTTGAACATTTGATTTTTTATTTTCTTCAAAATTTTCACTAACAATTTTTTCGTTTTTCATATTTTCCCTTTTAAAATAATTTATTTTATCTTTAATATTGTTTTTTATTAAAAATTAAAATTATTTATAATTTTTTTATATTTTTTATTAAATTTCTATTATTTTTTATATTTTTTTTAATTTTTAGCTATTTTAAACAGCAAAAACATGTTTCCCAATCTGCGTCACTTTAGTTGTTGACCAAATCCATTTGCTTGTTGCTGTTGCTGGGTTATAATAATACACACAACCATAAGTTGGGTCCCAGCCATTTAGCGCATCGTCTGCCGCTTGATATGCAGTCTGGTTTGGTTCAAGATTAATTTGTCCATCATTCACTGCGGTAAACGCCCATGGTTGATAAATTACGCCAGCAATTGTATTTGGGAATCTGCTATCTTTAACCCTATTTAAAACCACTGCGCCTATTGCAACTTGTCCAGTATAACTTTCACCTCTAGCTTCGGCATAAATCACTTTCGCAAGCAGATATCTATCGTTGCTGTTATAATTAGATGAACTGCTAGATGTTGATAAATTAATACCCATTTTTGCTGCTGTGAGAGGTCCTACAATTCCATCAGCAGTTAATCCGTATTTCTTTTGAAATGCTTTAACCGCAGCAATCGTTTTAGGACCATTAATTCCGTCAATGGCGCCGGTATAATATCCCCATTTTTTTAGTCTAGTTTGAACTTCTGTTGTATCAGCAACAACCGCGTCGACAATCCCTTTGTCTACTACCGCCGATGTTGTTTTACCATTAACCGATAATTGTTTTGCACTGACGCCAATTCCTGTTAGCACCATGAAACTTGAAAATATAATTAGCAAGCAAATCAATATTTTTTTCACACTGTCCTCCGTTTAATCAACCAAAAAGTTTAGAAAACCACTCTTTTATTCTTGATTTAAACTTAATTTGGTCAGTGTTTTCAAATTTATTCACAAAACATAATGGCGGATACATCACACACCACCAATTATCACCTTCAGCAGAACCCAACTCAACAATGACAGCGTCATAATATCCCGACTCAAGTGTTGTGTTTTCATAAGTCCTTGTTGGAAAATATTCGTTTGATATTTTTATGTTTGATTTATAACTAAATCCCGAATTAATAAGAATTTGGTCGATCATGTTAGTTAACTTTTCCTGTTCTGATGTAATAATTTCAACGGCCTTTTCTTTGCTTGGAACATTGCATAGCTGTGGTGTTAACACTTCCACCATTTTGGTTTTGATTGTGTATTTTATGTTTTGGTCAACCGCAGAATTGCTGTTCGCTCTTATATGTAATCTCAAATAGTCATATTCTGGATTAGAAGATTTGCTTGGAAGATTTAATCCAACAATAATAAGTAATATTGAAAGGATAGAAATTATTATAATTTTTATTTTCATATTCCAATCTTTTACAATTTTAAGAAAAAAAACACACATATTATTGCGTGTTTTATTATAATTTGTCACAACATGTTGATTGTTATGGTTGTGGTCGGCCACTGCTAGACAACAATTTATTCCATGTGTTTCTCCCGACAATTCCGTCCGGTGTGAGTCCATTTTCTTGTTGAAAAGCAATAACTGCTCTTTCAGTCTCTGGTCCAAATACCCCATCAAGATTTGTGATTGGATAAAGAAAACTTAAAAGCAATCTTTGCAAAAACAATACCGCACTTCTTCTGCTCCCGCGCCTTAAAACATATTGCGACGGATTTAAATTTAAAAGCGCAGACCATGTAAGTGGCCCAACAATGCCATCTTGCGTCAGGAAATTATTTGCTTGGAACGATTGCACTGCTTTTAAAGTGTTTGCCCCAAATTTTCCGTCAGGAACTAAATTATAGCCATATTCGTTTAATAAATATTGCAACATCACAACAGAATTTCCTTCGTTGCCCTGTCTTAAAAGCGGATAATTTTCAATTTTTCTTTCCACATATGGAACGTCTAAAAATTGACACACACCAGCACAAGCTCCCTCACCAACATTTAATGTAAAAATTGGATTGAGCATCAATTTTGCCTCTTCAAAATTGGTCATAAATCCCGCTTCAATTAATGTTGCCGGACAATTCACATTGCTTAGCATTCCGACCGAAAGTGTACCAACCTGTCTAGGTGTGGAATTTGTTCTTGCTAGTATATTATTAAACACATCTTGAGACAATGTTCTACTTCGTGCAGCATACTCATTATACAAACTATAGTATACTTCCAAACCTTTTGCTGAAGTAAATTCCAATCCTGTTCCGCTTGCGTTATAAGCAAATGTGACAACCAAGGTTGGATTTACCCTATTTGTTCGAACAACTCGCGTTGACACACTCACATCTTGTATTTCAGGGTGGACATCATAAATATTGAAGCCACACCTTAAACAAGCCAACATAAAATCCAATTTTGCTTGCTTATTAAATTCGTTTTCATAAAAACTTCTATTTATATATGAAATAAACGGCGTCCTTTTCCCAACTGTTGGCGGATTTAAACCATGTTCATCATTGGCAGCGATTAAAAAACTACTTGCGTTTGCCATATTAACCTCTAATTTATTTATGTAAAACAAAAAAATATGGTTAATAATATTTCAACTCTCACAATCTTGTTTTTTCAATTAAATTAATATTAAATAATAATTGCATTTTTTATTTTCAATAGCATGCTCAATAAAAAAAGACCTTTTGAAAGTCTTTTTATGTACTATTTAATGATTTCTTCGTCAATGTATGTTGCTTCATAGTCAGAAATATGAAACAAAAGCGCATTTGGATATTTTAAGAAAGCATTGCTCAAATCATCACCCATTTGTGCTCGCGCATCAAAACCGCCCATGTGCCAATTTATTGCAATTGCTTCTTCTCGTGTTAAGTGGATAAAACTAGATATCATATAAACCGACTTTTCTCCATGCCCAAAAGGTAGAGAATTTTCTTGATTGTATGCATAGTATGGTACTTGCACCCATTGACCATTAATTTTTTGATTTTTTAAATCTTTAATGTAGTTTCCAGTCTTGCATATATCATGTAAAAGCGCAATAATTGCAATACTTTCTTCGCTTAGATGTTCTTGATAATTTTCGCCGTATTCATTTTGAATGTTTTTCTTAAATCGATTGTAAACCTTTATTGAATGATACGCGAGTCCACCATCAAAATTAGAGTGCCTTCTTGAACTTGCTGGAGCAAAGAAGAAGTCGCTTTGATTTTCAAGATAATCAAGCAATTTATCTGCGCCGTCTCGTTTGATATTTTTCTTAAAAATATTTATGTATTCTTGTTTAATTTCTTCAATCGTCTTATTCATTTTTATCCTTTTATCTACTTTTATATGAAGTGTGAAGATATGTTTTGCTCTTTTCGCTCAATGGTTCACCCAAAAATTCGTCATAAACTTTTTTAACGTTCGAATTTTCAAAACTTGAACGAATATCCATTTTTTCATCTGCCAAATATAAATTTTCTGCTCTCTTTTGCACTGCTCCATCATTGTTCATTTGTTTTGGTTGACCACCGCCACCAACACAACCATTTGGACAAGCCATAACTTCAAGATAGTCAATTTTCTTTGTTTTTAACTTGTCAAGAATTGTTCGAGCACTTGCAGTTCCAAAAACCACACAAAGTTTTAACTCTTTTCCAAGCAAGTTCACCGTCGCAGTCTTTACATCTGTATATCCTCTGACCTTTTTAAATTTCAAAAGTTCTTGTGGAGGATTTTCTCCCGTTGTTAAGAAATATGCAGTTCTCACTGCCGCTTCCATAACTCCGCCACTCGCGCCAAAAATCACAGCAGAACCGCTTCCTGTTGGGAATGCTGAATCATATTGATTTTCTTTTAGTGTTTTAAAATTGATTTTTTTCTTTTTCAAAAGATTTCCAAGTTCACGGATTGAAACAACCAAATCCGTGTCTTGACCATATTCGCTTCTTAATTGTTCACGCGTTATTTCCATTTTCTTTGCAACGCATGGAGTGATTGCAACCACCACCAAATCTTTTGGATTTATGTTCTCCTTTTTTGCAAAATAATTTTTTAACAAACTTGCCTGCATTGAAATTGGACTTTTGCAAGTGGATAAATTTGGAATATATTGAGGATAAAATGTTTCAACAAATTTCACCCACGCTGGGCAACAACTTGTAAACATTGGCAAAGGTTTATTGGTTTTAATTCTGTCAACCAATTCACTTGCTTCTTCCATGACAGTAAAGTCAGCGCCACTTGTCACGTCAAAAACATAATCCGCTCCAAGTTTTTTCAATGCGTCCACCAATTTGCCGGGAACGAACTCTCCCAAAGGTAATCCAAACATCTCACCGAAAGACACTCTTGTTGCAGGACTCGTCATAAGAACAACCTTTTTTGTTGGGTCTTCAATTGCTTGCATCAATCGCTCTGTGTCGTCCACTTCCGTGATTGCATCAACCGGGCAGACATTTGCACATTGTCCACAATTTATGCACACGATATCTTCGCTGTCATACTTCCAGTATCCTGCAACTCCGATTTTCTTTTTGCAAACGTCTTTACACTTTCCGCACAAAACACATTTTCTTTCGTTCCTTTTAATGCTAGGGTTGCATTTATCTATTGGAACTCTTATTTCACTATATTTATCCATAATTTCTCCTTTGTAAATATATATTTAAATAACGATTCTTTAATTCAACTTTTTAATCTCATTCCCTTCTTTTTGGTCTTTAAAAGTTGTCACGCAATCTGCCACCGCAGTTATTTTTTCATAGAAAGTGCGCATGTTTTTTGGCTTAATAAACAATGAAACATTATAATCTTTCATCAACTTTTCTTTTGTCTTGTAGACTTCAATTAAATTGTCTGTTGACTCATACAATAATGCCAAATTCTCTTTGTTCCCAAACGTTATTCCTCTTTCTTTAATCAACATGCAAATTGGTTCAAACCCCATGCTCATTCCAACAGCACAAGCATCAAGACCAGAAAATTTCCCAATCATTTTGTCATATCTTCCGCCCGCGCCAATTGCTCCGCCAAATCCTGGAGTGTACACTTCATAAATCGTCCCAGTGTAATATCCTTGACCACGCACAATTGATATGTCAAATTTAATGTCTATTTTTTGTTCACGTTTCAGTGCATTTAATGTGTTAATCAACAACTTCAAATCGTCAACAACACTCTTTTCAGCGCCGTATTTAACAACAACATCAATTCCGTTTTCTCTTATGTCAGTTATAGCGTTTGTTAGATTGTTGATATGCTCCATATCAAAACCTTTTTCAATCAACTCCATAACAACGCCGTTAATTTCAATCTTGTCAATTTTGTCCAATGTCACGCATACGCTTGGCACTTCTTCTAGTGTAAAGCCAGAATTAACTAAAATCGCATTTAAGATTTGACGATTGTTTATTTTTACTGTCAATTCACTAAATCCCAACAATTGATATGTGTCGAGTGCGGTCTTTAACAAGTCAATTTCTGCGTTTATAGAAGGGTCTCCAATAACGTCAACATCACATTGAATAAATTGTCGTTCTCTACCTCTTTGTGGGCGTTCTGCTCTAAATGAATAATCCACTTGGATTGATTTAAAAGGTGTTGGAAGTTTCTCTCTGTTGTTTGCATAAAACCTTGCAAGCGGAACAGTTAAATCATATCTCAATCCTTCTTCCACAATGTCTGCTTCGGTCAAATTTTCTTTTTCTAAATTGAGTTTTTCTCCCCGTTTAATTGTCTTGAAGATTAAATGTAAATTGTCTCCACCTTCGCTTGAATTTAAAAATTCCAAATTTTCAAGAATTGGTGTGGAAATTAAATTATATCCGTTATTTGAATAATTTTTTAAAATTATTTGTCTTACTTGTTCTCTGATTTTTGCTTCTTTTGGAAGATAATCATTTGTTCCCCTAATTGGATTAAAAGATTTCACTTTTTGCTTCTCCTATTGCCAGTATTATAACGAAATCTTCAATTTTTTGTCAAGCAGAAAAGACAGACAAAACAAACTTCAAAATATAATCGTTTAAGTAAATTTTTATTTTAATATTTAAAACGCCATTAAATTTTTACTGTCAAAAAAAGAAAAAACTTGGAGCCCCAAGTTAATCTTTTGAGATTTTTACTTCACCGCACAAAATGTCATTGTATGAATAAGTTGACACGCCATTCATTCCTATCATGTCCGAGCGTGCAGTGAACACGCTTGTGTAGACATTTTCAATTCTTGCTCTAAATTTTGCAGTTTTTCTTCTTCCCCTATTTATATGAAAGTTTACTTCTTCACCTTTTAGTTGTTCAATTTTTTGTTTTATGTTTTCAATTGTGTCTGGTTTTTTCTTCATATTCTGACCCCTAGCATTTCGCTATGTTGATTATTTTCAACACACAACTTTTTATTCACTCAATCTAAATTTAGACAAAAAATTTAAGTTTACACAATTAAAAAAGACGGATAATCCGTCTTTAAATATCGTCATCGTCATCATCGTCGTCTTCATCCTCGTCATCATCGTCATCGTCGTCGTCTTCATCTTCATCTTCGTCATCAATCATGTCAAGGTCGAGGTCGTCATCGTCATCATCAACACCTTTGTCGCCGTCATCAGTTTCAAAGTCGAAATCGTCAACTCCGCTAGTGTTCTCTAATTCGTCGCTGTCATAAACATCGTCTGTCAATTCATCTTCGTCTTCATCTTCGTCTTCGTCATCATCAGCGATATATTTGTGCCAATCTGCAACCTCTTTGTCTTCCATTTCTTCAGTCGCAGTGATTCCAAGTTCTTGTTTGCAACTGTCGCAAATTTCTTGGTCACTTTGAACAAAGTTGATTTTGCAAATAGGGCAAAGTTCCAAATCACCAATGTCGTCTTCTGTTGATTTTATCATCTTCATTTCTTTTTTACAAACATCGCAATATTGGTCTGATTTTTTAATATAATTGAGTTCACATCTTGGACAAAGAATCCAAACAGGTTTTGTTGATTTTGCCATAATTTCTCCTTTTTTAATCACAGCCAGCCAATTAAAAAACTAAAATTTATTTTAAAATTTGACTTAGTATATTATAATTTGTTGCATTATATTTGTCTACTATTTTTTAAAAAGAATTCAAAAATTTTAAAGAAATTTAAAATTTATTAATTCTCAAATGGCGTGCAAAAAAAAGAGGTTTAATTAAAAACTTGCTTATGCACCTTCAATCAACATCTTGTCCGCAACAAGCGCAATAAATTCACCATTGGTTGGTTTTTCGTTTGATGAATATACTTTAATCCCAAAAAGGTTATTGATATTCTCAATTTTGCCCCTGTTCCAAGCAACTTCAATTGCGTGTCTGATTGCTCTTTCAACTTTTGATGCGCTCGTGTCATATTTTTCAGCAATTGTTGGATATAACTTTTTTGTTATTGAATTGATAATCTCTGGATTTGCAATCGCCAGTTTGATTGCTTCTCTTAAAAATTGATAACCTTTTATATGCGCTGGTATTCCAACTGTAATAAAGATGTTTGTGATTTTCTCTTCAATTTGATTTGCTGATTTTGCGTTGAAGTAAGTCTTGTTTTGTGTTTTGTTTGGAGAAACGATGTCATCAATCCTTTCTTGAAGTGTTTGAATGTCAAAAGGTTTAATGCAATAATATTTTGCACCCATGCTCACTGCCTTATTTATAAATCCGTCCATAGAAAGAGAAGATTGAACAATTACACTTGTATCTTGCTTTTTGCCAATTGCTTCCAAAACTTTGAATCCGTCGCATTTTTTCAAAACGATGTCAGTGATAACCACGTCTGGATTTTTTTCATTTACCATTGAAATTAATTCTTCTCCATCAGAAGTGGTCGACAACACTTCGTACTTATCATTTGAAAAATTTTCTTTTAATTCATTTAAAACATTTTCGTCTTCATCGGCAAGTATAATTGAAATTTTCTTCATATATTCTCCTTTATTTTTATGTAGTGCACACGATTAAATAATAACAAAAAACAACACAAAACCACAAAGAGAAAAATCATTTTATTTGCTTGTTTTTAATATTTTTTCTATATTTAACTATGATTTTGTCGAATATTTTTTTTAAATTGTAAAATTAAATAATAAATGTGGATTTTTTATTTTTAAATAGAATATTTTAACCATAATTTTCGAATAAAGAAAAATTCAATTAAATTATGTCATTAATAAACTAAACTAAAAACATTTAATAATATTAAAAATATTTTATAAACAAATTTCATTTTTATTATTTTTGCACGAATGATTTTTTATAATCATATTTTCCAAACAGATTTTATATATTAAATAAGCGGAGGGAAACATGGAAGAAAATCATGACACCATAAAATTATCATACACAAAAAATCTCACTGGACAAAATTTTGCAACCACAATAACTTTACCAATAGACAGCAATGTAAATATTAAAACAATTTTAGGAATCGATTGTTGTCTTTTTGACGAAGCGGTTGAATGCGGAAATGGCAAAGCAATTATAAATGGAAAGTTGGGTGTAAAAGTTGTCTATGTAGATACAGATAACATAACCAACACAATTTCCACAAGCCAACCTTTTTCAGAAGCAATTTTAGATAACGGAATAACTGCCGACAGTCAAATTGTGCTCACAAATATATCTTGTGTGAATTCTGTTCTTTCAAAAGATGCCAACCTAAAAATCAACTGTGAATTAAATATGACCCCTGTCTTATATTTAAATTTGGCGCTATCAAACAATTTAACAAACATTGAAAATATGATTGTAAAAAAGAGCGAAATAAAAACCACATCTATTTCAGGGGTTGTAAAAACAAATTTTGACCACACTTTAAATTTTGAATTTAAACAACCAATTTCAAAAGTTTTGTCAATAAATAATGAAATCGTGATTGAAACTACAACAGCAAAAGATGGTTTTGTAATAGTGGACGGAAAAATTTATTCTTCACTTTTATATGAAGTTAATGATGGCGATGACAACAGCATAAAAGAACTCAACGAGATTTCAAATTTTAAAACAGATATAGAGATAAACGGATTAAATAGCGAAGATTTGACTGACTTGTATTTTACAACCAACAATTTTTCAACACAAATCACAACCGAGCAAGAAGACGATGCAACAATTGTGAGTGCCGTAAGTCAAATTAAAGTTAATGGAGTCATTTTAAGACCAGTGTCTATTGACCTTGTTGATGATTTATATTCAACAGACAATGAAATAAGTTTGAGTTCATCAAACAGAGAATATGTAAAAGATTTAACAAAAAATTCCATGACAGAAAATGTGTATGGTGAAATTTCGCTTGCTGATGACGAAACTGCCATTGAAGACATTGTTTCCAACCTTAATATTTGTCCAGACATTACAAATCAATATGTTAAAGATGGACAATTGTATGTTGAAGGAATTATCACATCTCAAATCATATACATTGACGAAAACAAAGAATATAAAAACAAAAATGCGGAATTGCCTTTTGTTATTAACACAAAAATTGAAATGTCAGAATCAACTTGTGTTCACCCTTCAATTTCAATAATGTCTTGCAAGCACAAAGCGAGAAGGGGAACAATCATCGAATTGGAATATGAAGTAATGCTTAGATTATCTTGCTTTGAAAAATGCGAAAAAGAAATTATCGACAACCTTACAATCGGAAAACCTTTGGACTTTTCTAATGTAGATTTCCAAATTTTCATCGCCCGACCAAACGAAAGCATGTGGGATATTTGCAAGCGAATTAAAATCAGTCCAGAAACTTTAACTATGTATAACAAAAATCTCCCACTCGTTATGGAAGGTGGAGAAAAAATTATTGTAAAGCGTTAACAATTTTTAAATAGAACAATAAAATTCCACCAGTTTATCCTTTGGGCTCTGGTGGAATTTTATTAGACAAAACAAAAAAATAATTTAATTTTTCAATAATTTTTAAAACTATTTACTTTGTCAAAATTATTTTGTATAATTTAATTATGATTGATTTTTATCATGGTTCAGTAAAAGAAAATCTTTTAAAATTAGATGTCATTTCAAAATGCAATGAAAATCCTGAAATCAAATGTGCATACATAACGAACAACTATGCCTACTCGCTTTTATACATTAGAGATATGGACATCAATATTGTGACTGCTTGGGTTGGAGATGATGGCATTGTTTATTATGAAGAACAATTTAAAAACCAACTTAAAATTTTGTATGATGGATTGTCAGGTTTTGTTTATCACTGTAACGATAATAATTTTATAAAATCAAATACCAACGGAATATATTATTCAACGTCGCAAATATATTTTGATAGATTAGAAAAAATTGATAATGTTTATAAAAAAATTAATGAAGAAATTAAAAAAGGAAATATTATTGTTAAAAAATTTAAAGATATAACAAATGAAAGAAAAACATTTTTATATCGTGGCATTGCAAACAAAATTATCAAAAATAATTTTTTCAAAACTAGCAAAAAGTTAAGGGATTTCTACTTCAAATATTATCGCGTCGCGTGGAAGATGGCAGTTAAACAATCTAACAGTCACTCTAAAAATTATTTGGATTAACAAAAAAGACTTTTATCTTATTTGATAAAGGTCTTTTTTTATATCTAATTTGCTGTTTTTCATCAATCTATATTTAATGATTCTGTGATTTTCTCACTTATGTATTTCCCAACGTTTTCCAATGGCACTTTCCCACTGCAAATGTCACTAACTGCTTTTGCAATTGGCATTTTTATTTCGTTTGAAGAATCAACTTTTTTGTTGAATTCTTCCATTTTTTTAATAAGCGCATGACTGGTCATAATTCCTTCAACAGAATTTACGTCTAACACATCAGATAGATTCTCAGTTGTTTTTCGTTCTGCAATTGTTTTTCCGTATGTCAAATTTTTACTGAACGGACTGAAGAATGTTGTCTCAACTTCGCCAGCAAAAGCAAGTCCACTTGCTGTCCTATAATCTCCGCCCATTGCACGAATAAAGTTGCCTATTTCATGTGTGGAAGCACTCAACAACGGACCTTTTTCTTGTTCAAGATGTGAACCAGACAATATCCCAGACGCAATGCCATAAACATTTTTTGCTGCCGCTCCAATTTCTGTTCCAATAATATCTTTTGTGATTGAAACATTCATTCCGTGCTCGTTTTGAAAAACTTTTTGAAGTTTTTTTGCAAGTTCTGAATCATAAGCAGAAATTGTCATATGCGTTGATTGTCCAGCAGAAATTGATTGCACGTGCCCTGGGCCAACAAACACTGCAATTTTATTCTTATCGACTCCATTGTCAATTAAAATTTCACTGAGTCTTCGTCCTGTTGTCGCTTCAATTCCTTTCATACACAAAACATATGTTTTCTTGTCATAACCCTTGATTTGTTTAACCTTTTGCATAAACTCATCAACTTTTTGACTTAAAATTGAAATCACAATAATATCAGAATGATTTACTGCTTTTTCTAAATCATGAGTGAAATGAACTCTATCTGAAAGCGTGACATAATTATTGGTGTGGGTTAAGAAAAGTGGGTTAACTCTCCCCAAATCTAAATCCCACATAAGAACATCATACTTTTTCCTGTCAAAACATAGTCCTATGCATGATGCCCAACGTCCGGCACCTAAAATTGTTATTTTCATTATTATCCTTTTATTCTACTTTATCATTTGGTTTTGTGATTGGGAACAAAACTCCATCTCTAATGTTTGGCAAGTCGAAAATCATCATAATAAATCTGTCAATTCCAAATCCCAAACCTGACATTGGAGGCATTCCATGTTCCATTGCAAGCAAGAAATCTTCGTCCAAATCCATTGTCTCATCATCACCTTTTGCCTTGTCTTTAAGTTGTTCCATAAGCGCTTGTCTTTGTTGAATTGGATTTACAAGTTCACTGTAGGCGTTCAAAATTTCTGCTCCATTAACAACAATTTGGAAAACATCTGTGATTTTGTCGTTTTCATCATTTCTTCTTGCAAGAGTTTTTAAGAATGCAGGATAATTATAAAGTATTGTTGGTCCGACGATTTTGCTTCTAATCAACTTCTTGTAAACATAATCAATGACTGCTCTGTTTGACTTATAAGGTTCAAGTTCTTCTCTCGACATAACCTTGTTTTCAACAATTTTGTCAATAAGTTCGTTAACATCGTCAATTGCAAGGAAATCAAAACCTAAAATTTCTCTCATTTTTTCAACATAGTTAACTCTTTCCCAAGTTTCCTTTCCAAAATCAACTTCGTTGCCAGCAACGGTTATTTTTGTTGTTCCAATTGTGTATTTCATCAATTCTTGAATGAACTTTTTGAAAAATTTAATATTGTCTTCAAAATCCCAGTATGCGGCGTACCACTCAACTTGAGTGAATTCTTGCAAGTGCGTTGGGTCCATTCCTTCGTTTCTAAAATCTTTTCCTAATTCAAAAACTTTGTCAAAACCTGCAGCATTGACCATTTTGAGCCATGTCTCAAACGCAATTCTAAGGTTGCAATCAAGGTTGAGTGCATTGTGATGTGTGAAGAAAGGTTTTGCGCTTGCTCCACTCACATTAACTTGCAAAATTGGAGTTTCAACTTCAATAAATCCATTGTCCTCCAAAAATCTTCTAACAAATGACACTGCTCTGCTTCTTGCAATGAAAACTTTTCTAGATTGTTCGTTTGAAATAATGTCCAAATATCTTTGTCTATATTTTGAGTCAATATCCACAAGTCCGTGGAATTTTTCTGGAAGACCGCGAAGAGCTTTTGACAAAAGTTCAAAACTCTCAACTTGGACAGTCAATTCTCCAGTTTGAGTTCTAACCAGTTCTCCATTGACTCCAACAAAATCTCCAACATCACAAAATTCTTTAAACTTTGCGAGAGCAACTTCCCCAACAATTTGCTGACTTAAACTTATTTGCACACTTGTCCTAATTTGTTCGGTTGGGTCAAAATTGAAATTGTCTCCAATTGCATAAAGACGAGCAAAAATCAACTTTCCAAATGTTCTTTTAAAAATCATTCTTCCAGCAACGCTAACTTTTGTTCCAAGTTCATATTTTTCCAAATCGTGAATTTCGTGAGTTTTGTGAAATTTTGCTTTGTATGCTTTTTCTCCTGATTCTTCCAATCTTTTAACTTTGTCCACTTTTATGTCAAATTCGCTCATATTAATTTGATTGTTATTATCCATTTTTATCTCCAAATTTAGTTTTAGATTAGTATATCAACTGAAAACACAAAAGTCAAACAACAACGGCAACGAAAAACATTTTTCTTTAATTTTAAATTTTATAATTTCTAAAAACACACTTCAACAAAAAAGACTTTCACACGAAAGTCTTCAATTTATTTTTTAAAGATTGGTTTTACAACGACATGTCGTTTTTCGCCTTCTCCAGTTGATTCAGTTGTCACATCGTCTCTATCTTGCAGAGTAAGGTGAACAATTCGTCTGTCATAAGCGCTCATTGGGTCCAAATGAATATTCCTTTCAATTTTGATTGCCTGTTCTGCTGTTTTATTTGCAAGAGCCACAATGTCGGCATTTTTGTCTGCAACATATCCATTTATGTCGAGTGAAATTCTAACCGCTCCTTCACCTTTTGATTTTAAACCTGTCAACAAAAGTTTGAAAGCATTTAAAGTCTCACCATGGAATCCAATAAGTTTGCCGAGATTTTCACCTTTAACAGAAACGGCAACTTCATTTTCTCCTTGAGTTGCTTCAACTGTTGCGTTTTCATCAAACATTTTTGCAATTCCAGTCATGAATTCAACACATTTTTCTGCGAGCCTATTAGTGTCAACAAGTTTCTTTTGTTTTTGAACAGGTTCAACTGGTTTTTCTTCAACAATTTCTTCTTGCTCTTTTTCTTCGCTAATTTGCTCTTCAGCGAGATGAGACTCTACAACTTCTTCTTGCTTTTCCTGAGATTCTCCCCAAGAAAGGATAACCTTTGCTTTTTTGAAAAGACCACCTGTTTCAACAACTTTTATGTTAACATCTTCTCTTTTCATTCCACATTCCAAAAGTCCATTTTGGATTGCAATTTCAACACTTTTACCTGTTGCTTCAATTTGCATAAATTTCTCCTTTGATTTTTATTTTGCTAAAATTATTTTTTATAATTTCTGCTGTATTCAACAACTTCAACTTTTTTCTTTGGAGTGATTACTTCTCCATTTTTATTTTTTCTATTCATAATTAACGAAATTATCGTTGAAATAATTGTGCTCATAATTGAGTTTGTGATGATATACAATGTGAACACAACGTTTGAATTCCAAGCAAATAATGCCATTGATATAGGAATAACTATAAACATAATCATGTTCATTCCGCTGAGTTTTTGTCCTTTTGGAGTTAGAAGTTTTGCTGACAAGAATTGAGTTAAGAATGACACCACAACTGCCAAAATAATCAAACCATAATATCCATTTTGGTCTTTTTGATTTTCAGTTAAAGTTTGAGTGATAACTTGATATCTTGCTTGTGCTTCTGTTCTTGCTGGGTCAGTTTCAGTGTCCTTTATTCCGTAGTAATTTGCATAAGTGTTAAAATCTACAAATTGACTGGTTTTCTTGTCCCCTTTCCAAACGTTTTTAACCCACAACCAAGAATTCTTTTTCTGAATATTTTCATATTCTTTTTTAATCTCTGCTGAAATATATGCATCAATATCCTCAGGAGTTGAATAATTCTCGTTAGCATAAACTTCCGCTTGTTGATATCTTACATCAAGTTGATGATAAGTTGAATTTAATTTGTCGTTTCCATATGCTTTTAAACTTCCAAACAAAGTTAAAAACACAACAAATGAAACAACCATCGTTATGAGCATAGAAAAGCACATTCCGCCCATATTTACATTGTATTTTTTATATAATTTTGCCTGCTCTTCATTGACTCTTTTTGGGTCATCTCCATATTTTTTCTTAATTTGGTCCATCTCTGGTTGCATCAAAGCCATGAATCGCGATTGTTTTTGATTTGCTCTACGTTGAAGAATGTCGAGCGGACTCATAACCAATTTTAAAATGATTGTGAACACAACAATCATCCAACCATAATTAATTATCCATTTAGAAAAACCATCTATAATGATTGTCCAAAGGTCACTTTTTAAAAGCATGCCCATTCCATTTAACATTTCCATTTATAATTTCCCACTAAATTTAATTTTGGATAATCAATCCCTGATTTGCCATTTGGTGAACATTTTAGCAAACGTTTAAGGGTTAAAATTCCTCCCCAAATTGCTCCAAATTCTCGAATTGATTTCCATGCGTAAACACTGCATGTTGGAATGAAATGACAACTTCTTCCCACCATGCGTCTTATGATTTTTTGGTAAACCCAAATCAGACCTAAACATAAAAGAGTCAGCGGATAAGTCAAAATATAATAAATTCTAAACATTCGTCGTTCCTTGTTTTAACAATCCGTGTTTTTTTAAAACTGATAACAATTCAGTTTCAATGTCTGTTGATTTTTTGTCAACAATTTCTTTCTTTGCTGTTATGACATAATTTTTGACTGCAAAACTATCAATGTTGAGTCTGCAAGCTTCACTAATTATTCGTTTAACCCTGCTTCTAACAACGCTGTTTCCCACTTGCTTTGACACAGAAATTCCAATTTGAACATAAGGTTTAAATGCACGAACAAAATGAATTGTGAAATCTTTTGAATGTATCATCTCACCTTTCTTGTAAATGTAATTGAATTCCTTCTTTTTTTTAAGTCTGTTTACTTTTTTTAACATATTATTTTGTCAATTCTTTTTTACCTTTGTTTCTTCTGTGTTTCAAAACTCTTCTTCCAGACAAAGTTTTCATTCTTGCTCTGAAACCATGAACTTTTGAACGTTGTCTTTTCTTTGGTTGAAATGTCTGTTTCATTATCGTTCTCCTTTTAATAATTTTTATTTCTTAAATTATCTTGTTTAACAATAAAAAAATCGCAAACAAGGATAGGATTTGCGAAGGGTTGAGCGATTGCTCGTTAGGGTTGCATTTAATTTCCTACTGAACTTAGAATAACAAAAAAAATAAATCTTGTCAACGAATGTCAGGATTTATTTTTGCTGAAATTTTAATTTTCTTGTCTTAAAACACAAATTGAAATTAACCTTTTAACCCACGAGATTGTCTATCCATATCTTCAACCACGATGTCAAAAATTTCTCCCAAAGTTGAACAATAAGAAAGAACGTCCCAAGGTTCATTTGTGTGGAAATGAATTTTGATAAGAGTGTTGTCTCCAACCGCAATTAAACAATCACCTTTAAAGTTTTTTAAAAAATAATCTCTAATTTTATCTTCGTCCAAATCTGTTCCTTCAATCAAAAGTTGCGTGTCATATCTAAATTCTGTCATAATCTCTCCCAAAATATGTCTTCATTATAACTTCCAAAAATTCAAATGTAAAGTAGTTTTTGAAAATTTAATCAAAAATAAACATGTGTCCAATTTCTTGTATTCATTAACAAAGTTATAAAATTTAATATTATTTCAAGTTAAATTTTTGACACATCAACCCATTTTTTAAAGTTGCTTAAAAGTTCGAGTTCAGAAATTGTTAGACAAATTGCGCTGTGAGAATTTCCGCATGCTGGGAAAACCCTTTCATGAAGTTTCAAACTTTCGTCCAAATAAATTTCAACATTTTGGTTTACAGCAAAAGGGCAAACTCCGCCAACAGAATGACCAACTTCTGCTTCCACTTCTTCGAATTTAAGCATTGTTGGTTTTACACTAAATTCAAGTTTAAATTTTGCATTATCAATTTTATGTTCACCGTCCACAACAATCATAACAATTCTATCATGAACTTTAAAAGTCAAACTTTTTGCAATTTCCCCGCTAGAGCAACCCAATGCTTTGGCTGCTTCCAAAACAGTTGCACTAGACTCTTTTAATTCTATAATTCGATTCTCAAAACCGAATTTTTTTAAATATTCTTTAACCTTTTCAATAGACATAAATTTACTCCAAAATCTAAAATAAAAATATAATTTTTGGTGCGGATAACAGGAGTTGAACCTGCAAGGGATTGCTCCCACCAGAACCTGAATCTGGCGCGTCTGCCATTCCGCCATATCCGCATGTGGGCAAATCGCCCGTTATTATCGTTTCAACAAGTGTGTTGAAACTTCTCTTTTGGGCGTTTGCCCACATTCCATGAAGGACAACCTTAAAAAGTTTTTCCTTCATTACTTCTTTTCCAAAATTGGATAAATGTTAAGAACGCAAATCGCCCGTTATTATCGTTTCAACAAGTGTGTTGAAACTTCTCTTTTGGGCGTTTGCCCACATTCCATGAAGGACAACCTT
>JBJETW010000015.1:0-2111 GCA_051883515.1 Candidatus Onthoplasma sp.
ATTTCTTACAAGTTGTTAAAATGGTTGAAGATTTTGTTGAAGAACTACAAGAAAAGGCACTAAAAAAACAAAATTAAAAGAAATTTTTAATAAAAACTCAATTTTGCCTTAATTTTTACTGAAAAATTGTCCTTATATATAGAGGGATAAAAAATTAATTGCCCCTTTAATTGAATAGAAAAAACTGAAAAGAAATCTAAACCACCGAGATTTCTTTTTTTTGTTGTGTAAAAAAATTTTAACAAAAGGAGGATTAAAACAAAAACAATATCACACACAAGAAGCAAAAACAAAAAATATTAAACTAGGAGGATAACAAATGCCGAAGATTACACGACAAGATGTAATGCAAAAATACACCGTTAGAGTGTATGACAAAGACCAAGCCGATTTACTTAATCGTGCTATGGAAAAATTTATGCCAATGATTGGCAACAAAACAGACACTATTAGACACTTTGCTCTAATAGGTGCCGAGAAAATGCTTGGAGATAGTCAAATCAACAACAGCATTAACTTTTCAGAGATTAGAAGATATATGCAAGGAGTTGATGAGAAACTAGACAAGATTGAGAAAGGTCAAAAATCTTACTTTGCAGAAACCACAGGTGAAGTTCTAACAAATCAAGCTATGACAAATCTTAACACTAAACTACTCTTAAAATCCACAGGAATAAATTTAAGAAGTTATGGTGGCGATTGGAAATACGAGCCAACCGACTATGACCTTGAAGTATTAAGAGCTCAAACTAAAAAGGATTTGTTAAATGGCAGAAGGTAAAGAAGTCCCTAATGTAAATTTTATGCTTGAATTTTGTTTACCTAATTACCCTAACAATCCAGAAATGCAAGACAAGAGAAAATTCTATTCTTCAAACAAATACAACGACTATATGAAATACATTGATACAGGTATTAAAGATTTGAAGAATATTGACTTTGTGGAATATTCAAACAACAGCACAACGTCTAGTGGGATTTTCAATCAAGATGGCAAAATGAACAAAAAGCAAATTGCTCTAACCCGAGAACACTTGCGAGAAACCGAATCTGTTATTTGGTCTGGTGTTGTTAGTTTTGAAGAACGATTTGGACTTAATTGGTGTAATAATTTTGAACAAGCAAAAAACATTATGCAAAGCGAATTACCAAAGTTTTTCAAACGAGCAGGACTTAATCCAGACAACATTGAATGGTTTGCAGGATTGCACGAAAACACCGATAACCGACATATTCATTTAATCTTCTTTGAGAAGGAACCACAGCGACTTACAGACCACGGAAAGGGTTTCTCTATGGGAAGGCTATCTTGCTTTGCTATGGACGAATTTAAAGCCAATATGGAGCTCTGCGCAACCGATTTTAAAGCAAGAGAGATAAGGATTAGAACAAACCTAATTAAGGAAGCAAATGAAGTGTTTAACGAAGTATCTGGACTTAAACTAAAATCTATGCTTGTTAAACTTTCAAACAACTTTCCGCCCGAAGGACACTTATATTATAACTCTGAAAATATGGCACACCTGCAACCACAGATTGATAAGATTTCAGACTATATTCTTAAACACAATTATAGGATAAAAAAAGAGAAAAATTACTTTGATGACGCACTAAAAGAAAAGCAAGACACCATAGATAAATATTGCAAAAGGAATGGTTATAAACAAACATCAACCATTGGCGACCAAATGCAAAAAGACCTATATAGACGACTTGGTGGCATTGTAATTAAACAAGCATTAGAAATTAAAAAATTGGAGTTTGAAAGAACAAATCTTAATGCTAAATACAAAATGGAAAAAGCTAAGCAAAGACAAAAATTGTCGCAACTTTTAGACCAATGTATTTATCTAAATCGTCTTGTAGAATACGAAGCAATCCACTCATTTCAAGAGTTTATGAGAAACCTTGAAGAAGTCCATTTCAAGAGATTGAAAGAAGAAGGTTTAATCCAAGAAGATGGTGGTTATGAGATGGAAATGTAGATTATATTTAGTATACAGGATAAGCGAGAAACTATTTGCCACTTGATGCCTCTAAAAGCACTTATTTTTAAGGCTTTTTAGAGAAACACCTGCAAATATATGTTTTCTCGTCATTCTTTCGGTCTG